>CAZPMD010000126.1:0-5327 GCA_964587395.1 uncultured Hyphomicrobiales bacterium
ACAAGCGGGCTCAAGTTCGAAAATGGACAATCGCAGGCAGCACCATTGCGCTAGCCTCGTGTTTTGTGCGGAGCCAGGACAACAGCCGACCTCATTGCTTGCAGTTAAGTCAAAGGTGGCCGACGAATCATAGTAACAACGGAGGCGATGCAATGGTCGAACGCAAGCGAGGGGCAATCAAGCTCAATCTAGAGCGCGGAGCGACGATATCAGAGTTTAATTCGTTCTTGAGCGACCTGGAAATCGCATATCTTTCGATTTACCAACTGCCGTCACTGGAGTGGCTGCGGTCTTTGCGGGGGCTACGACCGTATCCCATAGGATATTTCGACCCTGAATTATTCTACGGCGGAACTCGAATCGATCAGATGCGAGCCCAAGATGTTTATCCACCTGATCAGCTCGAAATCAGCAGAATTACAATTCAATCGCCGGGCTGGATCGAATTGATGGGCTCTCTGAATCCATTACAGCAACTCAGAGATTATCTGA
This sequence comes from uncultured Hyphomicrobiales bacterium, assembly GCA_964587395.1. Taxonomy (GTDB): domain Bacteria; phylum Pseudomonadota; class Alphaproteobacteria; order Rhizobiales; family Phreatobacteraceae; genus Phreatobacter. The sequence continues at coordinate 493 of CAZPMD010000126.1, forward strand.
AAGATCGCCATGAAAGAAAAAAGGACAAGGAATGGCGATGGAAATCTGAAAAAGAACGTGCTGAGGCTGAGTTGGAAATTCTCCGCATACAGGCAGAACGGGAGCGTGTGGGCGCACTCAAAGAGTTCTACGACCTATTGGATAGGATGGAACTGAGTCCCGAAGAGAAGCGGAAAATTCTTTGGGAGCGCGTGGGAACGCCGCTTACCAGACTAGCGCGCCACCAAGACCGAGGCCTTCTTGGCAGTCAAGACGACAGCACCGACGGTCCGCGAAAGTAGTTGGAGGGCGGCATGGGTTGCTGTGCCCCATTCGCATAGCGCCCAGAACGGATCCAATCGCCCCCCCCTCACGCCATCTCGTCCACCAGTTCCCGCAGCGCCTTGGCCGCGTCCAGCGGCGACTGCCGCGTGTCGGACAGCACCCGGCCGTCGCGGAACCGCACCACCCGTCCCGCGAAGCTCGCCACATCCGGCTCGTGGGTGACGACGAGCACGGTCATGCCCTGCCGGTTGAGGTCCTGGAACAGCGCCATGATCTCCAGCGACGTCCGGCTGTCGAGGGCGCCGGTCGGCTCGTCCGCCAGCAGGACCTTCGGGCTGTTGACGAGCGCCCGGGCGATGGCGACGCGCTGCTGCTGGCCGCCCGAGAGCTGGGTCGGCAGGTGGTGCACGCGCTCGGCGAGGCCGACCTTGGCCAGCGACTCCTCCGCGCGCCTGCGCCGCTCGCGGCGCGACACCCCGGCATAGACCATCGGCAGCGCCACATTGGCCAGCGCATCCTGCCGGTCGAGCAGGTTGAACTGCTGGAAGACAAAGCCGATCTTGCGGTTGCGCACGTCGGCGAGGGCATCGGCCGACATGGCGGAGACCTCCTCGCCGTCGAGCACGTAGCGGCCGGCGGTCGGCCGGTCGAGGCAGCCGACGAGGTTCATGAAGGTCGACTTGCCGGAGCCCGACGGCCCCATGACCGCGACGAACTCGCCTTCCTCGACCGCAACCGACACCCCGGCGAGGGCCGTGACCACCTGGTCGCCGAGCGTGTAGTGGCGCGCGAGATCCGTCGTTGCGATGAGCGGCATCAGAACATCCGGAAGCCGCGCGGCCCGGCCGGCGCCGCGCCGGGCGGCTGGCCGGTGCCGATGATGAGCTCGCGGCCCGGCTCGAGATCGCCGGAGATGATCTGCGTCATGGCGCCGTCCGTAACGCCGGTCCTGACGGTCACGGCCTGCGGCTTGCCGTCGGCGCCGACGACGAAGACGCGGCCGGGCATGCCGCCATCGGCGCCGCGGCTGCCGTCGAACCGGGCGCGAATGTCGGCGAAGGCCTTGCGCTGGTCCTCGGTGAGCACCGCCTCGATGCGGCGCCCCATTTCGGCGCGGATGGTGCGGATGCGCTCGATGCGCTGGCCGCGCTCGATGGAGGGGTCCATCAGGGCGCGGAACTGCGGCCGTGCGTCGGCGACGATGGCGTCGATCTGCTCGCGCTGCGCCGCCCCGAGGGCGAGCTCGGTCTTGAGGGTCTCGACGAACTCGCCGATCTGGCGCCCGCCCTGCTGCTGTCCGTCGCCGCCCGGCCCCCGGCCCATGCCGGGGCCCATCGTCGGCGGGCCGAAGGGGTTGGCGGCCGGACCCTGAGCCTGTGGCCGTTCCACGGCAGAACCGGCCGGTCGCCAGCGCAGCGCCGCGTTCGGAACCCGGACCACGCCCTCGCGGCGGTCGGTGATGATCCGGAGCGTCGCCGTCATGCCGGGCAGAAGCTCCATGCGCGGGTTCTGGAAGGAGATGACCGCCGTGTAGATCACGACGTTCTGCACCGTCTGCGAGCCGAGGCGGACGAGCTTCACCTCGCCGCGGAAATCGCGGCCGGGATAGGCGTTGACCGTGAAGGTGACGGGCTGCCCGGTGCGCACGCGGCCGACATCGGCCTCGTCGACATTGGCGTAGATCTCCATCGAGCGCAGGTCCTGCGCCACGAGGAAGAGCGTCGGCGCCTGCAGCGAGGCGGCCACCGTCTGCCCGAGTTCGACCGAACGTTGCACGACCGTGCCCTTCACGGGCGAGCGGATCTCGGTGTTCGACAGGTCGACCTCGATCTGCCGCACGACCGCCTCGCGCTGGGCGATCTGCGCCTCGATGGTGCCGATCTGGGCCTCGGCCACCCTGAGCGCCGCCTCGATGGAGCGCTTGGAGGCTTCCGCCGAGGCGATCTGCGCGCGGGCCGAATCGCGCCCGGCGCGCTGGCTCTCGGCATTGGCCCGGGCGGTGTCGATCACGGCCTGCGCGACAGTGCCACGCAAGCCGAGTTCGCGCTGGCGGGCGAGGTTGCGCTCGGCTTCGGCGAGTTGCGCCTCGACCTGCGCCAGCTTGGCGGTGGCGTCGAGGCGCACCGCCTCGGCCCTGTTGATCTCCGAGCGCGCCTGTTCGATCTGGGCGAGCTGGACCACGCGGGCGGCGCGCACATTGGCGAGATCGGCGCGGGCGCCGTCGAGGCGGGCCTTGACCTGCGTCGGGTCGAGCCGGGCGAGAACCTGTCCGGCCTCGACCTGCGAATTGTGGTCGGCGGTGATCTCCAGCACCTGGCCCGAGACCTGCGAGCCGACCACCACCGTCGAGATGGGGTTGATGGTGCCCGTGGCGTTCACGGCGGCGACGACATCGCCACGATCGGCCTTGGCGAGACGCCAGGCCGGCTGGTCGGCGACGGCGAGCGTTCCCGGGCCGGCAAACCACCAGGCACCGCCGCCGAGCGCGGCGAGAACGAGAAGGTAGAGGGGCCAGCGGCGCATGGTCAGACGGAATCCGGCTTCATGGCGCCTGTTTATCACGGGCGCCGGGCCGGTTCACGTGACAGTTTGGAAAGGTCCCTGTCAGCGCGGACGAAGCCTGATCTCGACCGTGCTGCGGTTCTGCAGATGCACCACGGCCAGGTCGCCGCTCACCGGCTCGAGCCGGATGATCGGGCTCGGCACGGCGGCACTCGCCACCAGTCGCCCACGTCCATCCGCGAAGCTCACCGCCGTCAGGCTCATGCGGTCCTGGGCCGGCAGCACGATCTCCGGCCGCCCGTCGCCGTCGATGTCGCTGATGCGGGCAAGGTCGAGGTCGCGCGAGCCGATGACGTGACTGGTGACGCCGTCGAGGCGGGCGACCTCGGCGAGGGTGCTGCCCTGCAGCCGGTAGAGCCGCAGCGAGCCGGCGATGTGCGGGGTGATGACGGCCGCGACCAGAGGGCGGCCCTCGCCGGTGAAGTCGGCGACCCCGACGGGGTTGAGCCACCGGTTCGGGATGCCGATCGGTTCGCTTTCCGCCAGCGGGGTGAGGCCCGTGTCACTTATGCGATAGACGGCCAGTGCCGCGCCGCGCCGCAGATAGGACTTGACGATGATCGCCTCGGGACGGCCGTCGCCGTCGAGGTCCTCCAGTCGCACGCGGCGATCCTCGAACACCGCCTCGTCCGGCAGGGTGAAGTGGAACAGCCGCCCCGTCTGTTCGACAGCGAAGCCACCGGCCTCGATGGCATCGCCGAGGACCGCATGGGGATAGCGCGTGGTGGGATCCGTCAGCCAGGCCGACAAACCAGCAGCTCGCGTCGTCTCGGTGTCCGGAAGCCTGCGCGGCGGCGCCTGGGCTGCGGCGGGCAAGGTGGCCGCGACCAGTCCGCAGAGCGCGAGCCGCCGGCTGAGCGGTGGGTAGTGCATCATGACGACAGGCCTCGAGGTCGATCAGGACCTCGAGGATAGCCCCATCAGGTTACCGTCGCGTGCAGCAGGTACCGGAGCCGCAGGCGGACACGCTCACTCGATCCGGGCGCCGGACGTCTTCACGATCTCCGCCCACACCTTCAGGTCGGCCTCCAGCTTGGCGGCGAGTTCCGCCGGGGTGGAGGTGACCACTTCGGCGCCCTGCTGGGCGAACTTCGCCTTGATGTCCGGCGCCGCCAGGGCGCGATGGGTGGCGGCGACCAGCTTGTCGATGATCGGCTGGGGCGTGCCGGCGATGGCGTAGATGGCGATCCACAGCTCGGCGTCGAAGCCAGGAACGGTCTCGGCGATGGTCGGGACGTCGGGAACGAAGCTGTTGCGCTTCAGCGTCGAGACGCCGAGGGCGCGCACCGTCCCGGCCTGGATCTGGCTGATCGCCGCGGGAAGATTGGCGAAGCTGATGGGCACGTGGCCGGCGATGACGTCGGAGAGGGCCGGCGCGATGCCGCGATAGGGGATGTGCTTCAGGTCGATCCCGGCCCGCGACTTCAGCATCTCGCCGACCAGGTGGTTGAGCGTGCCGTTGCCGGCCGAGGCGTAGTGGTAGGAGCCCGGCTTCTCCTTGGCCATGCGGATGAGGTCGGCGACCGACTTCGCCTCGAAGGCGGGGTGGACGACCAGCACGTTCGGCACCGTGCCGAGCATCGAGATCGGCGCGAAGTCCTTCACCGGGTCGAAGCCGGTACGGGCGTAGAGCGCCGGATTGATCGCCTGGCTGGCCGAGATGGTGACCAGCAGCGTGTAGCCGTCCGGCGTCGAGCGCGCGGCGGCCTGCGAGCCGAGATTGCCGCCGGCGCCGGCACGGTTCTCCACCACGAAGCGCTGACCCATGACCTCCGACAGCTTCTCGCTGATGAGGCGACCGATGATGTCGTTGGCGCCCCCCGCGGCCTGCGGCACGATGACGGTGACCGGACGGTTCGGGTAGTCGGCCTGGGCGAGCGCGGGAGCGGCGAGGCCCGAGGCGATGAGGCCGAGCGTGGTGCGGCGGGACAGGGTCGTCATGCAAGGCTCCGGGGCGTGCGAGAAGCGGATACGATGTCCGTCTCCGTCATACCCGCCCCGCCCGGATC
>CAZPMD010000126.1:5337-11200 GCA_964587395.1 uncultured Hyphomicrobiales bacterium
GCGCGGGCCGGCCCCGCCGTCTTGCCGTGTCTCCCGCTCCGGTCAGCTGCCGCGGCGCAGTTCCGGATGCACCGTCTTGCCGAGAATGCCGCCGTCCCGGCCGATGACATGGCTGGTCGAGCCGACGATCAGCGGGTCGGGCTGGACGGCCACCGACAGGTCCTTGTTGGGGTAGGGCAGGTACGACAGGAAGTGCTGCATGCAGGCGAGGCGGGCCCGCTTCTTGTCGTCCGACTTGACGATGGTCCAGGGCGCGTCGGCGGTGTCGGTGTAGAAGAACATCGCTTCCTTCGCCTCGGTGTAGGCGTCCCATTTGTCGAGCGAGGCCCGGTCGATGGGCGACAGCTTCCACTGCTTCAGCGGGTCGGTCTCGCGCGCCTCGAAGCGGCGGCGCTGCTCCTCCCGCGACACCGAGAACCAGTACTTGAACAGGCGGATGCCCGAGCGCGTCAGCATCCGCTCGAGATCGGGGCACTGGCGCATGAACTCGAGGTAGTCGGTCGGCGAGCAGAAACCCATGACGCGCTCGACGCCGGCGCGGTTGTACCAGGAGCGGTCGAACAGGGCGAGTTCGCCGGCCGAGGGCAGATGTGCGATGTAGCGCTGGAAATACCATTGGGTGCGCTCGCGCTCGTTCGGCTTGGCGAGCGCCACCACGCGCGCTGTGCGCGGGTTGAGATGCTCCATGTAGCGCTTGATCGTGCCGCCCTTGCCGGCCGCGTCGCGGCCCTCGAAGAGCACGACGATCCGCTCTCCGGTCTCCTCGATCCAGCGCTGCGCCTTGAGAAGCTCGCGCTGCAACTCGACCATGTGCGCCTCGTAGGGCCTGGTCTGCATGCGCGTCACATAGGGATATTCGCCGCTCTCGAAGAGCCGCCGGATGGTCGCCGGATCGCGCTTCATCTGGGCCAGCTGCTGGCGCCCGCGCGGGGTCTTCGCCGGCTTCGCTTCGTCCGCGCCGACAGCGCCCGCGGCATTGGCAATCGCCGCGGCACCCTCGGGTTCGCCGGCCGGCTCGGCTGCCGACGGTACGGAGGTGGGTGCCTCGGTCTCGCTCTGGACGATCCTGTCCGTATCGAGGTCGATGGATTCGAGGGCCATGGCTGTCTTCCCTAGTGTCAACCCTACCACCTGACACCCGAACGGCATGCGCCCGCCATGCTCTGGATCAACTGGCCGGGCGACCGCCCGCGTTGACATATTCATAGATTAGCATATGTTGTGACTTTCCGTGATGTGGTCTCCGGCACCACCGCCGGTCCACCAGCGCCCAGGACGCAAGAGATCGCCATGTCGCTCCAGAACACCCTCGACTATCGCCCAGCGGCCGTCCGCGAGGGCCTGAACATCCAGTGGACTCCCTATCTCGTCGGCATCGGCATCGGTGTGCTGAGCTGGGTCGTCTTCCTCGTCGTCAACAATCCGCTTGGCATCACCACCGCCCTCTCCCAGGTATCGGGTGCCGTGGCGACGCCGATCCTCGGTGCCGAGGCGGTGGCGAAGAACAGCTACTGGGCCAGGAACCTGTTCAGCTTCGACTACGGCACGCTGTTTCTCGTCGGCACGCTGCTCGGCGGTTTCGGCTCGGCCGTGCTCGCCGGCTCCTTCCGCTTCGAGCAGGTACCGACGGTCTGGAGCGAGCGCTTCGGCCCCTCGCCGATGAATCGCTATGCCGTCGCCTTCCTCGGCGGCATCGTCGCCATGTATGGCGCCCGCCTCGCCAATGGCTGCACCAGCGGCAACGGCATTTCCGGCGGCCTGCAGCTGGCTCTCAGCGGCTGGGTCTTCCTCGCCGTCATGTTCGCCACCGGCACGGCCACCGCCTTCGCCATGTTCCGCACCGCCCGCTGATCGAGGTATCCGACATGACCCTTCCCGTCACCGGCACAGCCGCTCTCGTCCTCTCCGTCGTCTTCGGCTTCGCCTTCGGCTTCCTGCTGCACCGCGGCCGCGTCGCCGACTACAACACCATCGTCCGGCAGTTCCTGTTCAAGGACTTCACCGTCCTCAAGATCATGATGACCGCCATCATCGTCGGCGGCGTCGGCGTCTTCCTCATGGTCCAGTTCGGCTATGCCAAGTTCCACATCAAGCCGGCCGACCTCCTCGCCGTGTCGCTCGGCGCCGCCCTCTTCGGCGTCGGCATGGTCCTCTACGGCTACTGCCCGGGCACGGCGCTGGCGGCCATCGGCGGCGGCAGCCTGCACGCCCTCGTCGGCGCCGGCGGCATGCTGGTCGGTGGCATTGTCTACGCCCTGACCTTCGACTGGGTGAAGGCCAACATCCTGCCCGTCGGCGCCATGGGCCGGGTTCAGCTCCACACCATGCTGGGCATCAGCCCCTGGGTGATCTTCGCGGTTCTGGCCGTGGTCGCCCTGGCGCTCTTCATTGCCGTCGAGCGTGCCTCCGCCAGGCGCGCCTGACATCCGTCCACAGCGCATTGCCTCTCACGAACTGGGGCGGAGCCGACGGCTCCGCCCCTTTTTCGTGATGCGACGCGTGTCGGCCCGAAGACCCGCTCCACCTGTCAGCGGCCCGCCGTGCCCGCCGCGATGTCCGCCTTCAGCGCATGGGAGTAGCGGCGGTAGTCGACCTCGAGAGCATAGCGCTCGGCATCGACATAGGTGCTGCGCTGGTCCGCGGCATGGGCGTCGATCTCGCGTTCCATGTCCGCTTTCCCCGGCACCCTCACGGTCCCCGCCAGAACGCCGGCAATCCACACCGCCTGTGTCTCCACCAGCGGGATGGTCGGGCCGATCGGCTGCACCAGCCCGGCGAAGAACAATCCCGGTCGCTCCGGCGGCAGGATGCGGCGGAACAGCCGCACAGGCCGGCGCTCGCCGTCGAAGATCTCCGTCGACAGAAAGGGAAACGTCGTCCGGTAGCCGGTCGCGTGGATGATCGCGTCGAAGCGCTGGCGCGACCCGTCGCGGAAGATCACGACCTGGCGGTCGAGCAGTGCGACGTCGGGCTTCACCGTGATCCAGCCGTGACCGATATAGGGCAGCAGTTCCTGGCTGAGCGTCGCATGCTCGCGCCACATCGGATGGTCGGGCCGCTTCAGCCCGAAGCGCCGCTGGTCGCCGACGGCGAGGCGGATGAGCCGTGACATGATCGAACGGGTCACGGTCGTCGGCAGGCGGAGCTTGCGCGACAGGAAGCCCGACCAGCGGTCGACGGGAATGCCCATCAGGTATTTCGGCATGATCCAGGCGCCGCGCCGCGTCGAGATCGTCACCGAGCGGGCGCGCCGGCAGAGGTCCACCGCGATATCCACCGCCGAATTGCCGAGGCCGACGACCAGCACGTCCTTGTCCTCGAAGGGGGCGGCGGTCCGGTAGTGATGCGAATGGATCTGCGTGCCGGCAAAGGAGCCGGGAAAATCCGGAAGCCGCGGATCCCACAGATGGCCGTTGGCGATGACCACAGCGCGGTAAGTGCGATCGATGCCCGTATCGGTTCTCACCGTCCACCGTCCCTCCGCTGCCGGCTCGACCGCCGTGACACTCGTCCGGAACTGCACGCCCTCGCGCAGTCCGAAGCGGTCGGCATAGGCCTCCAGATGCCGCAGGAATTCGGCATGGGAGAGGAAGTCGGGCTTGTCGGGGGGAATCGGGAAGTCGGAATAGCCGAGATTGTCGCGGCTGGTGTCGATGTGCAGGCTCGCATAGGCCGACGACAGGCCGTTGTCGTTCTGGTAGCGCCACATGCCGCCGATGTCGGAGCCCTTCTCGAAGCAGTCATAGGCGAGGCCGCGCGCCTTCAGCGCCTTGGCGACCGTCATGCCGGACGAACCGGCGCCGATGATGCAGATGTCGGCCCGTGCGGTCTCAGGCGCGCTCATCGCGAACCTCCGCGGAATGGTCGATGTGGTCGGCGATGACCGCGTCGATGTCTGCATCGGGCGCGAGACCCAGCTGGTCGGCGTGGAGCGACAGGAAGCGTCGCGGCCAGCCATCGACGATGGCCTGAACCGCGGCGTCCGGTGCTGATCGCACCCTGGCCGCCGCGTCCACGCCCGCCCTCCGCGCGACGGCGGCGACCATCTCCGCCGGCGTCACGCCGAGGGCAGGCAGGTTGATGGCCCGGGTCGCCGGCAGGGCGGCTTCCGGAACGTCGTGCAGCGCGATGAGAGACCTGACCACCGCGCCGGCCGAGATGACCGGCAGCAGCGTGTCCGGCAGGAAAGGGCAGGTGGCGTCGCGCCCGGCCAGCGGCTCCCTGATGAGGGCGGCGACCATGTCCGAGACGGTCGGCGTCGGCGCGCCGTCGCGCACCAGCACGATGGGCAGCCTCAGCGACCGCGCATCCACGGCGCCATGCCGGCTCGCATCCGCCAGCAGGAGTTCGACCATCGCCTTGTGCGTGCCGTAGGTGGTCCGCGGCGCGGGCGGCAGCGCCTCCGTCACCACGGCGGGCAGCACCCCGCCGAAGACCGCGATGGAGCTGGCGAAGACGAGGCGCGGCCGGCCCGGGCCGGCGATGAGCCGGCGCACCGGCTCGATGTGGGTGGCGTAGGCCGCGGCCGGATCACGCTCGGCATCGAGCGTCAGCATGGCGGCGAGGTGGAAGATGGCGTCGAACCTCTCCGCGGCGAGCCGGGCGCAGAAGGCGGGATCGGCGAGGTCGCCTGTCTCCCTTCGCACCCGGATGGTCGCATGGCCGGTCGTCGGCATCGCGCCGCGATCGGCGAGGACCATCTCACCGATCGGCCGCGCCGCGCCGTCGACCGACAGCGTCCCCTGTCGCAGCAGTGCGTCCGCGAGCCGCCTCCCGAGAAACCCGCCTGCGCCTGTCACCAGCACGCGCATCGTCGCCGACCCTTCACACCGAGCCGTCACCGGCAGGAAATCGGAGGCATACTACCGAGTATAATTTTCCGGGCGCAAGCGCCTTTCGGTCAGCGCGCCCTCAGGCCCTCGAGCAGGGTGCGGGCCATCTCAGCCGCAAGCGCGACCCGCCCGTTCGGGCCGCGATCAGCCTCGGGCCGGTACCAGATGACGGTCCACTGCAGTGCGCCGAGCATGCACTTCACCGCCACCGACTCGTCGAGCGCGCCGAGCGAGCCGTCCGCCACCCCGCGCGCGGTGGCCGTCTTGAACAGCCCCTCGAACCGGTGGCGGCTGGCGATGAGCTCGTCCAGCACCTCGCGCTGCGCAGGGGTGGTGGCGCCGAAGCGATGCATCTGCACACCCTGGGCGACCACGGTCTCGAAGACGAGATTGTCCATCATCGCCAGCGCATGGGCGCGCAGCATGGCGGAGAGCGCCGCCAGCCCGTCGCCGGGCGTCTCCATGGCGGGCTCGACGGCGGCGAAGAGCCGCCGCATGCCCTCGCGGTGAACGTCGAAGTGGTAGTAGATCCGCCCCTTCGTCGCCTTCAGCCGCCGTGCCACGTCGTCGATGCTGGTGGCGTGATAGCCCTGTTCGGTGAAGCACTCGGCCGCCGCCTGCAGGATTGCGCTCGTATCCGACGCCATGCGGTTCCCCCCTCGCGACGTCGCAGACTAGCGGTCGCGGGGCGGAAGGGAAGACGGTCGCTGCCGCCAGAAGCTGTCAGCAGCGCGGCAGCAGAACCCTTCCCCATCCGGGGCGGCAGGCCCATATTGGCGCCATGCCCAAAGCCCCGAAGTCTCCGGCCGCGAAGCCGGCCCGCGTCGCCAGATCAAGCGCCCCGAAGTCGAAGGCCACGCGGCCGGAGCTGCAGCCGCTCGGGCCGGCGCTGGCCGAACTGCTCAATCCCGCCATCAACCGCGGCACGGCCGGCCTCGGCTCGGGCACCGGGCCCTCCGGCGGTTTCGCGGAAGCGCCGCAGCCCGCCCTCGCCGGCGAGGCGACGCTCGCCGACAAGGCGCTGGCCCACC
>CAZPMD010000127.1:0-11199 GCA_964587395.1 uncultured Hyphomicrobiales bacterium
CCGCCGCCTGCCGCCGCGACCCCCCGCCCGGCGACGCGCTGAGCCGCGCCGGGCTCGCCCCGCTTGACCTCGTCGCGGCCGGGCCGTAACGCCCTGCGGGATCAGCTCGCGCCAGAGGATTCCATGGCCCTGTCCAGCATGACGGGTTTTTCCCGTACCGAAGGCGTGACGGGTGCCACCGTCTGGGCCTGGGAGATCAAGTCGGTCAATTCCAAGGGCCTCGACGTCAAGCTGCGGCTGCCGCCGAGTCTCGATGCGGCGGAGCCCGTGATCCGCCAGAAGGTTGCGGCGGCTGTCACCCGCGGTTCGGTCTTCGCGTCGCTGGCGGCGAAGCGCGAGACCGCGACCACGCAGGTCCGCATCAACGAAGCCGTTCTGGCGCAGGTGGCCGAGGCCGCCCGCCAGGTCGCCGAGCGCATCGACGCGCGCGCCCCGGCGATCGACGGGCTGCTGGCGATCAGGGGCGTCATCGACATCGTCGAGGCGGAAGAGACCGAAGAGGAGAAGGCGCGGCTGGCCGCCGACGTGCTCGCCGGCCTCGATGTGGCGCTGGCCCGCCTCGTCGAGATGCGCCGGAGCGAGGGCGCAGCCCTCGGAGCGATCCTGCACGATCGTCTCGCCGAGATCGCGGCGCTGAAGCGCGAGGCCGAGGACAACCCCTGCCGCCGGCCCGAGGCCATCAAGGCGAAGATCGCCGAGCAGATCGCAGCCCTTCTCGAGCCCGGACGCAATTTCGATCCCGACCGCCTGCATCAGGAGGCGCTGATGGTCGCCTCCAAGGCCGATATCCGCGAGGAACTCGACCGTCTCGACGCCCATGTCGCCGCCGCCGGCAAGCTGATCGCCGAGGGCGGCGCGGTCGGGCGCAAGCTCGACTTCCTGGCGCAGGAATTCAATCGCGAGACGAACACGCTCTGCTCGAAGGCCAATGACGTCACCCTCACGGCGACGGGTCTTGCGCTGAAGGCGGTGGTCGAGCAGTTCCGCGAACAGGTCCAGAATCTGGAGTAGGCCATGGCCGACCCCGTCACGGCCCGCCGCGGCCTCATGCTAATCCTCACCTCGCCCTCCGGGGCGGGAAAGTCGACCCTGACGCGCCATCTGCTCCAAGTGGAGACGGAGATCGCGCTTTCGGTCTCGGTGACGACCCGCAATCCCCGTAAGGATGAGATTGACGGCATCCACTATCATTTCATTGATCGGTCCGCTTTCGAGCGAATGCGCGAGGCCGGGGACCTGCTGGAATGGGCGGAGGTTCACGGGAATTTTTACGGTACGCCGCGCCGAGCAGTGGATGAGGCGCTTGCGGCCGGCAAGGACGTCCTCTTCGACATCGACGTCGCTGGTGTGCGTCAGCTCTCATCCATCGTCCGCGAGGATATGGCTACGGTTTTCCTGCTACCACCCTCCGTGTCAGAGCAGATCGCGCGGCTGAAGCGGCGTGCCAGCGACGGAAATGCAGCCATCCTAAAGCGCTTGAAGACGGCGCGCGACGAGATTCGCCACTGGGCCGATTTCGACTACATCCTGGTCAACGACGATCTCGACCGCGCCTTCATGGAATTGCGCGCCATCCTCCATGCCGAGCGGCTGAAGCAGCGGCGCCGCCCGAAGATCGAGGCGCTGATCGCCGAGCTCGGCCAGGATCTCGACGGTATTCTCGCAGCCGGCGCCCTGCCGGTCTGATCAGCCGGCAGCGAGCCGCGCGAGGCGGCAGAAATCCTCGATCGTCAGGTTCTCCGCCCGCTCGGTCGGGTCGAGGCCGGCGGCCTCGATCAGCGGCATGGGATCGCTGACGAGCCCCTTCAGGCTCTGGCGGATCATCTTGCGGCGCTGGCCGAAGGCCGCCAGCGTCACGCGCTCCAGCATCTTCACCGAACAGGTCAGCGGCTCTGCCCGCGGCACCAGATGCACGACGGACGAGGTGATCTTCGGCGGCGGCACGAAGGCCGATGGCGCGACGTCGAACATGATCCTCGCCTCCGTCCGCCAGCCGCAGAGCACGCCGAGCCGGCCGTAGGCGTCGCTGCCCGGCGCGGCGACGATGCGCTGCGCCACCTCCTTCTGGAACATCAGGGTCAGCGACTGGTACCAGGGCGGCCAGGCCTCTCCGGTCAGCCAGCCCGTCAGCAGCGAGGTGCCGACATTGTAGGGCAGGTTGGCGACGATGCGGGCCGGCGCGCCGCCGGTCAGCGCCGCCATGTCGACCTTGAGGGCGTCGCCCTCGATGACCTCCAGCCGTCCCGGATAGGCGGCCGAGACCTCGGCCAGCGCCGGCATGCAGCGCGCGTCGCGCTCAATGGCGATGACGCGGCCCGCGCCGCCCGCCAGCAGGGCACGGGTGAGGCCCCCGGGACCAGGACCCACTTCCACGACGGTCGCGCCCTCCAGCGGCCCCGAGGCGCGGGCAATGCGGCTGGTCAGGTTGAGGTCGAGCAGGAAGTTCTGGCCGAGCGCCTTCTTCGCCATCAGCCCGTGGCGGGCGATGACCTCGCGCAGCGGCGGCAGGGTGTCGATGGCGCTCAAGCGGGCGTCTTCTGCGACAGCCGTCCGGCCAGCGCGATGGACTGGATCATGCTGGTCGGTCGCGCCCTGCCGGTGCCGGCGAGAGAATAGGCAGTCCCGTGATCGGGCGAGGTGCGGATGAAGGGTAGCCCCAGCGTGACGTTGACGCCCTCGTCGAAGGCGATGGTCTTGATCGGCGCCAGAACCTGATCGTGATACATGCCGAGCACCGCGTCGTAGCCGGTCCGCGCTTCGGGATGAAACAGCGTATCGGCCGGATGCGGGCCGGTGGCGGCGATGCCGATGCGGTTCAGTTCGGCGACGGCCGGAGCGACCACCTCCTGGTCCTCCAGGCCGATCAGCCCGTTCTCTCCCGCATGCGGGTTGAGGCCGCAGACGGCGAGCCTCGGCCTTTCGATACCGAATTTCGTCGCGAGGTCATGGGCGACCACGGCCCCCGTCTCGACGATGAGGCTGGTCGTGAGGCGCCCGGGCACCTCTGAAATCGGTATGTGGATGGTCACCGGCACGACAGCGAGCGTCTCGCTCCAAATCATCATGACGGGACGGACAGGGCCGACCCGGAACGGGCGCGCCAGTTCGCCGAGGAATTCCGTGTGGCCGGGATGCTGGAAGCCGGCAGCCGCGAGCACGGCCTTGGAGATCGGCGCCGTGACGATGGCCCGGGCCCGGCCCGAGCGGATGTGATCGACGCCGGCGCGGATGGCCTCGATGACGACGAGGCCGGTCTCCGGTGTCGGTTCGCCGGGCTGGTCCGCGATCCCGTCGCCGATGTCGAGAACCGGCAGGCCATAGGGGAAGGTCTCGTTCGCCTCTTCCGGCAGGCAGGGAACCACGGGAACGCCGATGCCGAGACGCGCGGCCCTGAGCTCCATCAGTCCCGCATCGCCGATGACGTAGAAGGGCGGTAGTCCGTTCTCGCGCCTGTCGCGCCAGGCCGTGAGGGCAACGTCCGGCCCGATCCCGGCCGGTTCCCCCATGGAGATGGCGATGGGCAGCATCATGGTGTTCGGCTCAGCGCCGGGGAGCGGCGCGGCCGTCGCTGTAGTTGATCGACGTGGTCTGGCGCAACCTGGCGAGATAGGCCTCGGAAATCCGCTTCATCTCGGCCGTCGTCATCTCCTCCCGCACCTGGTTGCGGGCCGCGGTATCGCTGGTGCTGGCCTCTTCCTTGGAGCAGACGGCGATCATCTCGATGCCCTGCTGGGTGCGGCTCGGCGGCGTCAGCTTGCCGACCGCGGTCTGGTTCAGCACCTGCTGGAAGGCCGGGCTGAGGTCGGTGCTCAGGCGTCGGAACTGCTCGCGGATGGCGGCGTCGGGTATGCGGCTCACCTGCTCGAGGTCGGTGGCACAGCTGGAGAAGCGTCCGCGCAGCGCATTCGCCTCCGCCATGCGGCGCTGAACCTGCGCGGCCGGAGCTGTGGCGGGCACGAGCAGCACGATGGGGCGCAGCACGTAGTTCGACGGGCGGGTGTTCCCCTGCCGGCGCGCCAGCGCGTCGACAAGCTGCGTGTCGGTGATGAAGATGGTGCGGCCGTAACGCGCACCGATCAGGTTCGACCACGACAGGTCGGCGCGCAGCTTGCCCATGTAGACGCGCGGCTCGATGCCCTGCGCGCGTAGAACCTGATCGAAGCCTCGGGGGTCGATGCCCGAACGCTGGGCCACCTGGGCATAGGCTGCGGCGACCTGCTGCTCGTTGGCCTCGACGCGGAAGCGGCGCGCCTCCGCGAACTTGATGCGGTCGTTGATCAGGTCCTGCAGGGCCTGCTCGGCCGAATGCGGCCGTCCCTCGCGCAACTGCAGCAGGCGCTGGCGCTGTGGAATGTCGAAGCTGGTGATCGGAACGCCGGCGACGCTGGCGATCACCCGGCCTTCCTGGGCATTGGCGGCGGTCGACGCGGCAAGGCCGCCGCCGACGAGGGCGACGACGAGGGCAGCGACGGACAAGGGTCGCACGGGAACCATGGTGGCGCCTCCTTGGGACTGTTTTGAATGCCAAGCCTGCTCCCTCGCTCACGAGGGTGGCGCAATCAGGGCAGGGGGCTCATTGAGAGGGCGGGTTGAACCAGTTCGAGACGTTCTGCGAGAGCGTCAGCTCGCCGATGGTGCGCAGGTTGAACCGGAACATGAAGCGGTGCACGTCGCGCGTGGTCGAAGCATTGTTCAGGGTCACCACCTCGGCCGCGAAGTCGCGGGAATAGTAGAAGCCGAGCTGCATGGCGTCGTCGAGATAGTTCACGCCGACGAGCAGGCTCTCCACCTTGTTGCGCTCCTCGAGCGGCAGCAGGTTGATGCTGTTGGCCAGAAGGTTCTGCCGCTGGAAGGCGAAGCGTGCGGCGCCATAGACCGTCCAGTTCTTCGCCATCGTGTAGGACAGGCCGGCACCGATGGCACTGCGCGGCACCGCGTATCCGAGAACTGGCTGAGCAGCGAGATAGCCGAAGGTACCGGTCAGCGCCACATTGCCGAACCGGCCCGTCGCGTCGAGTTCGCCGCGCTGCAGGGCGAAGGAGCCCTCGTCGAAACGGCCGCGGGCCGAGAAGCGGAAGTTGCGGTCGAGCTGGTACTGGAAGCGGGCGACATAGTCGGAGCGCGGCTTGTCGAGGCCCGAATTGGCGCCCGTGCTGGAGGCGTCATAGAGCGCGCCGTCCGAGAACGAGTTGACGCCGAAGAGGTGCCGTGACTGTCCGAACAGGACGTTGAAGGACGAGCCGTTGGTGAAGCGGTGGGTGAGGTTCAGGCCGAAGTTCAGGCGGCCGCCGCCCTCGACCCGGTCCCAGCCGGAGAACTTGTTGACCTGGAACAGGTTGGAATCGTCGAAGACGAGGCTCTGCGAATCCTCGTTCGGGATATGGCCGACATTCGTCTCGTTCGGACGCGCGATGAACTGGACGACCGGCTCCACGGTGGTGGTGCCATAGGCGTTCGCAGCGATCCACGGATAGCGATAGGTCATGCCGACGACCGGCATGACGCGGGTCAGAGTGCGATTGTCCTGGGCCAGGCGGTCGAAGGAGCCGAGAACCGCGGCATTGTCCTTCAGGCGGTAGTAGGTCACATCGCCACGTACCGAAGCGAAGGGCTCCCAGACCTGGCCCATCGAGTCGATGACCCGCCGGCGCCAGGCCACCTCGGCCGAGGCGCGGGAGTACATGCCGTCGATGCCATTTACGAGGCAGTTGGAAGGCAACACAGTTGCGGCGTTGGTTCGATCACAGATGACTATGGCGTCGAGCTGATTGCGCCTAGAGACATCCGCGGCTTCGCGCGTCAGGCTGACGACGCTCGTGCGCCATGACAGCTCGCCGCCGACCACTGACTGGTCCATGACCTTGAAATAGTCGAGCACCGGGTGGGTGGTCGGCAGGATCTTGTTGTCGGTATCCGTCGCCGTGATGCCGACATAGCGCGTCGCCGACAGGTCGAACCAGCTGCGCGGCCCCTGTCCCCGCAGGAACAGGCGGGAATTGGCCTCCGTCTGGCCCGGCAGCGACAGTGAATAGTCGCGCAGGAAGGCCGTGTCGGACATGAGATTGAGATCCCAGCCCACCGACCAGCGCTCGTTGATGCGGAAAACACCTGTGGTGTGAAGGATGCCGCGGAACTCGCGGTTGCCGACTTCCGGTCTTCCATCTGAAAAGGAGAAAACCGAAGGGTCGCTCTGCCGAATGCCCGCCGCGCGGATCGTATAGTAGCCGCTCTCGAACCCGTGCCGCCACTCGACGATCGGCATGAAGCCCTGGCGCAGATAGTAGCGCGGCGCGATCAGCAGGTCATAGTTGGGCTGGATGTTCCAGAAATAGGGAACCTCGAAGCCGATGCCGGTGCGGTTGGAGCCGGCGATCCCCGGCATGAGCAGGCCCGACGCCTTGCGCACCGTCGGATCCGGCGCCCACATCCGCGGGATGTAGGCCACCGGCAGGCCGAACATCTCGAAGCGTGAATCCTCGAAATAGATCGTGCGCTCGGACTCGCGATGGATGATGCGCTTCGACTTGATGACCCAGGTCGGCGGCCGCGTCTGGTCCGCCCGGCAGGAATCGCAGGCCGTATAGGCGGCGCGGTCGAAGATCGTGGTGTCGCCGTTCTCGCGCGTGACATTGGCCGCGCCGATGAAGCGCCGGTCCGTCGTCTCGATGTTAAGCGAGCGGATGAAGCCATTGGTGAACTGCTGGTCGAATTCCATGTCCTGCGCGTGGGCGATGGTGCCCGAGGGATCCGTGACGCGGACGTTGCCGGTGGCCCTGACGCGGTTCGACTGCCGGTCATAGGTGACGACATCGGCCTCGATGGTGCGCCCGTCGTAGTAGACCTGCACGTTGCCGCGCGCCGAGACGCGGTTGGTCCGCTCGTCATAGACGAGTTGGCCGGCATTCACCTGCATCGGCGTGCCGCGGGGCGTCGTCGAGAAGGTCTGTCCGGGGGTCGGCAGCGGCGACGTCACGCTGGCCGGGCCGCGGACGGCAGGCTGGTTCTGGATCTGCGTGGGATCGCCGATGTAGAGCCGTTGCTCGGTCGGATCGTTCGGCGACTGGGCGCGCGCGGGCGCAAGCCCGCCCGACGCGACGACCAGGGCCAGCAGGCTGGCAGTCGCGGTCAGGGCAAAGCGGGCGATTCGGGCCGGAGAAGCCGTCAGGCGGCTTGCTGCGCGAAGCATCAGCCGTCCTCCTGCTTCAGTAGAACCATGAAACCCATCAACGCACCGATAAATGCAGGCGACCACGCGGCAAGGACCGGGGGCACGAGATTCGAGCGTCCCAGATTGCCGGCGAGTTCGGACCCCACGTAAAGCAAAAATCCGGCGACCACGCCACCCAGAATCGTCTTGCCCAGGCCGCCGAGGCGGGCGAAGCGCAGCGTCGCCGCGGCCGCGACCAGAACCATCGCGACCAGAAGCAGGGGTCTTGCCAGCAAAAGCTGGTACTGGAGCTCGAAACGGGCAGCCGGCAGGCCGGATTTGCGCGCCAGTTCGATGAACTGCGGCAGCTCCCAGAACGACACCTGTTCGGGCATGACGAAGCTCTGCCGCACCTGCTCGGCCGTCAGTTCGGTCGTCAGGCGATAGGTCTGGTGCCTGACCGGCTCGCTGCCCACCGGCGTCACGCGGGCCTTGTGCAGGAGCCAGTGACCATTGCCGAGCTCCGCCGTCTCCGCGTCGATCCGTTCCTTGAACTGGCCGTCGGTCGCATAGACCAGAACGCTGATGCCGGTGAGCCGCTGGCCGCGATCGGTGGCGGAGGCGGCGTTGATGACCGCCTGGCCCGTCGGTGTCGCCTGTCGCAGCCAGAAGTTGGTTCGCGCCTCGGAATAGAGGGCGCGTCCGAACAGCGCCGATTCCAGCCGGAAGCTCCTCTCGCGGAAATCCGACGCGACGGGATTGTAGACAGTCGCCGCAAAGACGCCGAGCAACAGGGCGACGATCACCGCCGGGGCGAGAAACTGCCAGGCCGAGAGCCCCGCCGCGCGGGCGACCACCAGTTCCAGCTTCCGCGACAGGCCGAGGAAGCACAGCATCGCTCCGACCAGCACCGCGAAGGGCAGCACGATCTCGATGAAGGCGGGGACCCGGTACAGCGTCAGCAGGGCGACGAGATGGGCCGGAGCACGGCTCGCATCCTCGACGCGCCGGAGTTGCTCGACGAAATCGACGATCAGCACAAGCCCGAACGTGCCGAGGAAGGTGCCGCCGACGGCAGCCAGGAACTTCCGCGTCATGTAACGGGAGAAGGTCGACACCATCAGGCGTTTCCTCCCGCCGCGCTGCGGGCGGCGACGAGGCGGGTCAGACGTTCGCTGATATCGTTGGACAGCCTGGTCAGCGCAGCGGGTGCTCGCGGCTTGAGCAGGCCGAGGGAGATTGCGCCGAAGATGCCGATCGTCGCCAGCGGCAGCAGATAGACAAGCGGCACCGCCGCAGGGCGCGCGGCCACGAGGCCGGACACGGCGAAACCGCCGCCCCTGATGGCGGCCATCAGCCCGATCGCTCCCGCGACCGCGGCACCGCGGCTCTGCCGCGTCGTACGGGCCTGTCCCAGCATGGCGAACGCAATACACATCATGGCCAGTGGGTAGAGCGGCGCGGCGAAACGGTCGTGCAGCTCCTGACGGAACCGCCCACGCCACCGCTCCAGCATCGGATCGGCAGGGTCGGGGTTCATGAGCTCCGATGTGTAGCGCTCAGATGGTCTATAAATCGTTTCGGCCGCCTGGGTGAGCTGCGACAGGTCGAAGGCGTAGCGGTCGAAGACGACGATGGAGGTCGTGCCCTCTCGCGTCTCGCGACGCTGCAGGTTGCCGTTCTCCAGCACGAAGAAGGTGCCCTGCGGCTGTTCGGTGATGACGCCGCGCTCGGCGACATAGGTCATGTGCACCTGCGGATCGCGGACATCCGAGACCACGATTCCGAGCAGCACCCCGCCGGGAGCACGGTCGCGGATGTGGAAAGTGAGACCGCGGTCGGCCTGGGTGAACTGGCCCGGCCGCACAATGGCGGTGAGCAGGTTGGCCTGGACCTGGGTCAGCAGCAGGCGGAAGTGACGGATGGAGGACGGGGTCAGCCACAGCGACAGCGTCCCGACCATCGCCATGACCAGGACCGTGAGGATCAACAGCGGACGGGCGAGCCGCGCCGGCGAAAGGCCGGCCGCCGACATGACGATGAGTTCGGAGTCGCCGTTGAGCTTGTTCAGCGTCTGCACGATGGCGATGAACAGGGCGATCGGTGCGATGAGCGCGACGAGAACCGGGATGCCGAGACTGGTCATCAGGAAGAACAGCGCGATGGTCTGGCCGCTGTTGGTCACAAGGTCGAGCTGCCGCAGCACCTGGGTGATCCACACCACCAGGGTCAGAATGAACAGTCCCGCCACGAAGGCGAGGGCGGCCTGCCGGAAGATGTAGCGTTCGAGGGATCCCATTCCCGGCTCATGCTGGTGCAGGGTCCGCCAACCCGCGCTTGTGTCAGGGCTCAAGGGTTAGAAGCGTATCGTGGCGGCGGCAAGGTCGCCGCGCTCCGCAATGCCGATTCCCGCGGAGGCGTCTCCCCCGGGCCACAACGTCGCGTTAGTGTGATCTGTCAGGGCCTTGTGCCCGATTCTCTCCCGAAGCAAGTTTGCCCCATGCCAGACAGCCTCAAGATCAGCTTCGCCCCCCTCTCGTCGCATGCGAACGGCCTCGTCGTCGCGCTGGTCGGGACCGACCTTGCCCTGCCGAAGACGGCCGCCGCCCTGCTCGCTCCGGCGAAGGGCCTGTTCGAGCGCGCCGCCGGTGAGGACGGCTTCAAGGGCAAGACGGGTGCCTTCCTCGACATCCTGGCACCGGAGAAGGTCTCGGCCCCGCGCATCCTGGCGGCCGGCGTCGGCAAGCCGGCAGAGTGGAAGGAACTCGACGTCATCAAGCTCGGCGGCGCCATCTGCGCCCGCCTGCCGGATGCCGCAACAGAAGCCTCGGTGATCCTGGAGACGGTGGCGGGACCGCTCTCGGCCGAGCAGGCCGCGGACGTCGCGCTCGGGCTGCGCCTGCGCTTCTATGCCTTCGACCGCTACAAGACGAAGAAGAAGGATGGCGAGGAGGGCCCGAAGAAGCGCTCCGTGACGCTGCTCGTCGCCGACGAGAAGGCAGCCCGCAAGGCGTTCAAGGCGCGCGAGGCGGTCGCCGACGGCGTCGATCTCGCCCGCGACCTCGTCAACGAGCCGCCAAACGTGCTGTTCCCGGTCGAATTCGCCAAGCGCGCGGCGGCGCTGTCGCGGCTCGGCGTCGATGTCGAGATCCTCGGCGAGAAGGAGATGAAGAAGCTCGGCATGGGCGCGCTGCTGGCCGTTGGGCAGGGCTCGGCGCGCGACAGTCAGGTCGTCGTCATGCGCTGGGACGGCGGCAAGGATGGCGAGGCGCCGGTCTGCCTCGTCGGCAAGGGTGTTTCCTTCGATTCCGGCGGCATTTCCCTGAAGCCCGGCGAGGGCATGCAGGATATGAAGGGCGACATGGGCGGGGCCGCCGCCGTCGTCGGCGCCATGCATGCACTGGCCGCCCGCAAGGCGCGGGTCAACGCGGTCGGCATCATCGGCCTCGTGGAGAACATGCCGGACGGCAATGCCTATCGGCCCGGTGACATCCTCACCTCCATGTCCGGCCAGACCATCGAGATGATCAACACCGACGCGGAAGGGCGTCTCGTGCTGGCGGACATCCTCTGGTACGCCAAGGACCGCTTCAAGCCGAAGGCCATGGTGAACCTTGCGACCCTCACCGGCGCCATCATGGTGGCCCTCGGCCAGGAACATGCCGGCCTGTTCTCCAACAATGACGATCTCGCAAAGGGGCTCACCGAAGCCGGGCTCGCCACCGGCGAGAAGGTCTGGCGCATGCCGCTGACCCCCGAATACGACAAGCTGATGGACAGCCAGTTCGCCGACATGAAGAACGCCGGGGGGCGCTATGGCGGTGCCATCACCGCGGCGCAGTTCCTGCAGCGATTCGTCGGCGACACGCCATGGGCCCACCTCGACGTCGCCGGCACGGCGATGAACTCGACCAAGGGCGACCTCAACCGCTCCTGGGGTGCGGGCTGGGGGGTCAGGCTGCTCGACAGGCTGGTGGCGGACGGCTACGAGCGCTGATCCTAGGGCGAAAACCCATAAACGGGCTGGTGGGATTCCCATCTGCCTCCCGGCA
>CAZPMD010000128.1:0-10996 GCA_964587395.1 uncultured Hyphomicrobiales bacterium
CTCTTCAGGAAGGTGATGAAGTCCTCGATCTGGTCGGGGTCGAAGCGGAACTGCGGCATGGAGGGGTGGCCGGTCATGATGCCCTCGGCCAGGGCCTCGGAGAGGTTCTCCACCGCATAGTTGCGGTGCAGGTCGCGGAAGGGCGGAGCGATGGTCAGAGGGCTCGGCGAGGTGCGGTCGATGGCGTGGCAGCTGGCGCAATAGGTGCGCGCCAGCGTCTGGCCGCGCTGGATATTGGCGGCCGCGGCGTCGCCGGCGGCAAGGCCGGCGGCAGCCACGAGGACGGCGGCCACCCAGGCGCCCGGGCGGGCGCGGGACAGGCGACGGGGTCTCGGCATGGCAGCTCCTCCAGCGATCCGTTCGTGGCGCGCCCCGACAGGGCGACAGGCATGACGCCATGAGGACCCAGCCGGCCGCGTGACGCAAGATAGCATCGGCCGATCAGGAGCGGGCTTTGTTCTCGATCAACGGCTGCCGGCGCGCGGAATGCTAGCGAGACACAAGTGAGAAGGGCGGGTTGCGCGGTGCATGCCACGCCGCCGCGGCAGGGCAGGCGGCGAGGAGATCGCCCGGTGCCGGGCGCCCGCCTTCGATTCCGAGGAACGCGATGACCACACCCGGCCGGCCGGACATCCAAGCGGTCCTCGGAACACGCACGGGCGGGCGCTTTGCCCGGTTGCGCCTCTGGGGCCTCTCCCTCCTCGCGATCGGCGCTGTGGCTCTCGCCGGTCTCGCCGGGTTCGGGTCGCTGCGCGGCGCGGGCAATGCCGTCCGCTACGTCACCGAGCCAGCGACGCGCGGCACGCTGGTGGTGCTCGTCACCGCCACCGGATCGGTCCAGCCGACGAAGAAGGTGGACGTCTCCAGCGAGATCAGCGGGATGATCCGCCGCGTGCTGGTCGACTTCAATTCGCCGGTCACCGTCGGCCAGGTGCTGGCCGAGATCGACACCGACAAGCTGAACGCGACGGTCGACAACTCGCGGGCGAAACTCGCGGCCGCCAAGGCGCGCGTCGCCGAGGCGCTGGCGACCATCCTGCAGAACGAACGGGAACTCACCCGCAAGCGGACCCTGGCGCAGCGCGCCATCGCTTCGGCCCATGACCTCGACGTGGCCCAGGCCGCCTATGACCGGGCCGTGGCGGCGCTGAGCAGCGCCCAGGCCGATGTTGGCGCGGCCGAGGCCGAGCTCCGGCTGAACGAGACCAACCTCGCCAAGGCAGTGGTCCGCTCCCCCATCAACGGCGTGGTGCTCAGGCGCAATGTCGATCCCGGCCAGACCGTGGTCGCCACCATGCAGGCGCCGGTCATGTTCTCCATCGCCGAGGACCTTCGGCAGATGGAGCTGCAGATCGACGTGGACGAAGCCGATGTCGGCAAGGTGCGGCCGGGGCAGGCCGCGACCTTCTCGGTGGACGCCTTCTCCGACCGGAAGTTTCCCGCGACGATCAAGGACGTGCGCTTCGCCTCGGAGACTATCCAGGGCGTCGTCACCTACAAGGCGATCCTGGCGATCGACAATTCCGAACTGCTGCTGCGCCCGGGCATGACCGCCACCGCCGAGATCCGCACCAGCGAGGTGCCCAACGCGCTGCTGATCCCCAATGCGGCGCTCCGCTACAGGCCGCCGACGACGCAGCGGGACCAGCGCGGCTTCCTCTCGCGCCTCATGCCCGGACCGCCGCCGCGCCGCACCAGCCCGCGCGACCCGACCGGGCCGAACCGGGTGGTCTGGATCGAAGGTCCGGACGGCCCGCAGGCGATCCCGGTCGTCATCGGGGTCAGCGACGGGCGGCGCACCGAGGTCCGCGAGGGCCGGCTGACCGAGGGGCAGGCGCTCATCGTCGACCAGGTGGGGCCAGGCCGGTGACGGCGCCGGCCGCCAGCCCTCCGCCGCTGATCGCCCTCGACCGGATCAGCAAGGTCTATGGCGAGGGCGAGGTGGCCGTGCATGCGCTGGACGACGTCAGCCTCTCCATCGCGGAAGGCGAGTTCGTCGCCATCATGGGCCCGTCCGGCTCCGGCAAGTCGACCGCCATGAACATCATCGGCTGCCTCGATACGCCGAGCTCCGGCGACTACCTGTTCCAGGGGGTGGAGGTCGGGCAGATGGCGCGCAACCAGCGTGCCCTGATCCGCCGCAATCTCATCGGCTTCGTCTTCCAGCATTTCAACCTGCTGGCCCGCACAACGGCGCTGGAGAAGGTCGAGCTGCCGCTGATCTACCGCGGCTCGCCGCTGTCGGAGCGCCGGGCGCTGGCGCTCGACGCGCTCGACCGGGTCGGGCTGAAGGGCCGCGAGAACCACAGCTCGGGCGAGTTGTCGGGCGGCCAGCAGCAGCGAGTCGCCATCGCCCGCGCTATCGTCACCAATCCGGCCCTGCTGCTCGCCGACGAGCCGACCGGCAACCTCGACAGCCGCACCAGCCGGGAGATCATGGAGCTGGTCACCAGCCTCAACCGCGACCAGCGGATCACCGTCGTCATGGTCACGCATGAGGACGACATCGCCGCCTATGCCCGCCGCGTCATCCGCTTCGTCGACGGACGGGTCGACAGCGACCGCCAGCGCGAGGAGGCCGCCTGATGTTCCTGGAGTCGGTCAAGCTGGCGCTCCGCGCCATCATGCGCAACGCGCTGCGCTCCTTCCTCACCGTGCTCGGCATCGTCATCGGCGTCGGCGCGGTCATCGCCATGGTGACCATCGGCAATGGCACGACGGCGCGCGTCACCGAGGAGCTGTCGAAGCTCGGCACCAACCTGCTGCACGTCAATCGCGGCCAGATGGGGCCGGGCCGGGCCAGTTCCGACGCCCGCGCCTTCACCATCCGCGACGTCGAGGCGATCAAGACCCAGGTCGGCGGCCTGAGAGCGGTGGCGCCGCTGGCGCAGAAGTCCGTCACCGTCATCCACGGCACCGAAAGCCGCATCACCACGGTCAACGGCACGGACGAGGCCTTCTTCATCGCCCAGGACTGGCCGCTGGTGGCGGGGCGGCCCTTCGTCGAGAGCGACATCCGCGCCGGCCGGGCCGCCTGCATCCTCGGCAAGACGGTGCGCGACCGGCTCTTCGGCCCCCTGAGCCCGCTGGAGCGCAACATCCGCGTCGCCGGCGTCTCCTGCGAGGTCATCGGCGTACTGGAATCCAAAGGCCAGAGCAGCTTCGGCATGGACCAGGACGACGTGGTGCTGGTGCCGCTGCGCATGTTCCAGCGGCGGCTGGCCGGCAACACCGACGTGCCGCGCATCGCCGTCTCGGCCCGCGACGGCGTCGATACCCAGCGCGTCCAGGCCGACATCGAGCGACTCCTGCGCGAGCGGCGCAACATCGCGCCGGGCCGCGAGGACGATTTCACCGTGCGCGACATGCGGCAGATGGCCCAGACCGCCGCCGGCACCACCACCATGCTGACGGCGCTGCTCGGCGCGGTGGCGGCGGTCAGCCTCCTCGTTGGCGGCATCGGCATCATGAACATCATGCTGGTCTCGGTGACCGAGCGCACGCGCGAGATCGGCGTCCGCCTCGCCATCGGCGCACTGGAGTGGCAGGTGCTGTCGCAGTTCCTCATCGAGGCCGTGGCGCTGTCGCTGTTCGGCGGCATCGTCGGCATCGTCCTCGGGCTGACGCTCGCCTATGTCGCGGCGATCTTCCTCGACGTGCCCTTCATCGTCGACGGGCGCATCGTCGCCGTCGCCTTCCTGTTCTCGGCGCTGGTGGGCATCGTCTTCGGCTTCTTCCCGGCCCGCCGGGCAGCAAGGCTCAACCCCATCGAGGCGCTGCGCCACGAGTAGCGCAACGCGCGTCAGCCCCGCTCGATGCGCGCCGCCTTGGCCGGATCGAACCACCAGGTGGAGGGCACGCCGCGGGAATATCTCGGCTTGCGCTCGGGGAAACCGAACTGGTCCCAATAGGCCATCCAGTGCGAGGCCTTGTACCAGTTGGGCACCCAGTAGCGGCCGGCGCGCAGCACCCGGTCGAGGCACAGGCACAGCGTCGTCAGCTCGGGGCGGGTGTTGACGGCGAGGATCTTCTGGATCAGCGCGTCGATGACGGGATCGGCGATGCCGGCGAGGTTCTGCGAGCCTGGCTGCCGGCCGCTCTCCGAGCCGAAGAACGTGCGCAGCGATTCGCCGGGGGTGAGCGAGAGCGTGTAGCGGCGGATGGTGAGATCGAAGTCGTAGTCCTTCAGCCGCGACTGGTACTGCGCCGAATCCACCCGGCGGATGGCGGCCTCGATGCCGAGGCGCTTCAGATTGGCGACGAAAGGCTGGGTGTGGCGCTCCAGCGAGTTGTCGAAGTCGAGGAACTCCACCGTCATCGGCTTGCCGGCGGCGTCGAGCAGGCGGTTGTCCTTCAGGATGAAACCGGCCTCGCGCAGCAACTGCGTGGCGCGGCGCAGCAGGTTGCGGTCCTGGCCGGAGCCGTTGGAGACCGGCGGAACATAGGGGTCGCCGAAGACCTCGTCCGGCACCTTGCCGCGGAAGGGCTCGAGAATGGCGAGCTCCTCGGCCGAGGGCTTGCCCACCGCCATCATCGGCGAGTTCTGGAAGAAGGAATGGGTGCGCCTGTAGCTGTCGAACATGACGTTCTTGTTCGTCCATTCGAAGTCGAAGGCGAGGCCGATCGCCTCGCGCAGCTTCGGATGGGCGAACTTCTCGCGACGGGTGTTGATGAACCAGCCCTGGGCGCCCGACGGCGTCTCGTCCGGCACCTCGCGGCGCACCACCCGGCCGTCGCGGGCGGCCGGGAAGTCGTACTGCGTCGCCCAGGCCCGCGAGGTGAACTCCTCGCGGAAGGTGTAGGTGCGGCTCTTGAAGGCCTCGAAGGCCACATCCCTGTCGCGGAAGAACTCGACGCGGAGGGTGTCGAAGTTGTTCTGGCCGACCGCGACGGGAAGCTTCTCGCCCCACCAGTCCCTGACACGGTCGTACTCGATGAAGCGGCCCGCCTCGAAGCGGCCGACCTTGTAGGCCGCCGATCCCAGCGGCACGTCCATGGTGGAGGCCTCGAAGTCGCGGTTGGCGTACCAGGCCTTCGACAGGATCGGCAGGCCGGCGACGGTGAGCGGCAGCGAGCGGGAGCGGCCCTTCGCAAAGGTCACCGCAACGACTTTCGCGCTCTCGGCGCTGGCGCCGGCGACGTCGCGCAGCACGACCCGCAGCAGCGGGTGGCCCTTCTCCTTCAGCGTCATGATCGACCAGGCGACATCCTCGGCGGTGATGGGGGAACCGTCGTGGAAGGTCGCGATGTCGCGCAGCGTGAAACGGTAGACGAGGCCGTCCTCGGCGATGGCGACCTTCTCCGCCACGAGGCCGTACATGGAATCGGGCTCGTCGCCGCCGCCGGTCATGAGGCTGGCGAAGATGCCGTCGAGGCCCGGCGGCGCGTCGCCGCGCAGCACCAGCGTGTTCATGGTGTTGAAGGTCGTCGGGTTCTGGTTGAAGGCCCAGCTGGACGCGGTGTGGACGAAGGTGCCGCCCTTCGGCGCCTGCGGATTGACGTAGTCGAAATGCGCGAAGCCGGCCGGGTATTTCAGGTCGCCGAAATAGGAGAGGCCGTGGCTCTCGCCGGCCGTCTGCGCCCAGGCGCGAGGGCTAAGCAGGCCGGCGCCGGCCGAGGCGGCGGCCATCGTCAGGACGGTGCGGCGGGACAGGCGCGGCATGGGTGAGACCTCACTGGACAGACCGGGCGAGGGTAGTGGCTCGCCCCCGTCTGTCAAAGGCGCATGACGCTGCGCGGGGCGGAGCCGGTCAGCTGATCGGCAACACATTCGTGTGTTTGACCTGGCCGAGCGCGAAGCTCGATTCGATCGACGCGATGCCGTCGAGCCGCGTCAGCTTGGCCTTGAGGAAACGCTCATAGGCCGGCAGGTCGGCGCAGACGACGCGCATCAGATAGTCGCGCTGGCCGGTCATCAGGTAGCACTCCATCACCTCGGGCCAGCGCGACACGGCCTCGGCGAAGCGGTCGAGATCCTCCTCCCGCTGGCGCTCCAGCTTGATGGAGATGAAGACGCTCACCGGCAGGTCGACGGCGCGCTGGTCGACGACGGCGACATAACCGCCGATGATGCCCTCCTCCTCCAGCCGCCGCACGCGCCTGAGACAGGGCGTGGGCGAGAGGCCGATGCGGTCCGCAAGCGCCTGGTTGGTCATCCGGCCGTCGCGCTGGAGTTCGGAG
Source organism: uncultured Hyphomicrobiales bacterium (assembly GCA_964587395.1). Lineage (GTDB taxonomy): Bacteria > Pseudomonadota > Alphaproteobacteria > Rhizobiales > Phreatobacteraceae > Phreatobacter. The sequence continues at coordinate 6,181 of CAZPMD010000128.1, forward strand.
AGGATGCGGAGATCGATGGCGTCGAGCCGGGACATGAGCATCTTCCACTACAGGAGATCACTATCGTAGCAGATCATGCCAATTGTGTCGTCGCTGTCAGACGATCTTTGGCAGGAGCCTGCATGCCACCTTTGGCAAGATCGCGCGACCTTGCCGGGATGCCCCCTCGATGACCGACCGCGCCACTGCCGACCGCCTCGCGATGCTCGCCGCGCTGGAGAAGAAGATCCTCTGGCTCGCCTCCTGGACGATCCACAACGCCAACCATGTGCGTGACAACCGCGACGGGCTGAAGGTCGGCGGCCACCAGGCCTCCTCCGCCTCGCTCGCCACCATCATGACGGCGCTCTACTTCGCGGTGCTGCGCCCCGAGGACCGGGTGGCGGTGAAACCGCATGCGAGCCCGAACTTCCACGCCATCCAGTACCTGCTCGGCCACCAGACGCGGGAGAATCTGGAGAATTTCCGTGGCTACAAGGGCGCGCAGAGCTATCCCTCGCGCACCAAGGACATCGACGACGTCGATTTCTCCACTGGCTCGGTTGGGCTGGGCGTCGCCCAGACACTGTTCTCCTCGCTGGCGCAGGACTATGTGCGCGCCCACGGCTGGGGCCTCGACCGGCCGGAGGGACGCATGGTCGCCCTCATCGGCGATGCCGAGATGGACGAGGGCAACATCTACGAGGCGCTGATCGAGGGCTGGAAGCACGGCCTCCGGAACACCTGGTGGGTGGTGGACTACAACCGGCAGAGCCTCGACGCGGTCGTCCGCGAGGGCCTGTGGGAGCGCTTCGAGGCGATGTTCCGCAACTTCGGCTGGGACGTGGTGATCCTCAAGTACGGCAAACTGCTGGAGGCCGCCTTCGCCGAGCCCGGCGGCGCAGCGCTCCGGCGCTGGATCGACAGCTGCCCGAACCAGCTCTACGCCGCGCTCTGCTACCAGGGCGGGGCGGCCTGGCGCCGCCGGCTCCTCGACGACATCGGCGACCAGGGCGCCGTGACGGCGCTGATCGAGCGGCGCTCCGATGCCGAGCTCGCGCGGCTGATGACCAATCTCGCCGGCCACGACATGCCGTCGCTGCTGGAGGCCTTCGAGAGCATCGACCACGACCGCCCGGTCTGCTTCATCGCCTATACGATCAAGGGCTTCGGCCTGCCGTTCCAGGGTCACAAGGACAACCATGCGGGGCTGATGACGCCGGCGCAGATGGAGGCCTTCCGCGCCGGCATGGGCGTCAGGCCCGGCTTCGAGTGGGAGACGTTCGAGGGTCTCGACGTCGCCGCCAAGGACATCGCTGCCTTCCTGAAGAGCGTGCCCTTCGCGGCGCGCGGACGCCGGCGCTATCAGGCGGACAAGCTGCCGGTCCCGGCGACCCTCGCCGTGCCGATGCAGCCGGCGATGGCGACGCAGCAGGGCTTCGGCCTGATCCTCAACGAGATCGCCCGCGGCAGCGAACCCTTCGCCGACCGCATCGTCACGACGTCACCGGACGTCACCGTCTCGACCAATCTCGGCGCCTTCGTCAACCGCCGGGGCCTCTTCGCGCGGGAGGCGCTGGCCGACACCTTCCGCCAGGAGCGCATACCCTCCACCTTCACCTGGGACTTCTCGCCGAAGGGGCAGCATGTCGAGCTCGGCATCGCCGAGATGAACCTCTTCATCATGCTCTCGGCGCTCGGCCTCTCCCACGCGATCCATGGCGAGCGGCTGCTGCCGGTCGGCACCCTCTACGATCCCTTCATCCAGCGCGGCCTCGATGCCCTGAACTATGCCTGCTACCAGGACGCCCGCTTCATGCTGGTGGCGACCCCCTCGGGGGTGACGCTGGCCCCGGAGGGCGGCGCCCACCAGTCGATCGGCACGCCGCTGATCGGCATGGCGCAGGACGGCCTCGCCGCCTTCGAGCCGGCCTTCGTCGACGAACTCGCCACCATCATGCGCTTCGGCTTCGACTACATGCAGCGCGACGGCGAGGGCGATCCCGACGAGGAGACCTGGCTGCGCGACGAGACCGGCGGCTCGGTCTATCTGCGCCTCTCGACCCGCAGCATCGACCAGCCCCAGCGGACCATGGACCCAGGCCTCGCGGCCGACATCATCAACGGCGGCTACTGGATGCGCCGCCCCGGGCCCAATGCCGGCGTCGTCATCGCCTATATGGGCGCGGTCGCACCGGAGGCGATCGCTGCGGCCGGGCTCCTGGCCGAGACGCATCGCGACGTCGGCGTGCTGGCCATCACCTCGGCGGACCGCCTCAATGCCGGCTGGACCGCGGCCGAGCGCGCCCGACAGCGCGGCCATGGCGGGGCCACGAGCCATGTCGAGCGCCTCCTGGCCCCCTTGTCGCGCGACTGCGGGCTCGTCAGCGTCGTCGATGGCCATCCGGCGACGCTCGCCTGGCTCGGCGCGGTGCACGGCCACCGCGTCCGTTCGCTCGGGGTCGAGCATTTCGGCCAGACCGGCACGGTGGACGACCTCTACCGGCACCATGGCATCGACACCAATGCCATCCTGCACGCGGCGCAGGCGGTGATCGGCGGCCGGCCCGTGCACTACCTGTCGGCTCTCGCCTGAAGCGTGCCGGGACGGGACGGGAGGGTTAACGGGAGAGCGGGCCCGCCGTGGTCGATCGATCGCCGGTGACGGCGTTGAACCTTGCAAGGCGCATCTTGCCCACCGGACGGACCGCGAACATCGCCTCAGACCCGATTCGGACATGGTCCGTTCCCGCCGCGATCCAACCGTTAACGCCGCCGCGAGCGACCTGAATGACGCCGCGGCGGGCAGGGCCGACGACGACGATGTCGGACCGTCCAGACGGCGCCCCGGAACGGGACGCACGGTTCAGGAATGGATGGCGGGGAGCAGGCGACGGGGACGACACGGTACGGGCATCGGGCCCGCCGGAGCCCCGCGAGAGCCCCGTTTCGCCGCGGACAATGCGGGAACGACGCCGGAGACCTGATTCGGACATGGTCCGTTCCCGGCGCGGTCCGGGGGTTAACGCGGCAGGCTTCAGCTACGGCCGGGGCGCACCGGCGGCATCACCAGACGATCGCGGCGGCAGGCGCGCCGGTCGATCTCCTGGCAGGCGGTGAAGTTCATGTCGCGGCCGATGCAGACCCTGACCTCGCGCAGCCGGCGGTTGTCGCACTGCACGGCGATCATCTCGCGGGTCAGCCCCGGATTGGCCCGCACGAAGGCCTCCTCGACCTCGTCGGGCGTCACCGTGCGCGGCTCGGACAGGCTCTCATACTCGGCCGGAATGCGCACCTTGGCGCGCGCCTGCCGCACCTGCTCGAAATAGGCGCCCGGCGAGCGCGCGCCGGAGCAGGTGCCGTGCTTGGCCCATTGATGGCGCACGAGTCCCGGCGCCGGCATGATGTCCAGCATGGCGTTGACCGTGCGCCGCTCCAGATCCCCGGCGGGCACCTGGCAATATTCGGGGAAGCCGCGGTGGAACTGCGGCCAGAGGCCGTGCACGACGAAATGGAAGGGCCGGTCTCCGGCGCATTGCATGGAGCGCGAGGTGCGCTCCTCGTTGGCTTCGCAATAGGAGGGCGACCAGCTCAGGGCGAGAACCCAGAAGTCGAACTCGCCGGGCGTGGCGCCATGGCGGGCCTGGGCGAGGGCCGGCGTGACCGATCCGGCGGCGGCGAGGAGTGCGGCGACGGCGGCGACGCGACACCATGCGAGCATGCGGGCGACCATGGGCAACCTCCCCCTCTCAGCGGCCGGCAACCTAACCGCAGATTGAGAACAAATCAAGAACTTATTTCTGGTTGGCCCTTCGCCCGTTCAGGGCCGCGCCATCCGGCAGGCCGGGTCGAAGCTGCGGCCGCGGTCGAGCCCGTGCACGCACCATTCCACGCCCCAGGTGGCACCGATGATGCTCTGGTCCTCGAGGATGGCGTAGTCCACCGTGCGGACCCGCCCATCGGAAAGATGGGCCCTTGCCGAGCAGAAGCGCCGCGGCACGTTGTTCTGGCCCCAGGGATTGGTGCTGACCAGCCGGACGCGGTCGAAGCCGCGGATGGCCAGCGACGAGTTCCAGAAGCGCGCCTCCTTCTCGGCGAAGGTCTCCTGGATGCGCCCGAGCGCCACCGGCTCGTCGCAGGGCAGAAGCCGGTTCTGGAAGCGCGGATCGCGGAAGAGGAGGACACCGGCCGGGCCGCGCAGCCTGAGATCCTCGGCGGTCGCGGCGTGGGAATCGCCAGGCACCCTCCCGGTCGTGTAGGTCGAGCCGTTGAGGCCGCGCGGTGCGGCGTCGCGGTAGGCGAGGTTCTGGGCCTCCGCGGCGGTGGCGCAGAGCATCGCCGTGACGACGGTGGCGAGAAGGCTGGTCCGCATGGCAGGTCCGTTCGCTGGGCAATCCGGTGGGCGTGGCCGGACGATCCACACGCCGGCCGCGCCGGTCAAGAGCGCCGCGGCCACAGCGCGGCGAAATCGGTGCTTCGACGCCTCAGGGCCTGCGAATGCGGACGTAGAGGGCGCCAGCGCCGCCATGACCGATGGCCGCCTCCTCGAAGCCGATGACCAGCGCGCGCATCTCCGGCAGGGCCAGCCATTGCGGCACGACGCGGCGAAGCACGCCGCGGCTGGCATAGGGGTCCGGGCGGAACGGATCCTCGTCCAGCTCGCGCAGCCGCTTCGGCGCGCCCTTGCCGGTGATGACGATGACGAGGCCGTGGCCCGCCGCCTGCGACTGCCTGAGGAAGCCGACCAGCCGCCGGTGCGCCGCCTCCTGCGTCATGCCGTGCAGGTCGATGCGGGCGTCGGCCTCGCGGCGGCCGCGGACGAGCTTGCGCTTCAGTC
>CAZPMD010000129.1:0-5959 GCA_964587395.1 uncultured Hyphomicrobiales bacterium
CGCCCTCGGCAGCCTCTGGGGCGTCAACACCGCGGCGCCGGCGGGGACGCTGCACATCCTCCATGACGGAACCGGGCAGGTGCCGCTGGTCCTCGAGCGCTGCCAGGACAGCGGCTCGCCCAATCTCGTCACCCGCCGCTCGCGCGGCTCGGCGACAGCCCGCACCGCCGTGCAGGCCGGCGATGTCGTCGGCGGCCAGAACGCCTTCGCCCATGACGGCAGCGACTACCGCGTCTGCGCGCAGCTGCGCCCCGTCGTCGACGGCGCCGTGTCGACCGGGATCGTGCCGACGCGCTGGGAGCTTTTCACTACCGATGCGAGCGGCGCGACGGCGGTCAGGACCACCGTCGACCGCCATGGCGACCTGATCCAGACCGGCGGGGTGCGTGCGGGCGGTCCGGTCCGGCCGGGCTCCTTCACGGTCGCCACGCTTCCCGCCGCCGGCGACCATGCCGGCGCGCTGGTCGACGTGGTCGACGAGGCGGGCGGGCGGACCATCGCCATGTCCGACGGCGCCGCCTGGCGGCGCGTCCATGACCGCGCCGTCGTGTCCTGACGCCCGGGGCCACCCCCCGTCGCCCATTCCTCATCCTTCCCTGAACCAGGAGACCTGCCATGAACGACCTCGCCGATCTCGGCCTGAAATCCGTCCTCGCCAGCCGCACCGTCTGGTCCAGCCTCGTCGGCATGGGCTGCCTGCTGGCCTCGATCTTCGGCGTGCAGACGCAGCTCATCGACCAGGGCGCGCTGGCCGAGGCCCTGCTGCAGGCGGCGACCGGCGTCAGCTTCGCCGGCACCATCGTCTTCCGCGTGCTGGCAAAGCGGAAGCTCGTGCCCTGACCCGGCTGTCCCATGGGCGGTCATTCATCAGGGGTTCAGGACGGGGGACTAGCCTTTCCGCCTTCCGCAAACCCGCTGGTCCCGGTCGTCCATGCCGCTTGCCCGCTTCGCTGCCACCGCCGTCGTCCTGGTGCTTGCCGCCGGGACGGCGCATGCGCAGGTGTCGTGCCTCTCGCCCGCCGAGCGTCGCACCGCGGTCGCCGCAGGACAGGCGATCCCGCTGGAGCAGGCGCAGCACAGCCTCAGGACGGAGCATCGCGGCGAGGTCATCAACGCGCGCCTCTGCCGGGCCGGCCCCCAGCTCGTCTACCTGCTGACAGTCGTCGCCCGGCATGGCAAGGTCATGCGGGTGCGCATCGATGCGAAGACCGGACAGGTCGTCCAGGTTCGCTGACCGCGGCTGACTTTCTCAGGAGACTTCCCTTGCGCCTGCTCGTCGTCGAGGACGATCCGGATCTCAACCGGCAGATCACCACCGCCCTGACCGATGCAGGCTATGTCGTCGACAAGGCCTTTGACGGCGAGGAGGGCTATTACCTCGGCGACAGCGAGCCCTATGACGCCGTCGTCCTCGACATCGGCCTGCCGAAGATGGATGGCATCTCGGTGCTCGAGCAGTGGCGCCGCTCCGGCCGCACCATGCCGGTGCTGATTCTCACCGCGCGTGACCGCTGGTCCGACAAGGTGCAGGGCTTCGACGCCGGCGCCGACGACTATGTCGCCAAACCCTTCCACATGGAGGAGGTGCTGGCGCGCCTGCGCGCCCTCTTGCGCCGCGTCGCCGGGCAGGCCACCAACGAGTTCAACTGCGGCCCCGTCCGCCTCGATGCCCGCGCCGGCCGCGTCACGGTCGACGGCAATCCGGTCAAGCTCACCTCGCACGAATACCGGCTGCTCGCCTATCTGATGCACCAGCAGGGCAAGGTGGTGTCGCGCACGGAGCTGGTCGAGCATATCTACGATCAGGATTTCGACCGCGATTCCAACACGATCGAGGTCTTCATCGGCCGCCTGCGCAAGAAGCTCGGCGTCGATGTCATCCAGACGGTGAGGGGCCTCGGCTACATCCTCCAGCCGCCGACGCAGCCCGCCGCAGGTCCCTGACATGGCCGCCGCGTCCCGCGCGCCCTCGCTGGCGCGGCGCCTCTTCATCCTGGCTCTCGCCTTCGCGGTGGTCCTGCTGACGCTCACCGGGCTGGTGCTCAACGCGGTGAACCGGGCGTCGGTCGAGCGCGGCTTCGACCGACGCCTCGGCGTCTATGTCAAGCTGCTGATCGCCGATCTTGCCGGCGCGGTGGACGATTCGCAGATCGTCGTCGGCGCCAATCTCGGCGAGCCGCTGTTCGAACTGCCGCAGTCGGGCTGGTACTGGCAGATCATCCGCACCGACGCCGGCCGCAACGAGGTGCGCGCCTCCCGCTCCCTGTTCGACGGGCGTCTGCCCAATCTCGGGCCCGAGGCGGTCGCCGACGGCCCGACCCGGTCGCGCGAGGGCTATCTGGATGCGCCGAACGGGGCGCGGCTGCGCGCCGTCGAGCGCACCATCGAGCTCGGCGAGGACGGGAGCTTCAGCATCCTCGTGGCCGGCCCGGCCGACGACATCGCGCTGGCGGTGCGCGAGTTCAGCTTCACCCTGATCGGCGCGCTGCTGCTGCTCGCGGTGGGCATGGGCGTCGCCGCCCTCCTGCAGGTGCGCGTCGGCCTCAAGCCGCTGCAGCGGCTGGTCGGCGGCCTGACCGCGATCCGCGCCGGCGAGCAGGAGCATCTGGAGGGTGACTTTCCGGTCGAGATCGCCCCGCTGGCCCGCGAGGTCAATGCCCTCATCGACTCCAATCGCGAGATCGTCGAGCGCTCGCGCACCCATGTCGGCAATCTCGCCCATGCGCTGAAGACCCCGCTCTCTGTGATCCAGAACGAGGCGGCCGGCCGCGACGATCCGCTCGCGGCCAAGGTCGTCGAGCAGGCGAAGGTCATGCGCGACCAGGTCAACCACCACCTCGACCGGGCGCGGGCGGCGGCGCGGGCCCGCGTCGCGACCACCACGGTGCCGGTCGACGAGGTGGTGGGGGGGCTTGCCCGCACCATGGAGAAGATCCACCGCGACCGGTCCCTGACGGTGACCTGCGACGTGCCGTCCGAGGTGCGTTTCCGCGGCGAGCGCAACGATCTGGAGGAAATGGTCGGCAATCTCGTCGACAATGCCTGCAAATGGGCCTCCGGCAGCGTTGCCGTCACCGGCTGGCGCGAGCAGAGCCCGACCTCGGCCGACCGCGCATTCTTCTCCATTGCCGTCGATGACGACGGCCCCGGCCTGACGCCCGTCGAGCGCGAGTCGGTCGGCCATCGCGGCCGCCGCCTCGACGAGACCAAGCCGGGCTCCGGCCTCGGCCTGTCGATCGTCTCGGAACTGGCCGGGCTCTATGGCGGCGGCCTGAGGCTGGACGCCTCGCCGCGCGGCGGCTTGCGGGCGGTGCTTCGGCTGCCGGCGGTGTGAGCGACCCGCGCCGCCTTTTCGCCGCATTCGGCTGGACATTGGCGCCGTCTTTCACGTCCCGGGCCCTGCGGCCGGGCTCCATGAACGGAACCATCCCATGCGTCTGCGCCTCGTCGCCGCCACTGTCCTCATCGGTCTCACCGTCGCCGGCTGCGAGACCCGCGAGCAGTCGGGAACCGCCATCGGCGCCGTCGCCGGCGGCCTCATCGGGTCGCAGTTCGGCGGCGGTCCGGGCGAGCGCCTGGCGGCCGGTATCGCCGGCGCGGCCATCGGCGGCCTGATCGGCAACGCCATCGGCCGCGACCTCGACGCCCAGGACCGCCAGCGTGCCTATGCCGCCGAGCGGGTCGTCTGGGTGGAGGGGCGTCGCTCCGAATGGCGTTCGGAAAAGGCCTATGGCTATGTCGAGCCGGGTCGCACCTACTACCGCGGCGCCGTCTATTGCCGCGAATACACCCACACGATCTACATCGGCGGTCGCCCGCAGACCGCGGTCGGCACCGCCTGCCGCAATCCCGACGGCAGCTGGTCGCAGGTCGGCTGAAGCTCAGCCACCACTTTTTAACGCCCGCCGGTTAGTTTCGGGGGCTCATGACCGAGGCTGCAACAGCACCCCGCCAGGATCAGGCCGCCGCTTCATCTCCGGTGGAGCGGCTGCGCGCCTATCTGGCTGCGCTGCCGGATGCGGCCAAGCAGCTCCTGTCGGCGGAGATCACCCGTGCGAAGGCACGCGGCGAGGAGGTCCCCGGCGGAGAGCTCATCCTCGCGGCCCTCAGGCAGGGTGCGGCCCCGGCGCCGGCGGCGCGCCCGTCCACCGGCTCCGGCGCCGAGGCGCTCCCCCAGCGGGAGGACGTGGTGCCGCGGCTGATGTTCCGGCCGCTGGAACCCTTTCTCATCGAAGAGCGCCTCGAGACCAAGGTGCGCGGCCGGATCATGCGCGCCTCGCTGCCGGCGATCTGGACCTTCATCCGCCGTGACCTCAGGCCGCGCGAATCGGCAGATCTCGAGACCGGTTGCCAGCAGGCGCTGGAAGCGGGAGACGAGGCTCGCGCCGTGGCGCTCATCAGCGCCTTCCTGCCGGGGTTCACCACCGCCGCCGAGGCCGCGATCGAGCAGTCGAACGCCAGCGAACAGGAGCGCAAGCGTCTGGTGGTACGGCTGGGCGACGAGCGCGTGCGCGATGACCTGATCGATGTCCTGGCGATCCTGAACGATATTCCGGCGATCACGGCGGCGATCGCCAAGGCGCCAGCCTCCATCAAGAACCTTGCCGACGAGGGCCTCGCCAACGCCCGCGCCATGCTTGATCCTCTGGCGGCCAGCCGGCCGGGGCTGCTCCCCTATGCGCTGGCGCTGATGCAGGGGCGCCTGGTCCATCGTGCCCAGCTCGCCCGGCTCGCGGTGTCGGCGGCCGACAGCGACGAGCCGAGCAAGATCGCGGCCATCCCCTACCGCGCGGCGGTGGAACTCGTCATCGGCGACATCGAGCGGGCGACCCAGCGCGTCTCGCGGGCGCTGAAGGAGGGCCGGGGCGACAGGGCCGCATCCGGAATCAAGGAATTCCACGACTCCGTCCGGGCTCTGCGCACCGACATGAGCCTGACCGGCGACGGCCCCTGGCCGCGCCGTATCGGCAAGCTGCGCGCCGACCTCGCGACGCTGCTGACCGCGCAGATCGAGGGCATTCCCGGCGAGGTCCGCCGCCTGATCAGGCCGCGCCAGCGCAGCGAGCAGCCGATGGCCCCGATCACCGAGGAGGTGGTCGGCGAGGTCGAGGACCGGCTCGAACTGCTCAACCACTGCCGCACCTATGCCTCCGAGATCGCGCTGAACGAGATCACCCAGCGCGTCTTCGCCGAGATCCAGGGCTATCTCGACCCGACACTGACCCAGCTGATGGAGAATATCCGCAGCGCCCCCGACACCGATCGGGCGCTGAAGATCAGCCAGATCGAGGCGGCGGTGCGCTTTTCCGCCCGCATCTTCGGCGCGAGCTACGCCCAGCTCCTGCAGAAGGCGGCCGATGTCGCCATCAACAGCGGCAAGGCGCCCCGCTGAGGGCCGAAGGCTTGCGCCACATCAAACCTTGACGAGCGCGACAACCTGCACATTGTCCGCTGTGCCCGTGTGGTCTATCTGGCAGGGATCGACAGCGCCGCCCGGCGCTTGCCCGGAACACACCCGCCCCCGAAGGTCATGGACGGCTCCCTCACCATCTGGCTTGCGATTGCGGTGATGACCGGCGTGGCGATCCTCGCCGTGCTGCTGCCCCTGTCGCGGCCTGCCGTCGCCCTTCCTGCCGGGGTGGACGTCGCCGTCTATCGCGACCAGCTGGCCGAGGTCGGCCGCGACGCGGAGGCCGGCCTGATCGGCGCTGCGGAGGCCGAGGCCGCGCGCATCGAGGTGTCGCGGCGGCTGATTGCCGCCGCCGAACAGCGCGACACCGGCGATGTGACGGGCGCGACGAGCCGCCGCCGGATCGTCGCCATCGCGGCCATCGTGGCGATCCCCGCCATCGCCGCGCTCGCCTATGGCCTGCGCGGCCAGCCGAACTATCCCGGCCAGCCGCTGGCCGAGCGCCAGCGCGCGGCGCCGGCCCAGACCGATATCGCCTCCCTCGTCGGA
>CAZPMD010000129.1:5969-10886 GCA_964587395.1 uncultured Hyphomicrobiales bacterium
CGTCTACCTCCGTCTCGGCCGGATCCCCGACGCGGTCAGGGCCCGGGCCAATGCCCTGCGCATCCTCGGGCCCACCGCCGACCGCGAGGCCGATCTCGCCGAGGCCCAGGTGATCGCCGGTGGCGGCGTCGTCACGGCCGAGGCGAAGGCCGGGTTCGAGCGCGCGCTCGCCCTTGGTCCCGGTCACCCCAAGGCCGGCTATTTCATGGGCATCGCCGCCGAACAGGACGGCAAGCCCGAGGAGGCGCGGGCGATGTGGACGCGGCTGGTCGAGAGTGCACCGGCCGGTGCGCCCTGGATCGGCCTGGTGCAGTCGGAGATCGCCCGCCTCGGTGGCAGTCCGGCAGCGCCTGCGCCCGCGGCGGCAGCCCCCGCGGCGCCTCCCGACATCCGCGCCATGGTCGACGGCCTCGCGGCCCGGCTTGCCGCCGATGGGTCGGACTTCGAGGGCTGGATGCGCCTCCTGCGCTCCTATGCCGTGCTCGGCGAGGCGGCGAAGGCCCGCGAGGCGGCCACGGCCGTGCGCCAGCGTTTCGCCGCCGAGTCCGACAAGATCAGCCGGCTCGACGGGCTCCTCAAGGAACTGGGGATCGGTGGCTCATGACCATGACCGGCACTCCCGTCCTCGCCCGCAGGGGCATGACCCGCAAGCAGCGCCGCCTGACCCTCATCGGCCTGGCCCTCGGCGTGCTCGGCATCGCCGCCGGTCTGGTGCTCTACGCCCTCTCGGGCTCCATCACGCTGTTCCAGTCGCCGACCGACATCGTCGAGAAGAATCTGGCGCCCGGCTCGCGCATGCGTCTCGGCGGCCTGGTGGAAACCGGCTCGGTGCGGCGCGGCGAGAACATGCAGGTGAGCTTCACCGTCACCGACGGCAGCCATTCGATCCCGGTGACCTATCGCGGGGTCCTGCCGGACCTGTTCCGCGAAGGGCAGGGTGTCGTCACCGAGGGCGTGCTCGGCCCCGACCGCTCGTTCCGGGCCGACAGCGTGCTCGCCCGCCATGACGAGAACTACATGCCGAAGGAAGTCGCCGACAGCCTGAAACGGCAGGGCCACTGGAAGCCGGGCGAGGCGGCGCCGAACCCCAATGCCGCCAACCCGCGTCCCGCTGCGACGCCCGCGCCGGCGGGGTCGCGCTGATGTCGCCGGAGATCGGTCACTACGCCCTCGTTCTCGGACTGGCGCTGGCGCTGGTCCAGTCGGTCGTGCCGATCTGGGGCTCGCGCAAGGGTGATGCGGGGCTGATGGGCATCGCCGGCCCCGTGGCCGTCGGCCAGTTCGCCTTCGTCGGCCTTGCCTTCGCGGCACTGACCTATGCCTATCTGGTGTCCGATTTTTCGGTCGAGAATGTCGTCCTCAACAGCCATTCCACCAAGCCGCTGATCTACAAGATCTCGGGTGTCTGGGGGAACCACGAGGGCTCGATGCTGCTCTGGGCGGTCATCCTGACGCTGTTCTCGGCGCTGGTGGCACTGTTCGGCGGCAACCTGCCGCTCTCGCTCAAGGCCAATGTGCTGGCGGTGCAGGGCTGGATCACCGCCGCCTTCCTGGTCTTCGTGCTGAAGACCTCCAATCCCTTCACCCGCATCAGCCCGGCGCCGATGGAGGGCCGCGACCTCAACCCGCTGCTGCAGGACGTCGGCCTCGCCATCCATCCGCCGCTGCTCTATCTCGGCTATGTCGGCTTCTCGATGTCCTTCGCCTTCGCGGTGGCCGCCCTCATCGACGGCAAGATCGATGCCGCCTGGGCCCGCTGGGTGAGGCCCTGGACGCTGGTCGCATGGATCTTCCTCACCGCCGGCATCTCCATGGGCTCCTACTGGGCCTATTATGAGCTCGGCTGGGGCGGCTGGTGGTTCTGGGACCCGGTCGAGAACGCCTCGCTGATGCCCTGGCTCGCCGGAACGGCGCTGCTGCACTCGGCCGTCGTCATGGAAAAGCGCGAGGCGCTGAAGGTCTGGACCGTGCTGCTGGCCATCCTCACCTTCTCGCTCTCCCTGCTCGGAACCTTCCTGGTCCGCTCGGGTGTGCTCACCTCCGTCCACGCCTTCGCCGTCGATCCCGAGCGCGGTGTCTTCATCCTCGCCATCCTCGTCGCCTTCATCGGCGGCTCGCTGGCGCTCTATGCCTGGCGCGCGCCGATGCTGAAGCAGGGCGGACTCTTCGCCCCGGTGTCGCGCGAGGGCGCGCTGGTCCTCAACAACCTCTTCCTCACCGCCGCCTGCGCCGCCGTCTTCGTCGGCACGCTCTATCCGCTGGCGCTGGAGACGCTGACCGGTGCCAAGATCTCGGTCGGCCCGCCCTTCTTCAACTGGACCTTCGGCCCGCTCATGGTGCCGCTGATGATCGCGATGGTCTTCGGCCCCTTCCTCGCCTGGAAGCGCGGCGATCTCCTCGCCGTGACGCAGCGGCTGACGCTGGCCTTCGCCGCCGGCTTCGTCGGCATGGCGGTGACCTTCGCGGTGAAGTCGGGCGGCCCGATCCTCGCCCCGGTCTTCGTCGGCCTCGCCGTCTACATCATCGTCGGCTCGCTGATCGACATCGCCGAGCGCGTGCAGCTGTTCAGGGCCCCGGCCGCGACCAGCCTCGCCCGCGCCCGCGGCCTGCCGCGCTCCGCCTGGGGCACCGCCTTCGCCCATGCGGGCGTCGGTGTCATGCTGCTCGGCATCGTCGGCGAGACGGCCTACAAGCAGGAGACGATCGTCCAGATGCGGCCGGGCGAGAGTGTCTCGGTCGCCGGCTACGACATGACGCTCGTCGGGCTCGTTCCCGTGCAGGGGCCCAACTACCGCGATCTCGTCGCCCGCCTGTCGGTGCGCGAGGGCGGCGTCCCCGCCGGCATGCTTGAGCCGGCGAAGCGCATCTACAACGCGCGCAACATGCCGACCACCGAGGCAGCCCTGAGGACGCGCGGCGTGTCGCAGCTCTACGTCTCGCCCGGGGATGCCGGAGCCGACGGCTCCATTGCGCTCCGCTTCTTCTACAAGCCCATGGTTCTGCTGATCTGGATCGGCACGCTGGTGATGATGTTCGGCGGGCTCCTGTCGCTGTCCGACCGAAGGTTCCGGGTCGGTGCGCCGAAACCCTCGGCCCGCCGCGCCGCGGCCGCCGCCCAGCCGGCGGAGTGACGCCATGCGGATGCTCGCCCTTGTCCTCGCGCTCCTGACCGCGACGCCCGCCTTCGCCGTCCTCCCCGGTGAGCGGCTCGACGATCCGGCCCTGGAGCAACGGGCGCGCAACCTGTCGCAGGACCTGCGCTGCATGGTCTGCCAGAACCAGTCGATCGACGATTCCGATGCGCCGCTCGCCCGCGACCTGCGCCTGCTGGTGCGCGAACGGCTGAAGGCCGGCGACAGCGACCGGCAGGTGATGGACTATCTCGTCGCCCGCTACGGCGAGTTCGTGCTGCTGAGCCCGCGCCTCGGCTGGCATACGGCGGTGCTCTGGGGCGCGCCGGCGCTGTTCCTGTTCGCGGGTGGCGCCTATCTCGTCCTTTGGACCCGCCGCCGGCGATCAGCGCCGGCCGCCGGCCCGGCGCCACTGACGGATGACGAGAAGGCGAAGCTGGAGGCCGCGCTGAAGTCCTGAAGCGGCCAACCTTACCGAGATGTAACTTCCCCGACAGGGTGGCGTAATCCACGATCCTCCATGGTCCGGTCATACACGGCACTCACCGTGTGCCCCCATTCCGTGGAGATCCCCCATGACATCCGCTTCCAAGGCGTCCCGTATTCGCGCCGCCCTTCTCGGCACAGTGGCCGTGGTCGCCGTCGGCGCCGGCGTGCTGGCCTTCCAGCCCCCTCGCTCCTCCTTCGTCGCCAGTGCCACGGCCCAGGGCGTGCAGTCCGCTCCCATGTCGTTCGCCGACGTGGTCGAGCGGGTGAAGCCCGCCGTCGTCTCGGTGCGGGTCGCCCAGGCCGCCCCGACGCAGGCCATGAGCTTCCGCGACCTGCCCGGCGGCGATGACGACGAGAACGGCCAGATGGAGCGGTTCATGCGCCGCTTCGGCGAGCAGTTCCGCAATGATCCGCGCTTCGGGGGCCCGGGCGGTCCCGGCGGCCAGGGCGGCCCGCGCTTCGGCGGCCCGCGCGGTCCCGGCGGTCCGCGCTCCATGTCGCAGGGCTCGGGCTTCTTCATCTCGGCCGACGGCTTCATCGTCACCAACAACCACGTGGTGCGCGGCTCCACCGAGGCCGACATCGTCATGGACGGTGGCCGCACCTTCAAGGCGAAGGTGGTCGGCACCGACGAGCGGACCGACCTCGCCCTGCTGAAGGCCGAGGGCACGGACTTCCCCTTCGTCCGCTTCGCCTCCCAGGCTCCGCGCGTCGGCGACTGGGTGCTGGCGGTCGGCAATCCCTTCGGCCTCGGCGGCACCGTGACGGCCGGCATCGTCTCGGCCCGCGGCCGCGACATCGGATCCGGTCCCTATGACGACTTCATGCAGATCGACGCGGCGGTGAACCGCGGCAATTCCGGCGGCCCGACCTTCAACGTCAATGGCGAGGTCGTCGGCGTCAACACCGCCATCTTCTCGCCGTCGGGCGGCAATGTCGGCATCGCCTTCGCCATTCCCTCCGAGGTGACGCAGAACGTCGTCACGGCCCTGCGGGAGGGCGGCTCGGTCCAGCGCGGCTGGATCGGCGTCCAGATCCAGGCGGTGACGCCCGAGATCGCCGAGAGCCTCCGGCTGGCGAAGCCCGAAGGCGCCCTCGTCGCCGGCATCCAGACCGGCAGCCCGGCCGCCAGTGCCGACCTCAAGCCGTCCGACGTCATCGTCGCCATCGACGGCCAGCCTGTGCGTGATGCCCGCGACCTGTCCCGCCGCATCGGGACGGCCCTGCCTGGCGTGACCGTTCGCCTGACCGTCATACGCGACGGCGCCGAGAAGGCGGTCAACCTGACGCTCGGCCG
>CAZPMD010000130.1:0-10877 GCA_964587395.1 uncultured Hyphomicrobiales bacterium
CCGAGATCGACGGCGAGCGGCAGATTTTCACGTTCGACGCGGACACGCGCAAGGGCGAGCCCGCCTGGCGCGAGACCGGCGACGGCCACGGCGTCACGCTGGTCGCGACCGACGCAGGCCTCGCCGCCATCGGCATCGAGACCGAGGACGCGAACACCGCGCCTGCGGGCGCGACGGGCGCGCCGACCGAGGAGCCCGCGCCGGACACCCCCACCGAACCGACGGCTGCGCCCAAGATGCGCACGCCGCGCGAGGGAACGAAGCAGGCCACCCTGATCGCCATGCTGCGCGCACCAGAGGGCGCGACCATCGAGGAGATCATGGGCGCGACGGGCTGGCAGTCGCACACCGTGCGCGGCGCGATGGCCGGGGCGCTGAAGAAGAAACTCGGGCTCGAGGTGACCTCGGAGAAGGTCGAGAACCGGGGGCGCGTGTACAAGCTCCCCGCCGCCTGACGCGCCGGACCCCGACAAGTTGCTGACCGCCGTCCCTACGGGGCGGCGGTTGATCATTTGGCGCTCCGCATTCGGATCGCCTCGAACACCCGCCGCAGGGTGAAGGAACGCGCTATCGACACGATAGTGAAGATGGCGCCCATCTTCAGGTTCTGGGCCAGCGTCGTGTGCAGCCCGAAGATCGGGAAGATCAGGATCTGCGTTCCAACCGCGACGCCATAGCCGACGATCACGTTGGCGACGGATTCGACCAGCGACATGAGGCGGGACTGCTTCATGTCGTCACCTCATCCATCGGCCAGCAATTCAGCCGCCAGAGTTCGCAGCGCATGCGCCGCAGCCAGCGGGACCACGCCGTTGCCACAGAGGCGAAGCCGGTCCACCCGGTGGGCCAGCCCATCAGCGCCTCGACGAACAGCGGGTTCAAGGTCCGGCGCGGCCCGGAGGAATCGCTCCCAGCCAACGGCGTCACCAGGACCTGGCGGCCAAGCAGGCCGTTCACCGGGGTGTTCGCCAGCGTCGTCGCGCCATCCTTGTGATCCCGCGCCGTCGGCGTCATCCACATCTGACTGGCATGGGTCAGATCGGCCGTCTTGCGATTGCCCGCGCTCGGCTTGTTTCCGTCCGTTGCCATTTGCGTCGGCCAATCCCGCGCGATCCGGTCCAGACCCTTCTCGTCGCGCCGATCGCCACCCCGGCTCCGAAAGCTGTCGGTCTGCGGCGTCGGCCACATCGCGGCCGTCGTCGCGAGGTTCATCCCGTGTTGACCCGCTGCCTGCGAGGGCGTCGGCTTGGTCTGCCTGTTTTCGTTCGCACTGGCCCTCGGCGTCGGCCAGAGCCGCAGCAGTTCCGTCCGGTTCCCGCCACTCGACCGGGTCCCAGAGCAGGCGCGCGGGGTCGGCCAGCTCGTCGCCCTCGCGGATGGCGAGGATGAACAGCCGTTCGCGCTTGTGGGGCGCACCGACTTCCGCCGCCGTGAAGAGGCCCGCCGCAAGGCGGTAGCCCATGCCGACCAGTCCGCTGGCGACTTCGGGGAAGCCGAGGCGCAGATGATGAGCGACATTCTCGAGGAAGACGAAGGGCGGTTTGATTTCGCCGATGATGCGGGCGACATGCGGCCAGAGGTGGCGTGGGTCGTCCGCACCCCGGCGCTTGCCCGCGACGGAGAACGGTTGGCACGGATAGCCCGCAGTGATGATATCCACCGCGCCGCGCCACGGGCGGCCGTCGAAACTGGCAACGTCGTCCCAGACAACAGCCTGATCCAGGGACGCGTCTTCCATCCGCGCCACGAGAGTGGCTGCGGCGTAGGTTTCCCGTTCGACATGGCCCACAGCACGATATCCGGGGATTGCGATGGTGAGCCCGAGGTCGAGACCGCCTGCGCCGGAACAGAGCGAGAGGCCGAAGAGGCATGCGTCTCCGGCTCCGGAAGCGCGTCCGGAGGAAGGTAAAGCCAGGTCATGCATGTCACGCGGGGGTCTTGCGCTTTCGCGCGGGTTCGGGGGCGGCGTCCGTGTCCGGCGTATCGGTCGCGGGTTCGGTGCCGTCACCAAGCCGCTCGGTTTTCACCTGCGCGAAGGTCCGGCCGTCGCCGTCGAGGATGGCCTCCTTGCCAGTCTCGGCCTGCCAGCGCTCCACGGCGACATCGACATAGGCCGGGCTGATTTCCATTGCGAAGACGCGGCGGCCGTTGGCTTCGCCCGCCATGATCTGTGAGCCGGAGCCCGAGAACGGCTCGTAGCAGAGGCCGCCCCGCGCCACATGTTGGCGCATCGGGATGCCGAAGGCGTCGAGCGGTTTCGGCGTCGGGTGGTCGGGCCGCTCGTCCTTGGCGAAGGACGGCATCTCCCACGTTGAGGGCAGCGTCTGTTCGGCCACCTTCGGCGGACGGTTCGGGCGGCGCCAGCCCATGAAGCAGGGTTCGTGCTTCCAGAGGTAGTGCGAGCGGGTCAGGACGCCCCGGTCCTTCACCCAGATGATCTGCTGATGTACGAAGGCACCGGCCTTTTCCCAGCAGGCTTCCAGCATCGCCTGGCGGCGCGATGCGTGCCAGCAGTACCAGGCGGCGTCCTCTGTGATGGCCTCCGCCACGGCCGCCGAGATGAACCCGTCGTAGAGCTCGGCGCCCTGCGAACTGTCGTCCCAGGTCGTGCCGTAGGACGCCGACCAATCCTTGTTGCGGGTCGGATGGTTCGAGCCGTCGTAGTCGACGAGATACGGCGGATCGGTCGCGAACAGGATCGCGCGCTCGCCATTCATGAGGCGGCGCACATCGGCAGCGCTGGTGCTGTCGCCACAGAGCAGCCGGTGGTCGCCGAGGATCCACAGATCGCCCGTGCGCGACGCCGGATTGCGTGGCGGTTCGGGGATGGTCACCGGCGGCACGGAGCCCCCGGCGCCACCTTCTTCACCGCCGTCTTCCGCGACGTAGGCCAGCAGCTTGTCGAGTTCGCCATCGGAAAACCCGACCAGCGACAGGTCGAAATCCTCGGCGAGCAGGTCGTTCAATTCGGCCGACAGCAGCGCCTCGTCCCAGGTGCCCAGCTCCGTCAGCTTGTTGTCCGCGATCCGGTAGGCCCGGCGCTGCGCCTCGGTCAGGTGCCCCAGCACGATCACCGGCGCTACGTTCAGCCCCAGCTGCGTTGCGGCCAGCACGCGCCCATGCCCTGCAATCAGTTCGCCGTCCTCGCCGACGAGGCACGGCACGGTCCAGCCGAACTCGGCCATGCTGGCGGCGATCTTCGCGACCTGGTCCGCGCCATGCGCCTTCGCGTTCTTCGCGTAGGGCTGCAGGCGCGACAGCGGCCACATCTCGATCGCGTCCGGGGCGAAGCTCAGCGTCATGGTGGGCAAGGTTCCTCGGTCGGGTGGATGCCGGTGGCTTCCGGACTCCGGATGCCGGGCCGGACTCCACACGGGGTCCAGCGGCCACCAGCGGTGTCCGGTCGGAAGGCCAGCGTTCATTGGGGTTTGCGTGGGGCGCGCGTGGCTCCGGCTTCCGGGTGGCTTCCCAAAAATCCGGCTCTGTCGCTGGCGATGTCCCGCGCTTCGCCCGCCAGCATACGAATATCGCCAGGAAGGAACCGGAAACTGCCGTGGGCTGGACCCCGGCCGGACCCTCGCTGGATACCGGGGTCCAGAAGGCCCCGGTCAACGCAAAGGGGAGAGCGAGCCTTCCAGCGCACTCTCCCCATCTTGCCTTCGGAATAGCATGGATCTGTTGCAGATGTCGAAGGGAAAAGTGTTGCAACACATTGGAGTCACTGCGCATTCAGCCGCGCAGCGATCTTGGTCAGCGCCAGCTGCCAGCGACGCCAGGCGGTCGTGCGGTCGCACCCCAGCTCGCCACTGATCTGCTTCCACGGCACGCGGGCGGCACGAGACCAGACCAGCTTGCGCTCCGCCTCCTCGATCCAGAGCACCCAGTCGAAGGTCTGCTCGAGCCGGGTGATCGCGGCGGCCGAGGGCCAGACCCGCATGGGCTGCGGCTCCATCGCCGCGATCTCGCGGCTGGTCCGCACGATGTCGGGCCAGGTGTTGAAGTAACCCTGCGCCTTCACCAGCGGCAGCTTGCGCAGGGTGCGGAATGCCTCCTCGAAATGATCGGCGACGCACTCGGCGGTCCATTCGCGATCAGCCATGGCGCGCCTCCCTGTCGGAGGGACGCGGGCCGTAGAGCTTCTCGCCAAGCTGGCGGACCAGTTCACGCTCGGGCCAGGTGAGGCGGTCGTCATCGGCGGAGACCGCGAGGACGCCCTGTTCCCGCCAGCCCTCGCGCTTGACCTGCTCGGGATCCCGGCGCCGACCGCCGTAGCCGTGGGGGTGCCATCTCATGCGACACCCCCGTTCGTCTCGATCGCCCAGAGCAGGATGGCGATGGCGTCGGCCTCGTTGTCGTCGGCCGGGCTGAAGCCGCGGGCGCGGACGGCGGCGACCATGGCGGCCTTGTCGGCGTTGCCCTTGCCCGAGGCATGACGCTTGATCGTGCCGACCGGCACGCCCTCATAGGGCACGCCCCGCAGCTCGGCCCATGCGGTCAGCGTGGCCATGAGCCCGCCGTAGATGTGGCTCGCATCCGTGCCCGCGTGTCGGCGGACTTCCTCGAACCAGATTGCGGCGACGGGACCGGACAGCCGGTCGATCTCGGTCAGCCAGTTGGTGAAGCGCAGGTACCGCATGCCGCCACCATCGAAGCGGCCGGGACGCAGCGAGACGGTGCCGCTGGTGATCAGGCCGTCATGGCCGCGGATCGCCCAGCCGGTCGAGGTGCCGAGGTCGAGCGCGAGAATGCAGCGGTTGCGGGGCGTGTCGAGCGGCAGCGATTCAAACCTTGCGCCGTCGCAATTCGGGATCAGAGTCGGCTGAGCCATGATGGGTCTCCTTTGCCGGGGGCCTGTGGTGGTGGAAGACGACGGCGGTCTGGTGCTTGGCGGTACGGGGCCGCCGTCGTCGGATCGTGAAGCACACGGCAGCGTCTCGGCGGCGCGCGCGGCTGGCCCGGACGTATGGGAGGAGTGGCCAACCCTGTGGGGTGGCCCTCCCATACGTAGTATGGGGGTTTGACACCTAACTGTTCCGGAGAGGACAAGTGGCTGAAATCATTGCGGAATAAGACTTCATCAAGTCTTCGGGCATGAGTTAGGGACCTGACTCTTATTTGCCCGTAACCCCTTGATTTCGTTGAGTGCACAGTTGGCGCTGTCATATGAGTCAGGCCTCACTCATATGAGTTAGGTCGTCCTCCAGCCCGTCCGGGTAGACCCAGACGGCGGGGTTTTCGACCTGCAGGCAGAGCCCGGATTGGGGGCATTTGAAGTGGCTGGGCAGGACCGGACGGGCGGTCGTGGTGACCTCGCCGGTGTCCGGATCGACATGCTCGTTGGGCGCGCCGAACTGCATGCCCTCGACGCAGAGGTAGCCGAACCGCGACCGGGTGACGGGGAAGCCGAACCCCGAGGGGTCGCGCAGGAACTTCACGAGGCCCTTGGTCGCCAGCACGCTGAGGCGCTCGCGGATCGTGTGCTTGCTGCCCAGACCGCCCCGGTTCTCGAAGGTCTCGGCGAACTGCATTGCGGTGTAGAGGCGCTCGCCCGCCGCCTCATCCAGCAGCATGCCGAGGATGACATCATGCTTGCGCAGCCGCTCGGCATCGAGCTTGGCGCCGACCTCCTTGCGCACCAGGCGCTCGTTCAGCGGGTTCAGCTCGACCCATTCGCCCTTCACCTTGTCGATGAGCTTGCTCGGCAGCGCCGGTCCGTTCCGCAGTTCGATCTCCAGCCTGCGGACGGTGCTGTCCTCGTCGGGGCGATGCATGAGCAGCCCCGAGGTGTAGAAGCCGCGCAGCGCGCTGGCGCCGGAGAGGGCGAGGAAGGGGTCGTCCTTGACCTGATGCTTGCTGGCCTTGCGGGTGTGGTGAGCGAGGATGACGCCCGCATCCGGATTGACGGCATCGCGGAGAAGCTCCACCCGGTCCTTCAGGAAGAACATCATGGCGGTGTTGT
Source organism: uncultured Hyphomicrobiales bacterium (assembly GCA_964587395.1). Lineage (GTDB taxonomy): Bacteria > Pseudomonadota > Alphaproteobacteria > Rhizobiales > Phreatobacteraceae > Phreatobacter. The sequence continues at coordinate 5,960 of CAZPMD010000130.1, forward strand.
CGTTCTCGCCCCCGCCTTCGGGACCGCCGTCGAAGAGGTTGCGGATCGGGTCGATGACGATGATATCAGGCGGCGCGTCGGCGAATGCGGCCCGGATCGCCTCGGCCACGCGGGCGACGCCCTCCGCGTCGAGCAGCAGCTTCAGCTTCGGTGTCGCGATGAAGGTGTCGCGCGCGGCGGCGATCACGGCGGCGGGCAGCGCAATCTGCTGCATGCGCTCGCGCAGATAGTGATACTGGATCTCGGCCTGCAGATAGAACACGCGCAGCGGCCGGGGCGGCGTGAAGCCGAGGAACGGCACGCCAGCGGCCATGTGCACGAGCCATGAGATCAGGAAGTCGCTCTTGCCGACCTTGGGCGCGCCACCCAGCACCAGGAGCCCGCCAGGTGTCAGCACGCGCGGCCCGATGACGTCCTCGGGCATGGGGCTGATGTCGTCGAGGAGCGCGCCAAGGCTGAAGGTCGGCAGCGGGCTGGCCGGGGCATCGACATGGGCCGCGCGCAGGAGCGGCGGGCCGTTGCGCTTCACATGCAGCTCCCAGAGGCGTTCGGACTCGGCCATGAGCCGATCGAGCGGCCAGGACGGGCGCAGCATCGCGGCGTTGTAACCGCAGATCGCCTCCCAGCCCGCGAACGGGTCGAGGCGGCCCTCGTGCACCAGGCGCACGTAATGGCCGATGGCGGCGCTTGCCCCCTGGAACCGGGACCAGTCGTCGACCGCGCCCTCGCGCACTGGCGTGGTGAGCACCGCGTCGATGCCGGGCTTGGCCTGCGGGGGCGAGACGTCGCTGGCGAAGCCCACGCCGGGCAGCGGCGGCATCTCGGCGACCTTTTCGGCGAAATCCGCAAGATCCACCTCGACGTCGCGATGTTCGCGGATCTGCACAAGGCGTTGATGGCCGTGCTTGTGATAGACCGTGCCGGGCACCCGGATCGGCTGGTGCGCCGAGCGGAAATGCGTGTCGCCGCCGACCTTCACGGCGATGTCGCCGCGCAGGCGGCAGAGAGTGGCCAGATCCTCACCCTCGGCCGGTTCGGTCAGTTTCCACCAGACATGGAGCTTGGCCGCGCCCTCTGGCGTGCGCCCGCCGCTTTCGATGATCAGCGTCGGCGTTCCGAGGTGGCGGGTGACATGGTCGAGCTTGGCCGGGATATCGCCCGCGTCGAGATCGACGACGATGGCCTGCATCTGCAGCAGATCGGCGGCGCGGGCCTGGCCCTGTTCCTCGACCGTGCCGGGAATGACATAGACGGCCGCCCCCTCGCGGTTCGCCCACGCGGCGAAGGTCGCGAGTTTTCCCGGCGCGGTGTCATCGGCGGGGATCCAGATGTTGTGCGGCTTGCCGTCCCGGCCCTGACCCTTGTCAACGAAACCGCGGAGCGGGATCAGCCCCTCGCACCAGCTGAACACGGTGTCGAGGAATACGGCGATCTGCTCGGGGTCGGGGTCGCAGCCGAATGGGTTCTCGGACGGCGGCCCGTCGTTGAAGTCCATCCACGGGTTGAAGTGCAGGATGCCGTCGTCGCTCATGCGGGCAGCCCCCAGCAGCGCTCGGACCACGGGCAGAAGCGGCATTCGAAGAAGTCGGGCATGGTGGCGACGCGCGGCAGCAACTCGCCCGCATCGGTCGCCTGCAGGATCCGCACGCCCCGGTCGGACATGCGCTGCGCGAGATCGGCATCGAAGGCGACCAGCTCGTGGTGAAGCTCGGCGGTGTCCTTGTTGATCGCGGAGAACACGGCAGGCGCGGCGCTGATGCCGGGCACGCTGGTTTCCATGTAGGCCTGATAAACCGCGATCTGGGCGGCGTAGACCGGCTTCGACTTGGTCACGCCGTCCTTGACGCAGGCCCGCCAGTTCTTCGCGTTCATCGTCTTGCATTCCCAGAGCGCGGGGACGGTCAGACCGAAGCCCTCGGGCCCCGCAGCGATGATGCCGTCGACATGACCGCGGATGCGCCCGCCCGCGACGGAGAAGCCGAACTGGCCGCCATCGGGGCGTCGAACGCATGCGTTCGACCCCTTGCGGGTGTAGAGGTCGAAGCCCGCGCCCTGCAGCCAGGCGACGGCCAGATCCTCGAGCGCATGGCCGATGGCGAAGATGCGCAGGGACTGGCCGCTGAAGTCCTGGCCCTCGTCCTTCGGCGTCGCCGTGAACTCGAACTGCAGGGCGCGCTCGCAGGCATGGCCGAGGCGCGAGCCGCCGAGATAGTCGCGGGGCGGCCGCGTGGCCTGATCGGCGGTGAGCGCCTGATCGACGGCAGCGTTGACCCGGTCGGCGAAGCTGGGGCGGCGGTTATAGTCCAGCATGCTGGCCTCCCTCGTAGCTGCGGTGGGCGAGCCCGTGGCAGGTCGAGCAGAGCCATTCGACCGCGAGCGGCTCGGAATAGTCGTGATGATGCGCTTCGAGATCGGTCACGCAGCCGCAGCGCTGACACCAGACCGGCACGATGATCCGGCACGCCTTGACGGCGCTCCTGACGATGCTGTGCGCCTTGTTCTTTTCGGCGTGGCGCAGCCGATAGCGTCGCTGCGCTTCCCGATGCCTGTCGGGATCGCGGAAGTTCTGCGCATAGGCACGCTGATATTCCCGGCGGCAATCCCGGCACCAAGCCTGCAGGCCATCGGGGCTCCGGCGCCGCACGCCAAACTCTACCGCCGGCTTCTCTTCGCCGCATTTGCTGCACGTTTTCATCAAAACGGCACCTCCGGCGTCTGCGCCCGGGCGATGTCGGACATGGCCTCGCGGAAGCCCTCGACGGCTTCCTCGATCAGCGCGCGCACCTGCGGCTCGGTCAGGTCGGCGAGCGGGGTGGCCCAGCCGATCTCGTCCATCAGCAGCGCCACGCGCTTCATGGTGGCGGTGATCGCGGCACGCTCTTCCTCGGTCAGGTCAACCATGACGAAACGCTCCCTGGCCAAGCGCGTCCAGAAGGACTGGCAGGGCATCGAGCAGAACCAGACCGATGGCCGGGGCTGCTTCGACCGGTGCGGATCGAACCAGCCAAAGCCACGGGTGGGTTGCCGGCAGACAGCACAGAGCGTTCCACGCGGATGCCAGAGCCGCCGCCGGTCCTCGGCCGTGATGGGGATGATGTAGGCCATGGGTCATGCCGCCCTCCGTTCGGGCCGGGCGGCCGTGTCGATCAGCTGGCGGATGGCGCGCTTGTTGAAGCCGAAGGTCATCAGCGCCGAGGCGCGGTAGCGCGTCAGGCCGAAGTCATGGCGGCACTCGGGCGGCAGGTACTGCAGCTGCTTCTCGGTCGGCGGCTGGCGCAGCCAGGAGCGGGTCTTGAAGGCGCTCTCGTCAGTCTCGTGGGTGTTCAGCCAGTCGTCGGCCTGCGCGAGGCAGACCGTGCGCTCGCCCACTCCCAGCAGATGCGGGCGTTCGCCCTTCGCCCCGCCGATGGCGTACCAGACCCCTCCCAGCCAGAAGATGCCGCCCCAGGCTGCGAAGCCCGTGGCCATCAGCGCATCGTCCGTGCCGTAGAGGTCGACCCAGGCGAAGCTGGACCGCTTCAGGAGGTCGATCTCGGTCATCATGAAGCCCGAAAGCGGCGCGGCGTCCCCGACTTCGCCCGCATCCATATCCTCGCGCGGGAACGCCTCGCCGCAGAGCGGGCATTCGGTGGCGGCCAGCGGGAGCTCCGCCTTGCAGGCCGGACAGGTCTTGGTGGGCGCCTCGCCGGTCTCGGTCTTGCCGTCCAGATCGACGTCCTGTTCCAGCGTGCCGTGGATCAGGCTCGAGGTGCCGAAATCCAGCACGATGCAGTCGGTCTTGACGATGCCAGGGTGTTCCTCGGGATCGACGGTGCGCAGCCCGCGCCCGACCATCTGGATCATGGTGGACTTGTAGGAGCTGGGCCGCAGCAGCACGACGCAGGAGGTGGGCGGATGGTCCCAGCCCTCGGTCAGCACGGCCACGTTGGCCACGACGCGGATGTCCCCCGCCGCGTAGTCGGCGAGGATCGCCTTGCGGGTCTCGGCCGCCAGATCGCCATGGATCAGCGCGGCGGAAACACCCGCCGCCCTGAACGCCTCGGTGACATGCTCGGCATGCGCGACGGTGGAGCAGAACACGACGGTCTGCCGGTCGCCCGCCTTTTCCTTCCAGTGGCGGATCACCTCGTCGGTGACGGGGGCGCGGTCCATGATGCCCGCCACCTCCGCCATGTCGAAATCCGACATCGTCTTGCGGACCGAGCGGAGCTCGTCCTGCACACCCACGTCGATGACGAAGGTGCGCGGCGGCACCAGATGGCCCGAGGCGATCAGTTCGCCCAGCCGCACCTGGTCGGCCACGTTGTCGAAGACCTCGCGCAGACCCTTCCTGTCACCCCGGTTCGGCGTCGCCGTGACCCCGAAGATGCGGGCGTCTGGATTGGCCTCACGCACGCGGTCGATGATGCGGCGGTAGCTGTCGGCGACTGCATGGTGCGCCTCATCGACAACGAGAAGGTCGAGGCGGGGCATGTCGGCGAGGTTCGATGCCCGCGCCAGCGTCGGCACCATGGCGAAGGCGACCTGGCCGCCCCAGGATTTCTCGGTGGCGTCGATGACCGAGGTGGCGACGCCCGGCACCACGCGCTGGAACTTGGCGCGGTTCTGCGCCGTCAGCTCGTCGCGATGGGCCAGCACGCAGGCCTTGGCGCCTTCGCCGATCATCTCGCCGGTGACCGCCGAGAGCATGATGGTCTTGCCCGCGCCGGTGGGCGCCACACCCAGCGTATTGCCGCGGGAGGCGAGCGCAGCCACGCTGCGCTCGACGAAGGTCTTCTGGCGGGGGCGCAGGCGCATGGCCGGTCTCCCCCTTACTGCGCCCAGCTCGGCCGACCGGCGGCGCTGGGGGCGGACGCGGGCTGGCTGGGCTGGGGCGCCGTGGTGGGCTCCTGCTGGGCGTGGCCCTGCGCCGGGGCGG
>CAZPMD010000131.1:0-9893 GCA_964587395.1 uncultured Hyphomicrobiales bacterium
GGGCGACCGCGGGGGAGGGCCCCGTCACGTCGAAGGCGCGACCGGACTTGGCGACGATGTCGTTCAGTTCGGCAAGGGCCTTGATCTGCTCGGCGACGACACGGCGCATGGCCGCGGCGTTTTCCTGGGTCTCCTTCGGGATTTCGACCATGCCACGCGACAGCTGGTCGCGGGTTTCGGCGAGTTCGCGCTGGATCTCGGAACTCATCGCCTTCATGCCGGTCGTCAGCGTCTCGAAACGCTCGGCCGCCTCGCGGAACAGCGCCTGCATCTCGTGCGTGGCCTGCTCGTAGGCAGAGCGCATGGCATGCGTCGTACGCTCGCGCTCCTTGCCGGTAGCGAGCCTCAGCGTCTCCGCCTGCTCGCCGATGGCATGGGTCGTTTGGTTCGTCGACTCGACCAGAACGCGGCCGATCTCGCGGGCACGGCTCTCGGCGACGCCGAGATTGTCGTCCAGCAGACCGGTGAAGCTCTTCACCAGATTGTCCATGTCCTCGGTCTTCGAGGCGAGGTGAGTGACCAGCGCCTCGATGACCTCGCGGCGCGCGTCGAACGAAGCGTCGAGGCGCTGCTGCATCTCCTCGACCTGTTCGGCGGCGGCGCCGAGCAGGCGAGCCTGGGCGTCGAAGCGCTCGGACAGCGACGACACGTCCCGCAGCACGGTGCTCGCGGCGCTGGCGAGCTGGCTGATCTGTCCGTTCAGCATGCGCGTCGCGGTCTCGGCCGCCGACGAGGCGGTCTCCGCAGAGCTGGCGAACTGGCCGATGCGCTCCCCCAGCTGGTTGTTGAGGTTGGCGAGCGACGTTTCCGTCTGACCCACCACCTCGCGCAGCGAACCGTTGGTCTCGCCGAGCCTGCCGAGCAGACCCGCGATCTCGCCGCGCAGTTGCTCGTTCGTCTCGGTGAGCGCCTGGACCGACTCGCGGGTGCCGCTCTCCACCTGGCCGCGGAAGGCATCCGAGCTCTCGGCCAGGATGCGGGCCGCCTGCTCGCTGGTGTCGGAAATGCCGCGGGTGACGTCGAGGCCGGTCTGCGAAAGGGTGCGGGTGATCTCCGCGCCCTTCTGGCCGATGACTTCGGCGATCGCCGTGCCGCGGTTCTCCAGCGCGCGGACGACGATGTCGCCGACACGGCTGACCTCGGTCGTGACCTGCATGCCGTTGTCACCGAGGCGCGTGACGAGATCGTTGCCGCGCTCGTCGAGAAGGCTGGCAAGCTCCGCCGACCGGGCGCCGAGGACGGCGTTGATCTCGTTGACGCGCGTCGACAGGCCCTGGGTGATGTCTGAGGAGATGGTGGAGAGCGTGCGCTCGACCTCTTCGGCATTGGCGCGCAGGGTCTGCGTCACGGCCTCGACCCGATCGGTGAGAGTCTCGGCAATGTGCGAGCCGCGGGTGTCGAGCGTCTGCGACACCGACTCGAGGCGGCCGACGACGACCTCCTCGAAGCGCGCGACGCGGGTGTCGAGCGTCTCCGCCACTTCCAGCGCGCGGCCGCCGAGGGTGCGGTTGATCTCGTCCGCCTTGTCCGACAGCGTCGCGGTGATGAGGTCGGACTTCGAGGTCAGCGTGCAGGTGACCTCGTCCGACTTCTCGGACAGAAGGCGGGTGATCTCGTCGGACTTGGTCGCCAGCGAATAGGCGACCTCTTCCGACTTCTCGGTCAGCAGGCGCGCGATCTCGCCCGACTTGGAGGCGAGGGTGTAGGTCACGTCCGCCGACTTGTCCGACAGCGTGCGCGCAATGTCCTCCGACTTGACGGCCAGGTTCTGGGCGATGCTCTCGGATGTCGTCGCGAGGTTCTGGGCGATGAGATCTGACTTGGTCGCCAGATCGCGCGCCATCTCGTCGGAGCGCGACGTCAGGTTGAAGACGATCTGGTCCGACTTGTCGTTGAGCAGGCGCGCCAGTTCGTCCGACTTGGATGTCAGGTTGAAGGCGATCTCGTCGGACTTGGACGTCAGGGTCAGGGTGATCTCGTCCGACTTCGAGGTCAGGTTATAGGTGATCTCGGCCGACTTGTTCTCCAGAGCCTCGGTTACCGCCTTGCCGCCCTCGCCGAGGACCTTGGCAAGCTCGAGAGTGCGGCTGGCCAGCGTCTCGTTGAAGGCCTGGGCGCGGGTGTCCAGCGCCTGGTCGATGCGCGCCAGGCGGCCATCGAGAGCCTCGGTGATCTCGCTGGACTGCTGCGCCACCCGTTCGGCGAACTCTCGGGTGTCACCGGCGATGCGGTCGGCGAGCGCCGTGCCCTTGCCGGCGATCGTCTCATTGAGTGCGCCGATGTGACTGGTGAGCTTGTGGTCGAGCAGGGCGGTGTGGTTGGCCACCTGCTCGGTGAGCATGGAGGCGTGCGAACCGACACGGCCCTCGAAATCGTTGGTGAGGCGCCCGACCGCGTCCTCCAGGTTCAGCGCATGGCGGCCGACCTGGTCCTCCAGGCTGGTGGCATAGTGGGCGACACGCCCCTCGAACGAGGAGCTGTGGCGGGCGATCGCCTCGTCGAGGCCGGTCGCGTACTGCGACACCTTGCCCTCGAACTGGCCGGCATGGCGGGCCATCGCCTCGTCGAAGGACGAGGCGTAGTGGCCGACGCGGCCCTCGAAATGCGAGGTGTGCCGGACAATGGCGTCTTCCAACTGGGTCGCATGCTGGCCGACGCGGGTATCGAAGCCCGAGGTGTACCGGATGAAGGCGTCCTCAAGGTTCGCAGCCTGCTCGCCGATCCGCGCCTCGAATCCCGAGGTGTAGCGGTTGAACGCATCCTCCAGGCTGGTCGCATGGGCCGCGACGCGGTTCTCGAAACCGGAGGTGTGGCGGTTGATAGCGTCGTCCAGGGCGACCACGTTCTGGGCGATGCGGGTGACCACGGCTTCGCCGTGCGCCGTCGCGGTCTCGCTCAGCTCGGCGGCGACGCGCTGCATCTCCGCCGTGACGAAATCGCCGCGCGCGGCGAGCGCCTCGGTCACCTGGGAGCCGATGTCGCCGATCCGCTGCGTCAGGTCGGTGCCCTGTGTGGCGAAAGTCGACAGCACGTCGGTTCCGGCCAGCTCGATCTCCTCGCGCAGGTTGGCCGTGCGCTCGGAAATGGCGGTGGTGACGGTCTCGCTGGCGCGATGCAGGGCGAGCTGCACGTCCTGCGCCTTCTCGGTGAGGCTCTCGACGACCTGGATGCCGACGTCACCGATGGCGTTCTTCGCCTCCGCCGTGCGCTGCGTGATCGCCTCCGCGATGAGCTGGCCGGTGACGGCCAGCCGCTTGTCGAGTTCATCGCCATGGGTGGTGACCGTCTCGTGCAGCTTGTCGCCGGTCTCGGCGATACGGTCGGCGAGGGCGCCGCCGCGCACGGTGATGGTCTCGGCGACGTAGCTGCCGGTCGAATCGAGCTTGTTGACGACCTCCGAGCCGCGCTCGGTGAGTTCGCCGACCAGGCGCTCGCCCGTGTCGCGCAGGCGCGTGGAGACCTCGTTGCCGCGCAGCGACAGCTCGGAGACGAAGGCCTCGCCCGTCTCGCGCAGGGTGGAGGTGACCTCGCCACCGCGCGTCGCCAGCTCATAGACCAGCGTCTCGGCGGTCGACTTGAGGACCGAATTGACCTCGTTGCCGCGGGTGGAGAGTTCGTAGACCAGGCTCTCGCCGGTATCCTTCAGGCGGCCGGTAACCTCGTTGCCGCGGTTCGAAAGCTCGGCGATCAGGCTCTCGCCGGTGTCGCGCAGGGTGGCGGAGACATAGCCGCCACGCTCGGAGAGCTCGGTGATCAGCGTCTCGCCGGTGTCACGCAGGGTCGACGAGACCTCGCCGCTGCGGGCGGCGAGTTCCGCAATCAGCGTCTCGCCGGTCGCCCGCAGGGTCTGCGAGACCTCGCCGGTGCGTGCCGAGAGCTCGGCGACGAGGCTCTCGCCCGTCTCCTTCAGACGTGCCGACACGTCGTCGGAGCGGCTGGCGATGGCCTGGGTGATCTCGGTGCTGGTGGCGGCGAGGTGATTGGTCATCGCCGTGCCGGTCTCGGACAGCTTGGCGGCCATGCTGGTGCCCGTCTCGGCCATCGTGACGGTGACGATGTTGCCCGTATCGGTCAGCACGGACGTGACCCGGTCGCCGGTGGTCGACAGCGCGCGGGTGACCTCGTCGCTGGTCGAGGCAAGGCGCTCGACGATGTCGGCGCCGCGCACCTGGATCTGGTCGATCATCGTGTCGCCGGCGCGGCCCAGAGCCATGGTGATGGCTTCCGCCTTCTCGCCGAGGGACGAGGTGACCCGCATGCCCGACTCGTCGATGCGCCGCGACAGCTGCTCGCCGGCATCGGCGATCTGGCTTGCCACCTGCTCGTGAACGCCGGTCAGGGCGGTGCGGACGCGGTCGGCGTTGGAGACGATGGCCTCGCGCTGGGTGACGAGTTCCTCGATGAGCGCACGCACGCGCAGTTCGTTGTCGCTGTAGGCGCGCTCGAGCGAGGCGACCTCGTTGTGGACGAGGGTCTCGAGCTCACCGGCGGGCGCCAGGGCGCGCTCGACGCCATCGCCCATGGCCGCAACCTCGCGGCGGACGGCCTGACCGACGGAGACCACGGCCTCGCGGGCGACGGTTTCCGGCTCGGCAAGGCGGAGCGCGACCTCGCTCATGCCCTGGGCGACGATCCGCATTTCCTGCGAGCGGCGGATCAGCGCGCCCATGACGAAGAAGAAGAGCACCGGCAGGAACGTGACCGCGGCGAAGGTCAGCGTCGCGGGCTCAGTGATGTCGGGCATGGTCATGCCGAAGAGGCGCGAGCCGACATAGGCCCCAACACCGAGCCAGGCGAGTGACAAGAGGGCGGCGATCCACAGCGGCGCGGCAGAGGGGCGGCGCGACAGGCGCTCCAGCATCTGGGCGAGATCGCGGCGGTCGTCATTGGCGGGCGGCTGTGTCGGCGAAACGACCTGATCGGCGCGGCGGGTGTCGGCGAAGAGGTCCTCGTCGACGCGAACCGCATCTGCGGACTGGCGGGACGCCTCGCGCCCGCTGGCCCGTGAGCCGTTCTTGCCCTGGTCCTCGTTGGCAAGGTTCAGCGCATCCTGAATGGCCGCGAGGGCCGCTTCGGCCGGATCCTGAGCCTTCTTCGGAGTGTTCGCCATGGTGTCGCCCGCATCCTTGAGACTGCCGACTGGCCATCTTCCATCCGGTGCCAGGTCCCAAGTGCCTCTTGGACGCAACGACCACGGATGGCAGACAACAGTCCGCCGCAGCGTGTAATCTACCGGCGGGTCCTAAGGAATGAAACCTGCCGGGTCCGCAGTTTCGGATTCATCGTTAACGGATGAGTAACCATGACTGATCAGGGGGCCGGGCGGAAAGTCGGGAAGAAGCCGGGTGCCGCAGCGTCTTCCTCGGCCCGGCCGACGGAGCCACAGCGGCGCTGGCTCGCGCGCGGCGCCGATCAGCCCGGTGGAAAACTCCCGCTCTTCGACGGCGAGGGGCGCGCCGTTCCACGGGCGACGATCCGCGCCTGCCTCGATGCGGGATGGGCCGAGCCCTGGTTGAACAACCCGGTGAGGCCGGACTGGCTTGTCTGCAAGCTGACGGACGCGGGGCGCCGCGCCATCGGCTTGAGCCCGAAAACCTGAGGCGCCGGGCGTACGGGCCGCGTCCGGTTGCGTTTACCTGTGGTCAACCGCGTCGCGGAAATCTGCTGAATGGGTGACCTGCTTTAACCCCGCTTTTGCCGCCGCCGAGTCATGGTTGGCCGATAGGGAAGCGGGGAGGATCAACCTCCCTCAACGGCAAACACGCCCAGAACGGGCGTTCACGTCAAACAGGGGACACTATGACCATGGCGCGTATCATGTCGGACGACATTCCGGGCGGCAGCCTGCCCGTCGATCTCACCCATCTCTCGCGACAGACCTTCGGCGACCACAGCCTCGAGCGCGAGGTTCTGGCTCTCTTCGAGCGTCAGTCCCGCACCATGCTGGAGCGTCTGCGCAACGCGACATCGGCGAAGAGCTGGGCCGAGGCAGCCCACACGCTGAAGGGCTCGGCGCTCGGCATCGGCGCCTTCGGGGTCGCCCAGGCCGCCGAGGCCGTCGAGTGCGATCAGGTCGATCACCTGTCCTCGCGCGCCTGGGACGATCTCGGACGGCTGGAGAAGGCGGTGGCCGACGCCAACGGCTTCATCTCGCACCTTCTCGAAGCGGCCTGATCGTTCACGATCCCGCCGCTGCGGCCGGGCGGCCATGCGCCGCCGGCCTCTGGCGCGCGGCCGCACCTTTCGCTATGTCAGCGCAATCCGGGACCGCCGCGACATCCAAGCGGCGGTTTCTCTTTGTCGGCGACCGGATCGGGGGCCGGCACGCCCTGCCAGAACGAGGAGCCGATGCCTCAGATCATCTTCATCGATCATGCCGGCGAAAAGCGCGCGGTTGACGCCGCCGTCGGAGCGACGGTCATGGAAGCCGCCATCAAGAACGGCATTCCAGGGGTTGTCGCCGAATGCGGCGGCGCCTGCGCCTGCGCGACCTGCCACGTCTATGTCGACGACGCCTGGTCGGCCAAGACGGGAGATCCTTCCCACATGGAGGAGGACATGCTCGATTTCGCCTTCGACGTGAAGCCGACGTCGCGCCTCTCGTGCCAGATCAAGGTGACCGACGCCCTGGACGGGCTGATCATCCACACGCCCGAACGGCAGGGCTGAGGCGGCTCCCGGCCGGTCAAGCGCCGGCCCGTGCAGGGGCATCATGCCCCGCACGGACTTGGCAGGCGTCGCAATCCCGGTAGATGTCGGGCAACCGCGCGGAGACGAGCGCCATGCCCCCCCAGACGGCCGAGCGACCGCTCGCCGCCATCGCCGCCCAGTTCGTCTGCTTCACACTTGTGTCGGTCGCCGACACGATCCTGAAGATCGTCGTGGCGGAACTGCCGAGCTGGCAGATCATGGCGCTGCGCAGTGCCTCGGGCCTCGCGATCCTGACGCCCATCATCCTGGTGCAGATGCTGCGCGGACGCGCCACCATCGTCACGCGCCGGCCCGGTGCGCATCTGTTCCGCGCCTCGCTCTCGGCGGTTTCGGTCTTCGCCTATTTCGAGGCGCTGCGCGAACTCGATCTTCCCGTCGCCACCGCCATCCTCTTCGTCACGCCCTTCTTCGTGGTGGCGCTCTCCGGTCTCGTGCTGCGCGAGCCGGTGGGCCTCAACCGCTGGATCGCCGTGGCGATCGGCTTCCTTGGTGCGCTTGTCATCATCCGGCCGGGACCCGAGGGCGTCTCCATAGCGGCGCTTCTCGCAGTTCTGTCGGCGGCAACCTGGGGCGCCGCCATGGTGGCCATCCGCAACCTCGGCAAGACGGAGGGCACGCTGTCCATCCTCTTCTACTTCAACCTGTTCATCTGCCTGATCTCGCTCGTTTTCGCCGCACCGAACTGGCAGCCGGTACCGCAATGGCTGCTCGCCGTGATCGCGCTCAATGCGGTCATCCAGCTCGTCGCCCAGTCCTTCATGCTGATGGCCTTCCGCTTCGCCTCGGCCTCGGTCTCCGCGCCGGTCCAGTACACTCAGCTTCTCTGGTCTGTTGCCGCAGGCTGGTTCATCTTTTCCGTCATTCCCGGGCCGCAGGTGTTCCTCGGAGCGGCGATCATCGTGGCGAGCGGGCTGTACCTCATCTATTCGGAGCGTCGCGCGGCCCTGCGCCGGTGACGGCGGCCGGCCCTTGTCCGGCAGCGGGCGAGGGGGCACATGTGGGACATCGCGGGGAGAACCATGCGCCGGCTGATCCTGTTGAGGCACACCAAGTCGGACTGGCCGGCCGGGCGGGTGGATCGCGACCGTCCGCTCGCGATACGGGGGCGGCGGGCCGCCCCGCTGATGGGACGTTTCCTGATCGATCGCGGCTATGTCCCCGACAGGGTCGTCGTCTCCCCGGCAGCCCGCACCGTCGAGACCTGGGCGCTGGCGAGCGCCGGGCTGGCACGCCTTCCAGGCGCCGAGCAGGATGGCCGCATCTATGAGGCACCGGCGTGGATGCTGGCCAATGTCATCCGCGAGACGGACGAGGATGTCGGCACGCTTCTGCTGGTCGGTCACAATCCGGGCATCGAGACGCTGGCCGAAGAGCTCATCGCCCACGGCCCCAGGGACCAGCGCCAGCGCCTGTCGCGGAAGTATCCGACAGGCGGGCTTGCGGTGATCGATTGCGCCATCGCCTCCTGGCGGGATCTGGCGCCGGGCTGCGGCACGCTCGTCTCGTTCACCGTCCCCCGCGATCTCGACAGCGAGGCCGAATAGATGGTCTGGACCGGCTGGCTGAACGAGACGCGGCTCGCGGCGCGGTCGCTGACGGCCTATGCCACCGACTGGGCCAGTCCGACGCTCAGGCTCGGCGTCACCGGCCTGTCTCGCTCCGGCAAGACGGTGTTCATCACGGCGCTGGTGCACGGCCTGCTGACGGCGGCGCGCTGGCCTGTTTTCGAGGCGCAGGCGCAGGGCCGCATCGCGCGCGTGCGCCTCGAACCTCAGTCCGACGACGGCATCCCGCGTTTTCCCTACGAGGATCACCTGGCAACCCTGACCGGCCCCCGGGACTGGCCGGAAGGCACGAGGCGGATCAGCGAGATTCGCCTCGCCATCGATTTCGCTTCCAATTCCGGCTTCTTCCGCGGCAGCGAGAAGACCCTGACGCTGGACATCGTGGACTATCCCGGCGAGTGGCTGCTCGACCTGCCGCTGCTCGCCCAGTCCTATTCCGAATGGTCACGCCGCAGCATCGAGGCGGCGCGCCGGCCGCCGCGGGCGGCCCTGTCGGGTGAGTGGCTTGCGGCGAGCGCCGAGGTCGATCCCTTCGGCAGGGGCGACGAGAGCGATGCCCGGCGCCTTGCCGACAAGTTCACCCGCTACCTCAAGTCCTGCCGCGACGAGCGCGTGTCGCTGTCCACCCTGCCGCCGGGACGTTTCCTGCTGCCCGGCGAGATGGAGGGTTCGCCCGCGCTCACCTTCGCGCCGCTCGACCTTGCGGGGCGGGAGCCCGCGGGCGACAGCCTCGCGGCGCTGATGGAGAAGCGCTTCGAGAGCTACAAGCGCCTCGTGGTCATGCCCTTCTACGCCAATCACTTCGCCACGCTCGACCGGCAGATCGTGCTCGTCGACGCCTTGGCGGCGCTGAACGCCGGGCCCGCGGCTCTCGCCGACCTCGAACTGGCTCTGGCCGACGTGCTCACCGCTTTCCGGCCGGGCGCCAACTCCATCCTCTCGTCCATGCTGGCCCGCCGGATCGACCGCATCCTTTTCGCCGCCTCCAAGGCGGACCATCTGCACCAGACCAGCCACGACAGGCTGGAAGGGCTGCTGAAGCGCCTGACCGACCGCGCCATCCGGCGCGCCGAGTTCGCCGGTGCGAGGGTCGATGCCGTCGCGCTGGCCTCGCTCCGGGCCACCCGCGAGACGACGGTGACGCGCAAGGGACGCAGCCTGCCCTGCATCGTCGGCACGCCCATTGCCGGCGAACGGGCAGGGACCGAAATCTTTGACGGATCGGAGGACGTCGCGGTCTTTCCCGGCGAGCTTCCCGCCGATCCCACCGGGCTCTTTGCCGGACCCGAGGCCTTCCGCGGCGAGGATTACCGCTTCGTTCGCTTCCTGCCGCCGAAGGCCGATCCGACCCAGCCGCTGCCGCATATTCGGCTCGACCGGGCGGTCGAGTTCCTGATCGGAGATCGCCTGGCATGAGCAAGGGTTCGCCCCACAGGCCCGAGATCTTCCGGCTGGACGCCGAGGGTGTCGAGATCGCGCCGCCGAGCGATGCGCCGGTGCCGGCGCGCAGCAGCGAGGCTGTCCTGGAGGAGATGGCGGCAGCACCGCCGCCGCCCCCGACCAGCCTCTGGTCCCGCCTGTTCTGGACGGGGCTCGGCGGGCTTGTCTCGCTGGCCT
>CAZPMD010000131.1:9903-10144 GCA_964587395.1 uncultured Hyphomicrobiales bacterium
TGATCGACGATCTCTTCACCCGCGCCCAGTGGCTCGGCTGGGCCGGCGTGGCTGCGCTGGTGCTGTTCCTGGTGGGAGGCCTCGTTCTTCTCGGCCGTGAGGTCTTCGCCTTGCGAAGCCTCGCCCGTCTCGACACCCTGCGCGAACGCGCCGCCAAGGCGCTGCTCGACAAGGACGACCGGGCGGCCGCCGCGGTTGCCGCCGACCTTCTCGCCGCGATGGCCGGCAATGCCCGCACGGC
>CAZPMD010000132.1:0-10048 GCA_964587395.1 uncultured Hyphomicrobiales bacterium
GGACGACTGGGCGCGGGCCGGCGCCGACGCCGGCATCAGCATGGCCGACACCATGCAGGTCACAAGCGCAAGCAGGCGGCGGCGGGAGAGATGCGTGTTTTTGTCGGCAGGCTGCACGGGCATGAAGCTGATCCAGAAGCTGTGGTGACGGCCCAGCCATCGGATAGGGCCGTTTCAATTCCATGTCGTCCCCGCCACGGGGCGCCACCATCAGCGCACGGCCAGCGGCAGGCGCGGTTCATCCTTCAGTGTCTCCAGCACGATGGAGGACCGCACCCGCGCCACGCTCTCGTGCGGCAGCAGCACCTCGTTGACGAGGACGGACAATCCCTTGAGGTCCCGCACCACCAGCTTCAGCAGGTAGTCGGCATCTCCCGTCATGGCATGCGCCTCCTGGACCTCGGGCATCATGCGCACGAGATCGGCAAAGCGCTTCGCATTCAGCCCCGAATGGGTGGCGAGCGACACGAAGATGTAGACCGTGACGCCGTAGCCGAGCCGCTGTGCATCGAGCACGGCGCGGTAGCCGCGGATGAGCCCCTCGTCCTCCAGCCGCTGGCGCCGGCGCGAGACCTGGCTCGGCGACAGCCGGACGATGTCGGCAAGCTGTTGGTTGGTTCGTGCACCATCGGCCTGCAAGGCGTCGAGCAGGCGAAGATCAAAGGCGTCGACTGCAATAGCTTCGTTCATCATGATCACAAATCACGCACGAATTGTGCACGAAAGCAATGTCATGCGGCGCTCTTCGCACGCCCTTTGCAGCCGATTCGCACGACACTGTCGAACCTGTTCCTGTCCCCGGAGGAAAATGCCATGGGTCCCTTCCCCCACGATGCCCCGCCAGCCGAGATCAGCGCCCACAATCCCATGGGCACGGACGGCTTCGAGTTCGTCGAGTTCGCCCACCCGGATCCGGCGGCCCTCAAGGCCGTACTGGAACTGATGGGCTTCACCGCCGTCGCGCGGCACCGCTCGAAGAACGTCACCCTCTATCGCCAGGGCGACGTGAACTACATCGTCAATGCCGAGCCCGATTCCTTCGCGGCGGCCTTTGCCGCCGAGCACGGCCCCTGCGCCTGCGCCATGGCCTTCCGTGTGAAGGACGCGAAATACGCCTATGAGCGCGCCATCTCGCTCGGCGCCGAGCCCTATGTCGGCAAGGTCGGCCCGATGGAACTGTCCATTCCAGCCGTGAAGGGCATCGGCGGATCGCTGCTCTATTTCGTCGACCGCTACGGCGACAAGGGCTCCATCTACGACGTCGATTTCGTCTGGACGGCAGCACACGACCCGCACCCGGAGCCGGCCGGGCTCTACTACCTCGACCATCTCACCCACAACGTCCATCGCGGCCGCATGGACTTCTGGGCCGGCTGGTACGAGAAGCTCTTCAACTTCCGCGAGATCCGCTTCTTCAACATCGAGGGCAAGCTCACGGGCCTCATCTCCCGCGCCCTCACCAGCCCCTGCGGCAAGATTCGCATCCCGATCAACGAAAGCCTCGACGACAAGAGCCAGATTGAGGAGTACCTGGCGCTCTACAAGGGCGAGGGCATCCAACACATCGCCTGCGGCTCGCGCGACATCTACGCGACCGTCGAGGCGCTGCGCGCGAACGGCCTGCCCTTCATGCCCTCCCCGCCGGTCACCTACTACGAGAAGGTCGATGCCCGCGTGCCCGGCCACGGCGAGCCGGTCGAGCGGATGCAGGCCAACGGCATCCTCATCGACGGCGAGGGCGCGGTCGCGCTCGGCGAGAAGGAAGGACGCATGTCGCGTGTGCTCCTCCAGATCTTCTCCGGCACCGTGCTCGGGCCGATCTTCTTCGAGTTCATCCAGAGGAAGGGTGACGACGGCTTCGGCGAGGGCAACTTCCGCGCGCTCTTCGAGTCGATCGAGGAAGACCAGATCCGCCGCGGCGTCATCGGCGGCAAGGCGGCCTGATTCGTCCACGTCGGCACCGCCACCTTGCACAGGGCGCCTCCAGGGGGGCCCCGCCTGCTTTCGCGGGCACGCCTATGCGGCGATCCGTCCCTCGGTGACGGCGTGGCAGGCGACCGTCCCGAACTCGTCCGTGATCGAGGCCGGCACCTCCGCGCGGCAACGGCCGGTGGCGAGCGGGCAGCGCGGGTTGAACGGACAGCCTGATGGCGGGGTGATCGGATTGGGGATCTCGCCGAGCACCGGCTTGCGCGGCCGCCCGGTCATGTCGAGATCCGGCACGGCATCGAGCAGCATGCGCGTATAGGGATGGCGCGGCGCGGAAAAAAGCTGGCGACCCGGCGCGACCTCGACCAGGCGGCCGAGATACATCACGCCGATACGCGTCGCCATGTGCCTGACGACGGCGAGGTTGTGCGAGATGAACAGGTAGGTCAGTCCGAATTCGTCCTGCAGGTCACGCATCAGGTTGAGGATCTGCGCCTGCACCGAGACGTCCAGCGCCGAGGTCGGCTCGTCGCAGACGATGAATTCCGGCTTCGAGGCGAGGGCCCGGGCGATGGCCACGCGCTGGCGCTGGCCGCCTGAGAATTCGTGCGGATATTTCGCGCCGTCGGCGGGGTCGAGGCCGACGGTCCTCAGCAGCCGGCCGACCTCCGCCTCGATCTCCCGGGCGTCGCTCATCAGGCCGAAGGCGCGGATCGGCTCGGCGATGATGCGGTCGACGCGCCAGCGCGGGTTGAGCGAGGCGAAGGGAGACTGGAAGATCATCTGGATTTTGGCGCGGACGGCCTTCAGACGGGCCGCATCGTCCTTGCGGGCCATGTCGACGCCGTCGATGACGACCGATCCCGCAGAAGGCTCCAGCAGCCCGACCACCATGTTGGCGACTGTCGATTTGCCCGAGCCGGATTCGCCCACCAGCGCGAAGGTCTCGCGCCTGCCGATGGTGAAGGAGACGTCCTGCACAGCCTTCAGCAGGCGTCGCTCCTCACGCTCCAGCACGCGGTTCAGCCAGGGCTTCGACACGTCGAAGGTGCGCGACAGGTTGCGGACGGTAACAAGGGGCTCGCTCATGCCGCCTTCTCCGCGTTTTCGGCGTAGAGCCAGCAGGCCACCTGCGAGCCGCCGACGGTCTGGGGCTCGGGCCTCTCGGTCAGGCAGCGGTCGAAGACCTTCGGGCAGCGCGGGTTGAAGGCACATCCGGCGGGAATGGCGGTCAGCCGCGGCATGGACCCCGGGATCTGCACCAGCCGGTCCGTGGTGGCGTCGAGCGAGGGGATCGAGCCCATCAGCCCTTCCGTGTAGGGATGGCGGGCGCGCTTGATGACGTCCTGCACGGGGCCGATCTCGGCGATCCGCCCGGCATACATGACCGCGACGCGGTCGGCCGTCTCGGCGATCACGCCCATGTCGTGGGTGATCAGCATCACCGCGGTGCCGTGTTCCTTGCAGAGGTTCTTCAGGAGCGTGATGATCTGCGCCTGCACGGAGACGTCCAGCGCCGTCGTCGGCTCGTCGGCGATGACGAGTTCCGGCTCGGCGCAGAGCGCCAGCGCCAGCACGACGCGCTGCCGCATGCCGCCGGAGAACTGGTGCGGATAGGCGTCGATGCGCTTGTCAGGTGCCGGAATGCCGACCTCGGTCAGCAGTTCGATGGCGCGCGATCGCGCCTGGCTGCCGGTCAGGCTGGTGTGGGTCTGGATGGTCTCGATGAGCTGCTCGCCCACGGTGTAGAGCGGGTTGAGCGAGGTCAGCGGGTCCTGGAAGACCATGCCGATGCGCTTGCCACGAACGCGTCGCATGGCATCCGGAGCGAGATTGTCGATGCGCTCGCCCTTCAGCAGGATTTCGCCACCGGCGATGCGGCCGGGCGGTTCCAGCAGGCCGATGACGGCGGCACCGGTCATCGACTTGCCGGCGCCGGATTCGCCGACGACGCCGAGCACCTCGCCGGGGGCGATGTCGAAGGAGATGCGGTCGACCGCCGTCAGCACGCCGCGGCGGGTGGGAAACTGGACGACGAGGTCACGGACGGAAAGGACGGGCGCGGTCATCGGCGCTCACCTCAGCTTCGGATTGAGGGCATCGCGCAGCCAGTCGCCGAGCAGGTTGATGGAGAGCGCCAGCAGCACCAGCGCCAGCGCCGGAAAGAACAGGATCCACCACTCGCCGGAGAACAGGTACTGCTGGCCGAAGCGGATGAGAGTTCCGAGGGAGGGCTGCGTCGCCGGCACGCCGACACCGAGGAAGGACAGCGTCGCCTCCTCGATGATGGCCAGCGCCAGATTGATGGTCGCGATCACCAGCACCGGCCCCGTCACGTTCGGCAGCACGTGCCGCACCATGATGAACAGCGGTGGGCGACCGATGACGCGGGCGGCCTGCACATATTCCTTGTTGCGCTCCACCATGGTCGAGCCGCGCACCGTGCGCGCGTACTGCGCCCAGTTCGACAGGCCGATGGCGACGATCAGCACCCAGATCGCCATCTGCTCGTGATGCGACGGCGGAATGAGGCCACGGGCGACGCCGAAGAACAGCAGTGCGATGAGGATGGCGGGGAAGGACAACTGGATGTCGGCGACGCGCATGATGAAGGCGTCGGTCCGCCCGCCGATATAGCCGGCGAGGAGGCCGAGGCCGACCCCCATCACCACCGAGAAGGCGACGGAGGAAAAGCCGACGAAGAGCGAGACGCGCGAGCCATAGAGGATGGCCGAGAACAGGTCGCGGCCCTGGTTGTCGGTGCCGAGCACATAGACCGTGTTCGAGCCCATGCCGGCCTCGCCGGGCTTGGTATAGGCATCGAGCAGGTTGAGCGCCGAGGGATCGAAGGCATCCTGCGGTGCGATCCAGTTGGCGGCGAGCGAGGCGCCGAGCAGGATCAGGGTCATCGCCGCAGCCACCATCGCCACGGGTGAATGGCGGAAGCTCCAGGCGAGATCCGAATCCCAGGCACGGGCGAGGCGGGCCTTGATGCCGATGCGCGGCTTCGGGGTGGTGTCGGTCGCGGACATGGCGGGCCTCAATGCGCCGAGGCCGGACCCGCGCCGCGCAGGCGGGGGTCGAGCGCGAAATAGAGGAGGTCGACGACGAGGTTGGTCACCACGAAGACGAAGGCGACGAACATCAGGTAGGCGGCCATCACGGGAATATCGACGAACTGCACCGCCTGCACGAAGAGGGCGCCGAGGCCGGGCCACTGGAACACGCTTTCGGTGACGATGGCAAAGGCGATGACGCCGCCGAGCTGCAGGCCGGCGATGGTCATCACCGGCACCATGGTGTTCTTCAGCGCGTGGCGGAACCAGATGGTGCGCTCCGGCACGCCACGGGCGCGGGCGAACTTCACGTAGTCGGTGCGCATGGTCTCGAGCATTTCGGAACGGACGAGGCGCATGATGAGGGTGAGCTGGTAGAAGCCGAGAGTCAGCACCGGCATGACCAGCGACTTCAGTCCCGAGGCGGTCAGGAGCCCGGTTGACCACCATCCGATCTTGACGACGTCGCCGCGCCCGAACGAGGGCAGCCAGCGCAGCTCGACGGCGAAGAGCCAGATGAGGCCGATGCCGATCAGGAAGGTCGGCAGCGACACGCCGATCAGCGATACCGACAGGATGGCGTGGGAGAGGATGCCGTTCCGGTAGATCGCCGTGTAGACGCCGAGGGCGATGCCGGCCACCAGAGCGAAAATCGCCGAGAGCAGCGCCAGCTCGACGGTGGCCGGCAGACGCTCGGCGATCAGGTCCGAGACCGGCCGGCCCTGCCGGTAGCTGACGCCGAATTCGAGCCGCGCGGCATTGCCGACGAAGCGGGCGAACTGGACGGGAATGGGATCCTCGAGGCCGAGCTCGCGGGCCAGTTGCTCGCGATCCTGGATCGTCGCCTCCTGGCCCATCAGGTTCGAGACGGGATCGCCGATGAAGCGGAACATGGAGAAGGCGACGAGCGCCACAGCCAGCATGACCAGGACCGCCTGGGCGAGACTCTTGACGACATAGGCGATCATGAGGGGGTGACCACGAGGGCGAAAACAGGAGGGATCAATGCAGCAAGCCCCCTCCCGTTGCCGGAAGGGGGCCGTGCGTCAGGTCAGGGGGTTCAGGAGCCGGCGAAGCGGAACAGCTTGAACCAGGCGCCGGCATCCGGATGCACCGGCACCTCGATGCCGCCGCGCGAGGCGTGGCTGATCGACTGCATGTGCAGCGGAATGTAGACGGCGGCGTCGCGCAGCTGCTTCTGGATGTCGGCCAGTTCGGCGTTGCGGCGGGGAACGTCCGCCATGGTCTGGAGGGCCAGCATCCGCGCATCGAGGGCCGGGTTGGAATAGCGCGTGCCGTTCCAGGTGCCGTTGTTGGCGGTGCGGGTATGGTAGAGGAACGTCAGGATATATTCCGCGTCATAGGTCGGGATGCCCCAACCGACGAGGAAGAAGTCCAGTTCCTGGCGCTGCAGCTCGGGGAAGTGCTGGGCTGCCGGCTTCGCCACCATATTGGCGCGGATGCCGATCTGGCCGAGCATGGCGACAACCGCCTGGCAGATGTTCTCGTCCGAGACATAGCGGTTGTTGGTGCACTGGAGCGTCACCGAGAAGCGCGTGTTGCCCTCGGCGGCACGGCGGGGATAGCCGGCCTCGTCGAGCGCGCGATTGGCCGCGGCGGGGTCGAAGCGCGGGATGGCGGCGAGTTCGGCCGAATAGCCCGAGATGAAGGGCGAGCCGATATAGCCGATGGGCTGGCCCTGGCCGCGCATGACGACGCGGGTGATGGCCTCGCGGTTGACCGCGATGTTGATGGCGTTGCGCACCCGCACGTCGGCGAAGGGGTTCTTGCCCTTGATGTCCGAGGACTTCAGCTCGGCGTCGCCGACATTGAAGCCGAGGAAGATGACGCGGTTCTCGGGACCCGTCGTGACGCGGATGCCCTGGCTCTGCTGCAGGCGCGCGATGTCCTGCACCGGCACGTCATGGACCACATCGACCTCGCCGGAGAGCAGCGCCGCGATGCGGGTGGCGTCCTGCTGGATCGGCACGACGACCAGCTCGGTCACCTGCATCGGGAACTGGCCCTTGCCCCAGTATCCCGGGAACTGGCGCATCACCGTGCGCACGTCCGGCTCACGCGAGACAAGCGTGAACGGGCCGGTGCCCATGGCGTTACGCGTCGCGCCGTTCTCCTGGCGCTCGCGGATGTTCTGCGGGTCGAGCGCGTTGTTCTTCTCCGACCAGGCCTTGGACATCATGAAGATGTTGGTGAGGTTCTCGACCAGCAGCGGGTTCGGCGCCTTGGTCTTGATTCGGATCGTGTGCGCATCGACCTGGGTGACGCTGTCGATCGAGGTCAGCAAGCCGCGATAGTCGGAGGTCGGCTTGCGGGCGCGGTCGAAGGAGAAGATGGCGTCCTCGGCCGTAAAGTCGGAACCGTCGTGGAACTTGACGCCCTGGCGGAGCCTGAATTCCCAGACCGTCGGATCGTCGGGCAGGATCCGCCATTCGGTGGCGAGGGTCGCGACCAGCTTGCCGTCATAGCCGCGGATGACCAGCGGCTCGTAGATCTGGTGGACGAGATTCGACGTCGGGCCAATATTGGCCGACATCGGGTCGAGGGTCTGGGCATCGACCGAGCGTGCCCAGCGAACAGTGCGGGCATCCGCCGCCGTGATGAAGGCTGCGGCGGCGATCATCGCCCCCGCCAGAAGTTTCAGTCCAGAACGCATGGTCCACCTCCGCAACACAGGTTGCAGCCGGGTCTTGCGCCCGGCTCGTGGGAGGAATGATAGACAGCGTTCATCGGCCTGTCACGGCGGCCTCGAGGACGAAATGCCGCGTTGACTCGTCGCGCCAGGCCTCCGCATGCGCCTCGCTTCAGGGCTTGATCTCGATCTCGATGAAGGCGAAGTCCCGGCCCGAGATGTTGATGATGTTGTGCTTCACGCCTTCCTTGCGGAAGTAGGGCTCGTGCGTCTTCATCTCGTACTCGCCCGAGGTTCCGTCGGCGAGTTCGGCGATCAGGCGGCCGTCGGCGAGCGGCACCACAACGTAGTCCCAGCCATGGGTGTGCCAGCCGGTCTCGGCGCCGTCGGAGAAGTTCCAGCGCGTCACCTTGACCTTGTCATTGTCGATCATGACCTGCGGATCGGCGGGCGGGCGGCAGGTGAAGGTCATGGGTCGGTCCTTTCGATGCGCTGCAGGCCGGCGGAGCGGCCGGCGATGATCCAGTAGACGAGGCCACCGGCAAGGCCGGCGATCAGGGTCACCACGATCTTCGCGACGGTGATGGCCGGCTCTTCGTCGAGGAGCGGGTCGGGAGCCTCCTGGCGGCTGTGGAGAAACGTCCAGCCGAGGAAGCCCACGGCCACCAGAACACCCAGGCCGACATGAATGGCAAGCGCCCGCCAGCGCATGGCTTCGGCGACAAACTGGAAGAGCAGGAGAGGCCAGAGCAGCCGGGCCGCGAGGAAGGTGTAGAAGCCGATCGCAACCACCCCTGCCATCGCTTCGGGCATGCGGCCCTTGTTGAGGTCGAGAACGACCACGATGGCCGCGGCGACGGCCAGCGCGGCGAGGAATCCCAGCGACACGCGCAACAGGCGCACCAGATAGAAGGCGAAGCGATTCATGCCGGCGAGGTTAGTCGCCGCCGGCCCGGTGCGATAGCGGGGCACGGCATGCCCGCCGTGCCCCGGCCGAGGTCATTGAACCACGGCGCCGTAGATCAGGTTCTTGAACAGCATGCGCGTGTGCCCGCGGTTCGACGGGCCCTGCGCCATCAGAATGCCGACGATCCCCTCGCGCGGATCGATGGTGAAACTCGTCCCCCAGGCGCCCGCCCACATGGCATCGCCCGTGGAGCCAGGCGCGACCGCGAAGCCGTCCTGTCGGCGCACCGCGAAGCCGAGGCCGAAGCCATAGCCCGGGCCCGTGGAGGCGGCCGTCGAGCCGCCCATGCCGATCAGATGGTCGGAGAGCATGAACTCCACCCATTTCGGCGACAGAAGTCGCCGCCCCTCGAACTGGCCACCGTTGAGGATCATCTGCGCGAAGCGGAAATAGTCCTCGGCGGTGGAGACCATGCCGGCGCCGCCCTTGAAGTACTGGCCGTGATCGGCCGGGTTCTCGAAGATGCGGTAGGAGGTCCACATGCCGGCCTTGGCCGGATCGGAATCGAGCGCCTCTGCGAGGCGCGCGCGCCGCCCCTCGGGCACGAACCAGCCGGTGTCGCGCATGTCCAGCGGATCGAGGATCATCTCCTTGATCAGGATGTCGAGGCGCTTGCCGGTGACGCGCTCGAGCAGCAGGCCGAGCACGTCGGTCGAGATCGAATACTCGAAATTGGTCGCCGGCTGGTGGACCAGCGGAATCTGCCCAAGCCGGCGCAGCATCTCGTCGCCGGTGATGTTGGCATTGCGGGCCTCGATGTTCTGCTCGTCGAGGAGTTGCTTCAGGCGCGGGGAGCGGACCGAGCCGGCGTAGGTGAAGCCGGAAGTGTGCCGCAGCAGGTCCTGCACGGTGATCGGGCGGGCGAGCGCCACATCCTCGGTGGTGGTGGTGCCATCGGCATTGCGCCGCTCGACCTGCACCTTCATGTCCTTGAGTTCGGTGAGCCAGTTGGCGATCGGGTCCGAGAGCTTCATCCGGCCCTGCTCGATCAGCATGACCGCTGCCGTCGAGACGATCGGCTTGGTCATCGAGGCCAGCATGAACAGCGTGTCACGCGTCATCGGCTGCGTCTTGGCCGCGTCGCGGAAGCCGTGCGCCTCGAAATGGACGATGCGCCCCTGACGGGCGATCAGCGTCACGGCGCCGGGGAACATGCCCCGGTCGATCTGCTCGCTCATGACCGGCCCGATGCGGGCGAGCCGCTCGCGCGACAGACCCTGCACCGTTTCGTCGCCGCGACCGCGGCGCGCGTCGCGATCGACACGGCCCTGGCCGCGATCCTCACGCTCGAAGCGGCCCCCCTGACCCTGGCCGGGAGCGAACTGGGCGAACGCAAGCGACGGAGCGAAGGCGGCACAGGCCAGGGACAGCGCGAAGGCTCCTGTCCGCACGGGCGGCAGTCCTTGGAACGACATGGGATCCTCCCGGGATCGTGGTGATCTCGTC
>CAZPMD010000133.1:0-9964 GCA_964587395.1 uncultured Hyphomicrobiales bacterium
CCCGCCATCGCGCTGGGGCTCAGCGGACCCGCCCATGCCCGCGCGGAGCGTTGCCTGGCCGAGGCGATCTACTGGGAGGCGCGCTCGGAGCCCGAGCGCGGCCAGATGGCGGTCGCCCAGGTCGTTCTCAACCGCTCGGTGTCCGGCTTCTACCCCCGCGACGTCTGCGGCGTCGTCTACCAGAACGCCCATCGCTACCTCGCCTGCCAGTTCACCTTCGCCTGCGAGGGCCGCCGCAGCCTGGTGCCCACCGAGGCGGGGCCCTGGTCGCGCGCCAGCCACATCGCCAGGGAGATGATGGCGGGCCGCCTCTGGCTGCCGGAAGTCGGCCATGCCACGCACTATCACGCGACCTATGTCAGCCCCTGGTGG
This sequence comes from uncultured Hyphomicrobiales bacterium, assembly GCA_964587395.1. GTDB lineage: Bacteria > Pseudomonadota > Alphaproteobacteria > Rhizobiales > Phreatobacteraceae > Phreatobacter. The sequence goes on from CAZPMD010000133.1 coordinate 373, forward strand.
GCCCGGTCGATGAACCGCCTGCAGCAGATCGGCATCCACGTCTTCTATCGGCCGCGCAACTGGGGCTCCGGCCCGCAGGTCCAGCTCGCCCGTCCGGCCCGCAACGACAGCTGATCCGGGCCTCGCGCGATCCGACGATCGTCCCCCGGCCACGGTGATCCGCGCGCCGGGCGCGCCGCGCGACAGGCAGCTGCCATGTCCCGGCATCTGCAAATGGTATGGGAGCCATCACGGCTTTTCGCTTCCGCGGCTCGCTCACGGGCACTAGGTTGACCGACCGTGTAGCTGCACGACGCCATTCCGGAGCTCCCCCGATGACCGCAACGACCTCTCCCGATCGTCCGGATACCTGGCGCACGCCCTTCGTCATCATCCTTTGCGGCTGCCTGATCGGCCTGCTGTCCTTCGGGCCGCGCTCCGTCGTCGGCATGTTCCTCATGCCCGTGTCCACCGAGAACGGCTGGACGCGCGATATTCTCTCGCTGACGATCGCCATCCAGAACCTGATGTGGGGCGTCGGACAGCCTTTCGCCGGTGCCATCGCCGACCGCTTCGGCACGCTGCGGGTCTTCTGGGCCGGCGCCGTCATGTACGGCCTCGGCCTCGCCTGCATGGTGCTGCCGCTGCCGCCGCTCGCCATGCACGTGCTCTCCGGCACGCTCGTCGGTCTCGGCCTTGCCGGCGTGTCCTTCAACCTCGTGCTCGCCTGTTTCGCCAAGCTGCTCCCGGAGAGCCGGCGCGCTTCCGCCATGGGCTTCGGCACGGCTGCCTCGTCCTTCGGCCAGTTCGTCTTCGCGCCGCTGACGCCCTTTCTCATGGACCTCGTCGGCTGGAAGATCGCGCTGCTGATCTTCTCCTGCGTGCCGCTGGTCATCATCCCGCTGTCGTTTGCGCTGGCGACCCGTCCCTCGTCCGGCGTCGGTCAGGGCAGCGGTGCCGAGATGAGCATCGCCGCGACCCTGAAGCAGGCCTTCGCCCACCCGAGCTACATCTATCTGGTGATCGGCTTTTTCACCTGCGGCTTCCAGCTCGCCTTCATCACCACCCACTATCCGACCTATCTGAAGGACCTGAACATCGAGGCCTGGGTGGCGGGCGTCGCGCTCGCCCTCATCGGCCTGTTCAACATCGTGGGCTCGCTTGGCGCGGGCTGGCTGTCGTCGCGCATGTCGAAGCGCTGGCTGCTGGTGTGGATCTACTTCTCGCGCGGAGCGGCGGTGGTCCTGCTCTTCGTCTTTCCGCCGAGCACGGCGCTGGCCCTCGTCTTCGCCGCGCTGATGGGCCTTCTCTGGCTCTCCACCGTGCCGCCGACCTCGGGCCTCGTCGCCCTCATGTTCGGCACCCGCTACATGGCGATGCTCTACGGCTTCGTCTTCTTCTCCCACCAGGTCGGCGGCTTCCTCGGCGCCTGGCTGGGCGGCGTCATGTACGAGCGCACCGGATCCTACGAGATCATGTGGTATCTCTCGATCCTGTTCTGCATCGGCTCCGGCCTGATCAACATCCCGATCAAGGAGCGTCCCGTGGAGCAGCCCGTCGCGGTGCCGGCCGAGTAGGGCCAGGGCCCTACCCTGGTCTTTCCCGGCCCTACCGCGCCACCAGAACCTGCCGGCAGGCCTCGGGCAGCCCGGCCAGGGTGATCGGCGGCGGCGGGCGCCAGTTCGGGTTCGGCCGCGGATTGAGGACCTCTTCGGTGAACCACCAGTCGAGCTCCGCGCCGCAGCCGTCGCTGGTCGGCGGCGGGTCCTGCGGCCGGCAGCCGGGGCTGCCTGCCGGGCAGCGGATGCGGATGTGCATGTGGTAGTTGTGGCCGGGCACCGGCCTGACGCGCGACAGCCACGAACGGTCGTTGCCCGCCTCGCGGCAGAGCGCCTTCTTGATCGCGGCGTTGACCAGCACCCGCTCCACGACCGGGTCCTGAGCCGCCGCCTTGATGACGCGCAGGTGGTCGGCCGTCCATGTCGCCGGATCGATGTCGCGGCGGTCGGCGCGCACCATATTGACGGCCGATGTCATCTCCCGCTCCTCGCGGCTCAGCTGGTGGCGCGGCATGGGGGTGAGCCAGATGTCGGCGTCGAGGCCGATCTGATGCGAGGCATGGCCGGTGAGCATCGGTCCGCCGCGCGGCTGCGAGATGTCGCCGACGAGGATGCCCGGCCAGCGCGACACCTGCGGCACCTTGCGGGCGAAGCGCTCGAGGAAGGTCATCATGTCCGGATGGCCCCACATCCGGTTGCGCGACAGGCGCATCACCTGCCAGGTCTCGCCGTTGACGGGAAGCGCCACGGCGCCCGCCACGCAGCCGCGCGAATAGAAGCCGAAGGCACGCGCTTCCATCGGCGCGCCGGTCGTGGCGCGGCCGAAGAGTTCCTTGGCCGGCAGGTTCGGATCGTTCGGATTGGCCAGCGGCGGCAGGGGCCGTGGCGTGACCGTGCCGGGCGTCTGCGCGGCGGCACCGGCCGAGACGGCGACAAGGGCGGCGATGACGACGAGGCGTTTCATGGTCGCGGCGGGGGCTCGTGATTCACGGAGGGCCTACATTCGCAGGATGTCGTTAACCATTCCTGTCGCGCAAGGTGCAGACGTCGCAGGCGTCGGCGCGGAAGCAGGGGAGGGCATTCACGAACCGCCGGCCGCCACCGCGTCTTAAGGTGAATCCCGCATCGGCCTTTACAGGCGCGGCCAGTTTCGGAATCACTTTGGGCCGGCCCGCAAGGGAACGTCTGTTTGTTTCGCGTCGGAGGGGAATTCCATGCGTGCGTTCCATTGCGCCGCCGCCCTGCTTGCCAGCCTGTTCCTCTGGTCCGCGGAAGCCGCGGCCTCGATCGTCGTGCGCGTCGACAAGACGACGCAGACCATGCGCGTCATCGTCGACGGCGAGCAGCGTTACACCTGGGCGGTGTCGACCGGCCGCGCCGGCTACAACACACCCAACGGCTCCTACCGGCCGCAGCGGCTGGAGCGCTCCTGGCACTCGCGAAAGTACGGCATGGCGCCGATGCCGCACTCCATCTTCTTCCGTGGCGGCTACGCCATCCACGGCACCAACATGGTCGGCCGCCTCGGCCGGGTCGACAGCCATGGCTGCATCCGCCTGGCGCCGGCCAATGCCCGCGTGCTCTTCGAGATGGTCGCCCGCCAGCGCGGCGCCACCCGGATCGTCATCGAGGGGGCATCGCCCCGCCAGGCTCCGCCGACACTCGTCGCGGGTCGCAGCGCGCCGCGCGTCGCCGCCACGACGACCGGCACAGCCCAGATGCGCCTCGCCGCGCAGGGGACGCGGCAGGCGGCCACGGTTCCGGCTGGAGGCAGGAGCGAGCGGGTCGCTGCACGGACAGGCCAGACCCGGGTCACTGCCCGCACGGCTCCGGCCCGTGTCGCGCCGCCGGCCCCGCGGGACGACAATCGCTACTTCACCGAGTGGTACCTGCGCCGCTGAGGTGGCCTGAGAGACGCCTGATAGCGTGAGGCCGGCCCCGGCGCGGCTGCGCCTTGCAATTCACGGCGTGCGCCTTTATGCAGCGCCTCTCGTGGACAGGTGGCCGAGTGGTTGAAGGCGCACGCCTGGAAAGTGTGTATACGGGGAACCGTATCGCGGGTTCGAATCCCGCCCTGTCCGCCATCCCCAAGTCTCTGGTTGTCTCAAGTCGCTCTATAACGTCCTGAAAATACTGAGTTTTCAGTCGATACGGCGTGTTCTGACGGCTACTGGCGTCCACGAGTGTCGCCTTGCAACCACGAAATTTGTTGGCATCTTCGTTGGTAGCGCCCTTGCCGGGCGATGGGGATACCAACAATGCCCGTCACTGATGCAACCCTCAAAGCGACCAAGGCAGGGCCCCGCCCGCAGAAAATCAGCGATGGCGGCGGCCTCTTTCTTTTGATCCAGCCCGGCGGCGCAAAGCTTTGGCGGTGGAGCTATCGCTTCGGCGGGAAGCAGCGCACGATTTCGTTTGGCAGCTATCCTGCAACGACTTTGGCCGAAGCGAGAGGGCAGCGGGAGGCTGCGAAGAAGCTGCTGAAGGGCGGCATCGACCCCAGCGCACAGCGGCGAGCCGACAAGGCTGCTCAAGCTGCACAGGTTGAGGGAATGTTCGCGGCGGTCGCGGCCGATCTTATCGCCAAGAAGGAACGGGAGGGTCGCGCCGCCAGCACGATCGAGCGGTTCCGCTGGCTTGTCGGGCTCAGCCTTCCCGATCTCGGCAAGCGGCCTATCGGCGCCATAACCGCACCCGAAATTCTCTCAATTTTGCGCCGTATCGAGGGGCGTGGTCATTTGGAAAGCGCGCGCCGCTGCCGCGCTGTCATTGGCGAAGTCATTCGGCACGGCATTGCATGCGGGTTGGCTACCGGCGATCCCACGCCGGCCCTACGACGGGCCATCGCAGCGCCAAAGCCTCAACACTTCGCGGCAATTACCGATCCCAAGGCGTTCGGTGCGATGCTGCGCGCTATCGACGATTATCCCGGCCAGTATGTGGTCAGGGCGGCGCTCCAAATTGCTGCCTTGACTGCCCCGAGGCCGGGCGAGTTGCGACATGCGACATGGTACGAGTTCGATCTTGAGAACGGCATTTGGACGATCCCAGCGGCGCATACCAAGCTGCGCCGCGAGCATCGTATCCCGCTCGCCCGGCAGGCTGTGTCGATCCTCACTCGGCTTCGCGAACTTACTGGGAAGGGGAAGGATGCACTGGCCTTTCCCGGCACAAGAGTTGTTACACGGCCGATCTCAGACGCCACTTTGGGCGCGGCGCTCCGCCGCCTCGGCTATGCGCAAGGCGAGGTCACCGTCCATGGGTTCCGGGCCAGCTTTTCGACTATGGCAAACCAGTCGGGCCACTGGAGCGCCGACGCCATCGAGAAGGCATTGGCTCACGAGGACGAAAACAGCATCCGCCGGGCCTATCAACGCTCCGACTTTTGGGACGAGAGGGTGCGCATGATGGCGTGGTGGGCCGACTACCTCGATACTCTGCGCGAGGTTGGCAAGGTCATCCCCCTCGTGGGGAGGTCCGCGTGATGGGCGAGACGGCTAGACTGAGAGTGGATGCCCTCAAGTCGCTTGCTCGCCGAACTCGGCCCGCCCTCGGCGTTGTGGACAACAGAGCTACTTGGCAAGTCGATTTGGTTGCGCGTTCAATTCCATGGTGCTCGCCTCAAAGCATGTCGGCCGACGAACCAATTCTGTACGCTCGATTGGCAGTCCTTCGAGCCGCTGATGCTGCTGCAGGTGCGCTTGGGCTCGCGCGTGGCAAAAGGGATAGACTACTCCGTATCCGTCATGGCGATCCCATACTCGGGGGAAAATTGCCCGATCTGCTAGAGAACTTGCCTCCCGCGGATGATCCTCGTCGGATGGTGATAGAAATTGCGGCTCATGAGGCGGCTGTGTCGCTGTGCCTAGCGGACAGTTCACCAAACTCCCTGAGGGCCGCCGCGGTCGGCCATCCGGGAGACAGAGCTGACGTCGAGGCCACCGCTTTCGTGCGTCACATCGCCGACTGGTGGTCACGGAACACCGGCAGGCGTCCTGAACGCCGCCGCAACGTCGGTGAAAGGGCGGACCTGTTGAGAAGTGGACGCCCCACAACCTTCGTCGTCTTCGCGATCGCCGCGTGGGCGGACGCGGGTGGCGGTACTCTCTCCCAGAAGACAATCAGGCGCGCTCTCGAAACTTGAATTCGGGCCACCTTCTCCCTCAGCACTTCCGTCATCGTCCTCCGCAATCCCTTGCATCCCGCGAGGGCATTTTGGAGAGCACTGATGTCCGACATCCGCCGCCGCCTCGTCACGGATCGTGAGTTCGCTGGATACATCCACGTGTCGCGGAGCAAGTTCCATCTGCTCGTCGCGCAGGGGATTGTGCCCAAGATCAAGCTCGGCCGTGCCGCGCGCTACGATCTCGATGATGCCGACCGTCTGATCGATACCCTCAAGGCCGCGCGGTAGGTGAGGCGACGATGCCCCGGCGCACCATGCATCGCCTCGCAGATGTCTCGGCCCGATCTGAGCGGGCGGGCATCGCCATCCGGATCGGGGACGAGCCCGCGATGATCCTGGCCCCCGATTTGGCCCGGCGGCTGGCCGCCGTGCTCGCGGTCGCCTTGCTGGACGTCCACAGCGCTCGCCGGGTTCGCTCTAGGGAGCCCGGCAATGGCGGTTGATGCTCATCGCCACAACTTTATGCCCGCCCGATATGGGCAGGAACCGCCGACCAACGTCGACCTCTGGACTGCCTTCCCCGCCTTGGGAAGCACTATGGGGCGGGCCGCCGAGGCGCCCCCCCTCGGCGTTGGATCCTACGACGCCGCTAGCCTGATCTTGATCTCCAACAAGGCGAAGCGGCTGGGTGCTAGGTTCGCGGTGGGGCTCGGCCAAACGCTCACGAAGCAGAGGGGGGCGCGGTAGTGTCGCGCTCCCGAAAGTCTCGCCTTCCCGGCATCCCTCACGGTGCGCGTGTCCATAAGTTCCGGGGAGCTATTCTCGGGCACTTCGAGCCGCCGGCCGACGCATCTCGACGAGCGTCGATCGACGATCTCAGGATCGCAGAGGTCCAGCGACTGATCCCTAGCCGGCACCCCGCTGGCTGGTGCGACACTGACGATGGCGAAGCGTATGCGCGCGTTGCCTTTCCTCACATCATTGCTCGTCAGGCACGGAAGCTGCGCGGCATCGCGCCTACCTCGGGCAGAACGTCTCCGGAAGAGTTTGCCCGGACTTGGGCGGCATCCCTTACTCCTCTCCTCGATGCCGAAACTGTCGACCGTCTCATCAATGAGGCGATGGTCGCCCGTCGCCTGAATGCAGATGCTGCAGCCGCAGTGCTTGGCGTCACGCTCAAGGAGCGAGAGACACTGCGGTTCCGCACGATCGGCGCATGTGATGTCTCCCGCCGCGAGCGGATGGCGATCGCTGCTGAGAAGAAGAAGGCGCGAGACCGACAGCGCGCGGCCGCAAAGCGCCGCGCCGCTGGCAGCGCCTCCCGGGCAGACTACGAGCGCAACTCCGCCACGGCCGAGGCAGGTCGGCTTGGCATCAGCAGATGGGCGTTGCGCAGAAAGCGCCTCCGGGAGGCGAAGCAAAACCCGGCCGCTCCAATTACGGCTGAGCACAACTGCGTCGCTAATGGGGAGGGCGAGCCCTCTATTCGCGACGCACATGTGCGGCCCTTTTCCAGCGAAATCTCGGGAGAGCAGCCTCGTGCTCATCCGCACTGAACTTCGTGGGTCCTTCCCAAGACCGCCGCCGCTGCGCGTGGGAGCCGCCTTCCAAATGAGAGTTCCCGCCCTCAGCGCACTCGCATTTCCACTTCCGCCAAGAGGTTCACCAATGCCCTCTAATGAATTGCCCGTTGATGTCTCCGTCGCGGAATTCGCGCGACTGGTGGGGCTGACGCCGCGGCGCTGCCGCCAGCTAGTCGTGAGCGGCGTAGCAGTCGCATCCGGTCGGGGTCGCGTGAAGCTGGCGGAGACTATCCGCAGCATGTTGCACGACGCTCGCTCCCACAGCGCAGCCCCGGACCTTATGGCCGCGCGTGCTGATCTCGTTCGAGCGAAGGCGAGACAGGTCGAACTCTCGAACGCGCGGGCCGATGGCGCTCTCATGGACCGTGACGAAGTCGAGGACCTGTTCGCCGAACTCAGTGGCTTGTTTGTCTCCGGGCTCTCAGGCTTGCCGGCCGCGGCAACTAGCGATCCGCCCACTCGAAGGAAGATCGAGGCTCATTGCGACGCCATCCGCCGGCAGATCGTCCAGCACTTCGCGGGGAAGATGCTGTGAAGGAGATCGCTCGCTACGCCTGCTGCGCGCCCGAAGCGGCGCAGCCCAATCCTCGCACCTTCGATGCACCGAACATCGGTGCGCCGCTCTTGGCGATCGGTCCTGAGCTGGTGCGCGTACCGGCCGGCCGCCGGTATGTCGAGGCGGCCTATCACGAGGCAGGTCATGCGGTGGTCGCTCACGTCCTCGGCGCGTCGCCTCGCTTCGCAACGATCGACAATTCGCCGGTCGTCGTCTTCGGCTCCCTCGCGACCCTCAGCGCCCAAGAGCGCGTGGCAATCGACCTTGCCGGAGACCTCGCCGAGCGTTGGGCGTGCCGTTGGGCTCACTGCAACACGGACGAGGAGTGGCGCGCCAAGATTGCGCGGGTGCGTGATTGTCTTGGCGGCCGCTGTGACGATTGCAACGCGTCGAGACAGGCATTGGTCGAGTGCGCATTCAATGACGCGGCGGCAATCGCCTGGCTCCGCCGTGTCGCCGATGCCGTGCTGCACATGGTCCGCACTCGCCCCATTTGGGGGGCCATTTGCTCCGTTGCCGAGGACCTCAAGACCTCAGGAACACTCGATGGCGCGGAGATCAGCCGGCGCGTTATCGATGTTGTCAAACCGGCCGATGCCAACCACTGGAAAGGACTTCTGTCGTGATCATCAAGGAACTGTTGGCCCGCCTCGCCACGAAGGGGAAGCCGGAGACGAGCACCGAACTGGCCGAGGCGCGCAAGGCCACGGAAGCGCTGATCCCCGACGCCGATGAAGCGCTGCAGTTGGCGCGCGCCAATCGTGCTGCACTGTTGCTGACTGGGGACGATGCCGACGTCATCGCAGCCGAACGCCGCGTCGAAGCTGCCTCCATCCGTTTGGATCGCCTGCGGACGGTCGCGGAGGAAATTGGCAGGCGTCACGCGGCTGCGGTCGAGCGCGAAGATGAAGCTCTGCTTGCTGCCCGGCTTGAAGCGGCTGGGCGGGAAAGCCGCACTGCCATCCAGAAGGCGCGGGCGCGCGTGCCGGTGATCCTGCGGGAGCTTCGGGAGTTGAGGCGGGAAGTCGATAGCGCCGAACGGGCAGTGGCCGCAGTCAACGATGAAGTGGTCGTCCGGCAGCGCACCACGTTCGCCCCGAGGCCGAGCGAAACGCTTTCTCCCGCCCTCCTCTCGTTCTTGACGCAGGCGGAGGTCGTTGGGGCGATCGAGTAGGGGCGTTTAAATCAGTCTCCCGGAATGTTCGGGAGTTCGCCAAAGCGGGCCACAGAAGCCCGCAGAGGCATGCGGGCTACCATGGTAGCGGCCACACTGAACAAAAAAATCTAAGGGCCTCAGATAGGCGCTTTTCTCAAGCTGCTTTGCATCTCAAGAAAGAAACTCAGATGACGAAGATCATGAAGGTCGAAACGGTGCTCTTGCCCCTTCAGCATTCGGCTGTCGGTCGGACCCTTGTGCCGCGGGAGGGCGAAATGCTCTACCCGGCTGTCGTGGAGACCATCGAGTGCCCGGCCACGGCGGCGCGGAAGCGAATGGCCGAGCGGCAGCGGCAGGTACTGGGCACGTAGTACCAATACGTCATAGCGTTCAGCATTCCGGCCCGATCACGCGCTTGGCGTGGGAGAGGCCGGGGCAGTGGTGCCCCGGCCTTTTCCCGCGCCATCATCAAGCATCACCATTGCGCTGAAGTCCCTTTCAAAAGGCGAGCGAGCACCGCGCTTCGTCTGAGTGGGAAAGTGTTGCTGAGCAAAGCCCCTAAGCGGCCATCCACGGAACTCAGAGCCCGATTCAGAAGTTCATGTTTTTTGGCAATGTCTTGCGATGCGTCGT
>CAZPMD010000134.1:0-9932 GCA_964587395.1 uncultured Hyphomicrobiales bacterium
GCCAGCGCGGCGGCACCGAGGGTCTGCGGTGCCGCGGGCTGGCGGGATTCGGCGCGTGGGCGCGATGCCGCCGGCGCTGCAGGAGCGGCAGGCGTGCCGACGGGATCGCTGACCGACATGACCTCGGCGCGGACCGGGCGCGGCGGCGAGAACAGCGCGCCCTGCGCCAGCTTCACGTCGTAGTCGAGCAGGTCGACGACAACCGATTCCGTCTCCACGCCCTCGACGACGAGATCGATGCCGTAGCGGGCGAAGAGCCCGGCGAGATCGGCGACGTGGATGGAGGCCCCCGTATCGGCCGCGCGGGCGATCATCAGCGGGGCCGGAACCTTGATCAGGCGTATCCCCTTGTCAGCGAGGTCGCGCGGCTCGATGCGCAGATCGCGCACCCCGTCCATGGCGAAGCGGAAGCCCTTGTCGGACAGCAACCGCAACGTCTCGATGTCGAGCGCGGTCATGTCCCTGACGGCGGCCTGGCTGAAGCCGAGGACGAGGGAGCCGGCAATGGCGCGCGAGGCCTCGAGCGAGCTGACCAGTTCGGTGGCGAAGGCCGCATCGGCGAGCGCCGAGCCGGAGACGTCACAGACAAGGCTGACGTCCCGGTTGCGCGCGGTCAGCCTGCGGACGATCTGGATGCAGCGATCGATGACCTCCGCGTCGAGGGCCGGCATCAGCCCGGAATCGTCGGCGAGCGCACGATAGTCCTCGGCGAGGAGCACCTGTCCCTCAGCCGTCCGCAGGCGCACCGAAGCCTGGTAGGACCGGACCTTGCGCTGCGGCAGGGTGACGATCGGCTGCAGGAAGAGCTCGTAGCGCTTGGCCGAGATGGCCTCGTCGATGATGGCGATGGCATCGGAACGCGACAGGCCGCCAAAGGCCTCCGGCATGTCCGGGTCCGACATCGCCGCCTGCGGCTGGCGGCGCAACGCGGCGGCCTGACGCTGAAGCACCTGGACAGGAGCCGGCGGCGGGGTGGCCTCCCGCTGCGGCGCCGTTGCCACCAGTGGCGGCGGGGCGGCCACCGGCGGGGCGGTCACGGGAGGTGAATCCGACACCTGCGACCGGACGGTGGCCTCGACGATCGCGGCCTCATGAACCTGCAGGGTCTCGGCGAACTGCTTCACCAGCGCGCCGAGTTCGCCGATCTCGGCGGCGATCGGCGCGGTCGCCGACCGCGCCTGGTCGAGCGCGACGGTCTCGAACCGCTCGACCCTCTGGGCGAGCGCCGCGAGATCGCGGCTGACATCGGCCGCGGCGCGCGTGAGTTCGCCGAAACGCAGGTCGGCCGAGGCCTTGTCGGCGGCGAGCTGAGTCCCGAAATGGCCGATCACCATGGCGAGCAGCAGCGCGAAGCCGATGGCTGCCGCGGCGCCGGCCTCCACGGCGCCGAGCGTGAAGGCGAGGACGGATGCCGAAACGGCGATCGCCACCATGCAGAGCGCGACGAAGAAGGAACCCGACCGGGGCATGTTGAGCCGAATGTGATCCGCTGAAACGTCGTCAAGGTCGCAGAATGCACCGCTTGCCGCTGATTCGTCTCGCTTTCCGCGACCTCTCGCGGGCCCTTCGGCTCTTCCCCACAGAACGATCGCGCCAGGCGGCCCGAAGAGGCTTCGCAGGTGCCGCAACGTCTCCGTCAATGGTCTTATTGCAATGCAATATGATGGGCTGGATTGTCATCGCCCCCAAGGAGGCTGCCATGGCGATCCGATCCCTTCGTTCCCTCGCCTATGAGGACCTCTCCGTCGGTCTGTCGGAACTAGTCATGAAGACGGTCACGGACCAGGATGTCGTCGGATTCGCCGATATCTCCGGCGACCAGAACCCGATCCACCTGTGCGACCTCTATGCGTCGAAGACGCGGTTCGGCCAGCGCATCGCCCACGGTCTCTACACGGCGAGCCTCATCTCGGCGGTGATCGGCATGCGTCTTCCCGGGCCCGGCGCCGTCTATCTGTCGCAGACGCTGAACTTCAAGGCACCCGTGCGCATCGGCGACGTCGTGCGAGTCCATGTCGAGGTGGCCGAGCTGATCGACGCCCGCCAGCGCGCCAGGCTCGTCTGCGAATGTGCGGTGGACGCGACCGTCGTGCTCGAGGGCGAGGCCTGGGTGCGCGTGCCGTCCCGCGCCGAACTTGAGGCTGCGGCCTGAGCCGAACCGCCGCTTGACGGCCCCGGCGGCGGTCGGCAGGGTCCGCGCCCAAGCTCATGGATCCTGCAAAGCTCCGACCCGCCATGCCCCTCATCATGCCGCCGCCAAGGCCACCGGCTTCCTTTCCGGTGATCGGACGATCCGGCGACCTTCCGGCGCGCCTGCGAGGCGGCGCCGTCGCCATCGGCAACTTCGACGGCGTCCACCGCGGCCACAAGCATGTCGTCGCCAAGGCGCGGGCGATTGCGGCGAGCGAGCGGCGACCATCGCTGGCGCTGACCTTCGAGCCCCATCCGCGGAGTTTCTTCCAGCCGGACGTGCCGCTGTTCCGGCTGGGGGATGCCGAGGCCAAGGTGCGGCTGCTCGCGGCCGAGGGCGTCGATGGCATCGCTCTCCTGCCCTTCGATGCGGAGCTGGCGGCCATGTCCGCCGATGACTTCGTCGCGCGGATCCTCGTCGACTGGCTGGGCGCCGCCCATGTCGTGGTGGGACGCGACTTCAACTACGGAGCGAAGCGCAGCGGCGATGCCGCGACCCTGGCGGCGGCCGGCCTGGGTCGGGGCTTTGGCGTCACCCAGATCGAGGCTCTCTCCGGACCGCACGGCCCCATCTCCTCCTCTGCGATCCGGGCGGCGCTGGCGGAAGGCCGTGTCGGGCTGGCCAATGACCTGCTCGGCCATACCTGGTTCGTGACGGCGCCGGTGATCCATGGCGAGAAGCGCGGCCGGGAACTCGGCTATCCCACCGCCAATCTGCGCCTCGATCCGGCCTGCGGTCTGCGCCACGGCATCTATGCCGTACGGGCCGGCATCGAGGGGCGCTGGCACGACGCGGTGGCGAGCTTCGGCAGGCGTCCGACCTTCGACAACGGCGCGCCGTTGCTCGAGGTGCATGTCTTCGACATGCGGCAAGATCTCTACGGCCGGGCAATCGACATCGCCTTCGCCGCCTTCCTGCGGCCGGAGGAGAAGTTCTCGTCGCTCGATGCCCTCATCGTGCAGATGGATGAGGACAGCCGGCAGGCACGGGCGCTTCTGGGCAAGGTCTGAACAGCCGATTGGGCCTCGATCATCCCGAAATACAGCGACTGAGCGTGCGATAGGGACAATATTAACCATTTCTGACGTGTAGTTTGGGGAACCTCCACCCAGGAAAGCTCCCCCAATGCTCTCCCGCCTTCCCCGCCTCAAGATCGGCGGCAAGTCCGTCGCCCTCGTCATCCTGCTGCTGGCCGCGACGGCCGCGATCACGGTCGTCGCCGGATGGTCGCTCATCCAGTCCCGCAACAACGAGACCGCGCTGCGCGACGCGCAAACGAACCTGCGGACCCTCGCCGTGCTCTTCGCGATGACCCATCCGGAGGCCCGCATCAGCCAGTCCGGCGAACGTCTCTCGGAGGCTCGGACGGGCGCCATGCCAGCCTTCTCCGACCACACCATCGTCGACCGGACCGTCCAGGCCGTCGGCGGCGTGGCGACCATTTTCGTCACCGACGACAAGGGCATCTTCATTCGCCGCACCACCAACGTGAAGAAGGAGAACGGCGATCGCGCCGTCGGCACGGCCCTGGCGCCCGACCACCCCGCCCAGACGCCCCTGAAAGCGGCGCAGCCCTACTACGGGCCGGCCATGCTGTTCGGACGATCGTTCTACACCGCCTACCATCCGGTCCTCGATGCAAGCGGAAAGGTCATCGGCGTCCTGTTCATCGGCATTCCGACCGAGCAGCTCCACGCCCAGGCCCGGCAGACCGTCATTGCGATGATTGGCGCACTGGCTCTCATCGTCCTGCTGCTCGGACTGGTCGCCGCCTTCGTCGTCCGCCGGGCCGTGCGACCGCTGGTCGCGGCAACGTCGGCGCTGGAACGTGTCGCATCCGGTGACCTGGACACCAAGATCGCCTCCCACGACCGCCGGGACGAGATCGGCGACCTGACGCGGGCCCTCGTCGTGCTCCGCGACAACGCCCGCGCCGCCAAGGCTGCCGAGGCGGAACGGCTGGCCGAGGTGGAGCAGCGCGCCGAGCGCGGCCGCCGGCTCGAAGCGGCCATTGCCGGCTATGAAATGACGATGGGCGAGCGCATTGGCGAGGCCAACGAGGCCGTCCGCCACCTCGACACGAGCGCCGGCGCGCTGACCACCACGGCCCAGGCGGTCATGGCCAAGGTCGGCAATGCGTCGGGTGCGACCGACGAGGCGACGTCCAACATGAACGCGGTGGCGAGCGCCGCCCACCAGCTGGCGGCGTCGATCACCGAGATCGGACGCCAGGTGACGGCATCGTCGGAGGTGGCGGGGCGGGCCGTCCGAGAGGCCGGGGATACCGGGTCCCGTGTCGCCGACCTCGACGACGCGGCACGCAAGATCGGCGAGGTCATCAGCCTGATCACGGCGGTCGCCGAGCAGACCAACCTGCTGGCGCTGAACGCCACCATCGAGGCGGCGCGCGCCGGCGAGGCGGGCAAGGGATTCGCCGTGGTGGCCGCCGAGGTCAAGCAGCTCGCCGGCCAGACCGCCAAGGCGACCGACGAGATCGCCACGCAGGTCAGCCGCATGCAGGCGGCGACAGCGGCGACGGTGCAGGCCATCGGCACCATCACCGAGACGATCGGCGCCATGGACCACATCACCACGGCGATCGCGGCCGCGGTCGACGAGCAGCAGGCCTCCACGGCCGAGATCTCGAGGGCGATCTCGGAAGCCAACAGCCATGTCGACCTCGCCCGCCAGGCCATTCGCGACGTCGCCGGGGCAGCCGGCAGTTCGGACAAGTCGGCGGGGGAGGTCGGTCAGGCGAGCCTGCGGATCGCCGGCAGTTCGACCAGGATCGACGCGGCGCTGAAGGCCTTCGTCGCCGAGGTGCGCGCCGCCTGATCACTCAGGCGAATGCGCGCGACCAACAGCTGTCATTGGATCGGCCGGAACGATGGCCTATCGTTCCGGCCGGTCTGTCCTGGGAGCATCCGATGTACGTTCCGCCGCTCTTCGGCATGGGGGAAGAGGACGAGGTCCTCGCCTTCTGCGCCGCTCATCCCTTCGCAGCTCTCGTGACGCAGGGATCGAACGGGCTCTTCGCCACGCACCTGCCGGTCATCCTCAAGCGAAGTGCCTCGGGCGAGGCTTCGTTCTTCGGCCATATCGCCCGCGCCAACCCTCACTGGCAGAACACCGAGGCCGGCTCCGAGGCGCTGCTGATCTTCACCGGGCCGCAGGCCTATGTGACGCCGTCCTGGTATCCGACGAAGAAGGAGACGGCGAAGGTCGTTCCGACCTGGAACTACGCGACCGTCCATGCCCATGGCCGTGTCACCTGGCCGACAGATGCCGACTTCCTGCGCCAGAACCTCGCCGACCTGACCGATCGCCACGAGGCCGGCCGCGACCACCCCTGGGCCCTGACAGATGCTCCTGACACCTTCATCGCCATGCAAATGCGCGCCATCGTCGGCATGCAGTTCGAAGTCACCTCGTTCGATGCGAAGCTGAAGATGAGCCAGAACCGCCCGGCGGTGGACGTGGAAGGCGTCGTCGCGGGACTGTCGGCGTCCGAGAACCCGATGGACCAGACCGTCGGACGCTGCGTCGCGGCGATCCGCGACAGGCGCTTCTAGAGGAGCGCCCGGACGGCGGCCGCGGCCATCAGGCCGGCAAGGAAGATCAGGCCGGCGTCGCGATTGGACTTGAACAGCCGGAGGCAGAGGTCGGGATCGGCGATGTCGAGGGTGTGCACCTGCCAGGCGAGGTGCGCCGCGAAGGCCGCAAGTCCGGCATAGGCGAGAGCCGGTGCGCCCAGCGTCCACAGCGCCGCCGTGAAGACCGCGACGGCGGCGCCGTAGAACAGCGACAGGAACAGTGGCGTGCGCTCGCCGAAGAGCAGCGCGGTGGAGCGAACGCCGACGATGGCGTCGTCCTCGCGGTCCTGATGGGCATAGATCGTGTCGTAGCCGATAACCCAGAGGATGGACCCGGCGTAGAGCAGCAGGGCGGGCGCGTCGAGACGGCCGAAGGCGGCGGCCCAGCCCATCAGCGCGCCCCAGGAGAATGCGAGCCCGAGCACCGACTGGGGCCAGGACGTGATCCGCTTCATGAACGGATAGATGGCGACCACCGCGAGCGAGGCGAGGCCGACGAGCCAGGCAAAGGGCTGCGCCAGGGCGAGAAGCACCAGGGCGCCGAGTGCCACCTGGGCCACAAGGAAGAGCTTGGCCTGCCGGCTGGTCACCTGACCGGAGGGGAGTGGCCGCGAGCGGGTGCGCTCGACGAGCGCGTCGATGTCGCGGTCGACGAGGTCGTTAAAGGTGCAGCCGGCGCCGCGCATGGCCACCGCGCCGACGGCGAAGAGCACCATGTGCCAGAGGTTGGGAATCGGCTGTCCGGCGGCGATAGCGGCGAAGGTGGCCGACCACCAGCAGGGCAGCAGCAGCAGCCAGGAGCCGATGGGCCGGTCGGCGCGGGCAAGCCTCAGATAAGGCCGCCACGCCGCGGGGGCGTAGACATCCACCCAGGAGCCGCGAACGGCATCGGCGACCCGTCCGTCAGCGGCGGTCATCGCGACTCAGAGGGCGCCGGGAGTGCGGAGATCGAGCTGCGGCCGGCGCCCGGCATTCGGCGCGAAGGGATTGCCGCCGCCGGCCTCGGCCTGGCGACGCTGACGCTCGAGATTGGCGACGCCGTTGCAGGCCTGCGTCCGGTTGCGGGTGATGTTGGCCACGCCGGTATTCACGTCGTTGATGATCTGCTCGGGCAACCGGCAGAAGTCGGCGTTGGTCTGCACCCACTGCTGCACGCGGCGGAAGGAGGCCTGGGCCGTCGTCAGAAGCTGGCAGGCCCGCTGGGCATTGGCCTTGGCCTGCTCGAACGTCGTCGGCCGGCCGCGCGGCATGCTGGCCTGCGTCTGCTTCATCACCTCCTGATGAGCGGTGATGATGGGCTGAAACTCGGCCTGGCAGATTTCATTGGCGCGCGCGGCACCGCTACCGGCGACGACGCCGGTCAGTGCCAGCGCAAGGAAAGCGGTCTTGTTCGCGTATCGACGGTACATCGTTCGGCCCCTGAACACGTCCGCAGAGCGAGCGAGGTTGAGTGAATGCGGCAGGTTACATATCAATCCGCCTTCATCGTGGCAATGTGACGGCCATGGGCGACACGCGGCCCGACGACGTCGCACACCACAGGATCGCCGCCCGGCGATCCAGCAGGAACACGGGATCGAACCATGGCGGCCTACGACTTCAAGGCGATCAGGCTCTTCGTGGCCGGCCCCATCTCGGCCGGTGCGACACTGCCGCTCGACCGCGACCAGGCCAACTATCTCCTGAACGTCATGCGACTCGACGACGGCGCGCGGATCGCGATCTTCGATGGGCTCAGCGGCGAATGGGCGGCAAGGCTTGCCCGCACCGGCAAGAAGGCGGCAAGCCTCGTCGCGGAAGAGCAGATCCGGCCGCAGCCGACGCCCGGCGATCTCTGGCTCCTCTTCGCCCCGCTGAAGCACGCCCGGCTCGACTATATGGTGCAGAAGGCGGTCGAGATGGGGGTGACGCGGCTCGTTCCCGTCATGACGCGCCATACGCAGGCGGCCCGCATCAATGTGGAGCGGATGAGGGCCAATGCCGTCGAGGCAGCGGAACAATGCGGCGTCCTGACCGTTGCCGAATGCGATGACTCACAGCCGCTCGTCAAAGCCCTTGCCACCTTGCCGGCCGACCGCCTGCTCGTGTTCTGTGACGAGGATGCCGCCCTGGCCAATCCGGTGCGGGCGCTCGAAGCCTGTAGCCCCGTCACCGCTGGCATCGCCGTCGTCATCGGCCCCGAGGGCGGATTTGCCGAGGAGGAGCGCTCCCTGCTCGCGCGTCGGCCCAACACGGTCGCCATCTCCCTCGGGCCCCGCATCCTGCGCGCCGACACGGCGGCCGTCGCGGCGCTCGCCGTGGTGCAGGCGAGCCTCGGCGACTGGCGTTGACGTGACACGAGAGGCGCGAAGCCTCCGGCAGCGGCTGCTGCCTCATTCGCGCGGCAAGTCAACGAATTTAAGTTCACGCCATCTTTCAATGCGTTACGAAATCGTGGCGATCCCTGTCCGGATCGGGCCACATTTCTGCCCTCCGCACTGACAGCCTCTGACGCACCGGATGCCACCCCGCTTTGGGGGAGGGGCGATCCGGAACCGACCGCCATGGGCGGCCGGAAGTGACAGATTTTGACGATTATTCATGGAGATAGTCATGTCAGACACCCGCCGCTTCGGGATCGAGGAAGAGTTCTTCGTCGTCGACGCCGAGACCAAGGCCGTGATGCGCCGCATGCCGCACGGGTTCTTCGAGGCCGCCAAGGCACGCCTCGGCGACCGCGTCACCAGCGAGATGCTGCAGTCGCAGGTCGAACTGACGAGTTCCATCCACGGCACGCACGCTGCCGCCCGCAACGAGTTGCAGGCCATGCGCGGCACGCTGGGGGAGGTCGCCGCCAGCCATGGCCTCGCCATCCTCGCCTCCGGCACCCACCCGACCGCCATGTGGGCGACGCAGCGCGCCAGCGACGCCCCGCGTTACGACAGCGTCATGCATGACCTGCAGATGCTCGGACAGCGCAACATCGTCTGCGGGCTGCATGTCCATGCCGAGTTCGACGACCTGTCGCGGCGGATCGACGTGATGGGCCGGCTGATGCCGACCATTCCGCTCATCATCGCCCTGTCGACCTCCTCGCCCTTCTGGCAGTCCCGTTCCACCGGCCTGATGGGCTATCGCCTCGCCGCCTATGACGAGTTGCCGCGCACCGGCCTGCCGGAAATGTTCAAGACCCAGGCGGAGTACGACGACTACGTGTCCCTGCTCGTGGAGGCGCGGATCATCGAGGACTCCAGCTATGTCTGGTGGGCGGTGCGCCCGTCACGGCGGTTCCCGACGTTGGAGCTGCGGGCCCCCGATTCATGCACCCATCTCGACGACTCGCTGGCGATCGCGGCGCTCTACCGGTCGATGGTGCGCTATCTGCTGCGCCATCCGGACTATCGCTCCGACCTGTCGCCGCTGTCGCGGGCGGTGGCGCAGGAGAACAAGTGGCGCGCCCAGCGCTACGGCATCCATGGCTCGTTCGTCGACGAGGAGCGGCGTACCACGATCTCGGTCGCCGACCTGGTGCGGGAGACCGTCGCGATGCTGGAGGAGGATGCCGAGGCCCTCGGCTGTGCCGACGATCTCGCCCGCTGCCTCGACATCGCCGCCCGTGGCACCAGCGCCGACGGCCAGCTCATGGTGTGGAAATCGGCCCTCGGCCTGGCCGAGACGCCGCATGATGCGCTGCGCGCGGTGAAGACCTGGATCGCCCACCAGACGCTGCAGTGAGGGGGCGGCCGGGGCCGCTCTAGAACAGCGTGCCCTGCCCTTCGCCGGTCTTGCGGACCTTCGGCTCGGCGCTGCGCGCCGGGCTCCTGGGCGCGGCAGTTGGCGCCGCGCCATCCGCTGTGGCGGCGACGCTGCCATCGGCGAACTGGATGGCGAGTGCCATGCCGGGCGTGACGGCTGCGGCCGCGCGCAGGGGCCGGCCCTCGCCGTCGCGCACCAGGGCGAAACCGCGCGCCAGAACGCCCTGGTAGGACAGGGCGGTCAGCAGCTTGGCGGCGCCGTCCAGACGATCGCGGCGGCGGCGCAGGATGAGGTCGATGGCGCGCGGGACGCGGGCATAGAGCCCGTCGAGGCGCTCGCGCGCGCGACCAATGCGGTCCGACTGTGTCCTCGCATAGACACCGAGCGAGCGCGACAAACGATCAGAGAGGGCA
>CAZPMD010000135.1:0-9875 GCA_964587395.1 uncultured Hyphomicrobiales bacterium
GGGGCAGCGGCGGGACGGCGTCCGGTCGCGGCGTCAGGCCGCCGTCGATGTTCGGACGCGGGGTCGGCACCGGCACGGCGCGGGCGATGATGCTGGGGGCAGGGCGGGGCGCTGGCCTCTCCGGCCGATCGAGGCCATCGGGATCCAGCCGGCCCTCGCGGATCGGCGGGGCATTGGGCAGCGATCCGTCACGGCCGAAGCTCGGACGCTCGTCGCGCCACACCGGCGGCGTCGGGAAGCGTTGGCCGCCCGGCTCCAGTTCGCGGATGTTGATCGGCGCGCCCGAGTAGGCATGGATGGTCACGCGCGCCCGCTGGCCGGCGCTGCCGACGGTTTCGACGACCCAGACGCGCCCGGCAAGGCGGGGCCTGCTGATGGCGCGGTAGCCCATGGACCGGGCGACGGCGATGGCCTCGGCGGCGGGAATGGGCCCGTCGATCTCCGGCTCGATGTAGCGGCGGCGATAGACCGGCGGCTCGTCGTCGTAGTCGTAGACGCGCGGCGGCCCCCAGCCGCCCCAGTACTGGACGGGGAGGGCCTCGGCCGCAGGGCCCACCAGCCGGCCGGCCGCCAGTGGACTGGCGGAGGCCGGACCCAGACCGGCGGTGACGGCGGCAGCGGCAACTGCCATGAGCAATGAATGGCGCACGAACTCGCGTCCTTCTTCCCCAGCTGCCCCGACGCAACCTTTCGGCAAGGAGAACGGCGATTTCAGGGCGGCCATGTTTCAGCAGGATTTCGAGGAGCTTGCGCGGCACGTCAGCCGCGCTCCTGCGACCATCTGGCGGATCTCCGTGCCTTACCCTATTCGGCGGCCAGCGGGCGGGCGGCCTCGGCGGCGATGGCGAGGAAGCGGCCGATGTCCTCGTAGCGGGTGGCGAAACTGGTGACGAGGCGCATCATCACCTCGCCCGGCCTGGCCCGTTCGGCCTCCGGCAGGCCCTTGTCGGGCCAGGGGTAGAAGGCGGCGCCCTCCGCCTTCAGGGCATCGACGATCTCCTGCCGCATGATCGGGAAGAGGCCGTTCGCCTGCGGCACGATGGGAAGGCGCACCCCCGGAATGGCGGACAGTCCCTCCGCCAGGCGCTGCGCGGCGGCATTGGCGTGGCGGGCGAGATCCAGCCAGTGACCGCCGTCCAGGAAGGCCTCCATCTGGGCCGCGAGGAAGCGGTGCTTGGAGAGCAGGTGCCCGGCGCGCATGCGACGGCGGACCATCTCGGCACCCTTGGCCGGGTCGAAATAGATCAGTGCCTCGCAGGCGAGGCCGCCGCCCTTGGTGCTGCCGAAGGACAGGACGTCGACACCGGCCTTCCAGGTGATCTCGGCCGGGGTGCAGCCGAGCGCCGCGACGGCATTGGCGAAGCGCGCGCCGTCCATGTGGACGCCGAGGCCATTGGCCCGTGCGATGGCGGTGAGGGCCTTCACCTCGTCCACGGAATAGACCTGGCCGAGTTCGGTCGACTGGGTGATGGAGAGGGCGTGGATCGGCGCGTTGTGCGGCACACGGCGGCCGAGGGAGGCGATGGTGGCCGAGAGGGCGTCCGCGGTGATCTTGGCGCCGCGGCCTTGAATGCCGACCAGCTTGGCGCCGCCGGTGAAGAACTCCGGCCCGCAGCACTCGTCCTCGATGACGTGGCTCTCGTCGTGGCAGAGGACGATGCCCCAGGGCGGCGTCATGGTGGAGAGGGCGAGGCCGTTCGCGGCTGTGCCGGTGGCGACCATGTAGACGCCGACCTCGCGCTCGAAGAGGTCGCAGAGCTTGCTGACCACCGCCTTCGTGGCGTCGTCGTTGCCATAGCCGAGCCGCGCTCCGCCATTGGCGGCTGATATCGCCTGCATCACCTTGTCGGAGGCGCCGAGGCCGTTGTCGCTTGCGAAGAACATCGAGAAACTCCCTGCCTCCTTGCTATCGCGGAGGCAGGGTCGATGTCATCCCTCAGCGCGGCAGGGTGGTCGTGCCGACAAGGTCCTTGTCGATGGCGTGCGCCGCCTGTCGACCCTCGCGGATCGCCCAGACGACGAGGCTCTGGCCGCGCCGCATGTCGCCGGCCGCATAGACCTTCGGCACCGAGGTCCGGTAGTCCACGACATTGGCCGCGACGTTCTTGCGGGCGTCGAGCGAGACGCCGAGGCTCTCGACCATGCCCTCGTGGACCGGGTTGACGAAGCCCATGGCGAGCAGGACGAGGTCGGCCTTGAGGTCGAACTCGGAGCCGGGGACGGGCTGCATCTTCTCGTCGACGCGCACGCAGCGGATCTTCTTGACCCGACCGTTGGTGCCGACGAACTCCGAGGTCATCACCGCGAAGTCACGCTCGGCGCCTTCCTCGTGGCTGGAGGAGGTGCGCAGCTTCAGCGGCCAGAGCGGCCAGACCAGGGCCTTGTTCTCCTTCTCCGGAGGCTTCGGCATGATCTCGAGCTGCGTCACCGAGACCGCGCCCTGGCGTACCGAGGTGCCGATGCAGTCCGAGCCGGTGTCGCCGCCGCCGATGACGACGACGTGCTTGCCGGAGGCGAGGATCGGCTCGTTGGTGCCGATGGGCTCGCCGGACACGCGGCGGTTCTGCTGCGGCAGGAACTCCATGGCGAAGTGGACGCCGTCGAGATCGCGGCCGGGGATCGGCAGGTCGCGCGGCTTTTCCGCGCCGCCGGTGAGCAGCACGGCGTCGTAGCCGGCGGTCAGTTCCTCTACCGGGCGGGTGACGCCGATGTGCTCGTTGTAGTGGAAGGTGACGCCCTCGGCCTCCATCTGGTGGATGCGGCGGTCGATGAGGCGCTTCTCCATCTTGAAGTCCGGGATGCCGTAGCGCAGCAGGCCGCCGGCCTTGGCGAATTTCTCGTAGACGTGGACGTCATGGCCGGCGCGGGCGAGCTGCTGGGCGGCGGCAAGCCCTGCGGGGCCGGAGCCGACCACGGCAACCATCTTGCCGGAGCGCGTCTTCGACGGCTCGGGGGTGATCCAGCCCTCGTTCCAGGCACGGTCGACGATGGCGCATTCGATCGTCTTGATGGTGACGGGCGTGTCCTCGATGTTCAGCGTGCAGGCCGCCTCGCAGGGAGCGGGGCAGACGCGGCCGGTGAACTCGGGGAAATTGTTCGTCGAGTGCAGGTTGATCGACGCCTCGCGCCAGCCGCCGTTGTAGACGAGGTCGTTCCAGTCGGGGATCTGGTTGTTGACCGGGCAGCCGTTGTGACAGAACGGAATGCCGCAGTTCATGCAGCGTGCCGCCTGGTCGCGGGTGCCTTCCTCGCTCAGCGGGATGACGAATTCACGGTAGTGGCGGATGCGGTCGCCGGCCGGCGCATAGCGCCGGTCCTGGCGGTCGATCTCCAAGAAGCCTGTGACCTTCCCCATCGTCTTATTCTCCTGCCAGCGCGAGCGGACGCTGGGCCTGTTCCATTTCCTGAAGCGCGCGGCGGTATTCCACCGGCATCACCTTCCTGAATTTCGGCAGCATCTCCGACCAGTGGTCGAGGATGTCCCTGGCGCGCCGCGAGCCCGTGAAGCGGGCATGGTTGGCGATGAGCTGGTGCAGGCGCTCGGCGTCGAAGCGGCTCATGTCGCTCATGACGTCGACCCGGCCGTGGCTGTCGAGGCCGCCGGACTGGTGGTAGTGGCGGGCGAGGAGGTCGTCCTCTTCCGGCACCGGCTCCAGCTCGACCATGGCCATGTTGCAGCGGCGGGCGACGCCGCGGAAGTAGCACTCGCCCTCGATGGCGCCGTAGAGCACGGTGTTGCCGACGATGATCGAGTTGTCGACGTCGAGGCTGGTGGCTTCCGACGAGGGATAGACGATGATCTTGCCGCCGGAGAGGCCCTTGCCGACATAGTCGTTGGCCTCGCCTTCGAGTTCCAGCGTCACGCCGCGGGCGACCCAGGCGCCGAAGCTCTGGCCGGCGGTGCCCTTCAGCTTCACGTGGATCGAGTCGTCGGCCAGCCCGGCATGGCCGAAGCGCGTGGCGACCTCGCCCGAGAGCATGGCGCCGACCGAGCGGTTGACGCTGCCGATGGGCATCTCGATGACGACGGGCTTTCCGTCCTCGAGGGCGGGCTTCGCCGCCGCGATGAGCTTGCGGTCGAGCACCGCCTCGAGGTGATGGTTCTGGTCCTCGGAGCGGCGGATGCCGACCTCGGCCGGAACCTGCGGCTTGTGGAAGAGCTTCGAGAAGTCGAGACCCTTGGCCTTCCAGTGGTCGATCGCCTCGCGGCGGTCGAGCATCTGCATCTGGCCGACCATCTCGTCGATCGAGCGGAAACCCATGGAGGCCATCAGCTCGCGCACTTCCTCGGCGACGAAGAAGAAGTAGTTGATGACATGCTCGGGCTGGCCCTTGAAGCGCTTGCGCAGCACCGGGTCCTGGGTGGCGACGCCGACAGGGCAGGTGTTGAGGTGGCACTTGCGCATCATGATGCAGCCGGTGGCGATCAGCGGCGCGGTGGCGAAGCCGAACTCGTCGGCGCCGAGCAGGGCGCCGATGACGACGTCGCGGCCGGTCCTCAGGCCGCCATCGACCTGCACCGAGATGCGCGAGCGCAGCCGGTTCAGCACCAGGGTCTGGTGGGTCTCGGCGAGACCGATCTCCCACGGCGAACCCGTGTGCTTGATCGAGGTCAGGGGAGAGGCACCGGTGCCGCCCTCGAAGCCGGAAATGGTCACGTGGTCGGCGCGCGCCTTGGCGACGCCGGCCGCCACCGTGCCGACGCCGACCTCGGAGACGAGCTTCACCGAGACGTCCGCCCGCGGGTTGACGTTCTTCAGGTCATAGATGAGCTGCGCCAGATCCTCGATCGAGTAGATGTCGTGGTGCGGCGGCGGCGAGATGAGGCCGACGCCCGGGGTCGAGTGGCGCACCTTGGCGATGACCGCATCGACCTTGTGGCCGGGAAGCTGGCCGCCCTCGCCGGGCTTGGCGCCCTGCGCCATCTTGATCTGCATCATGTCGGAATTGACGAGATATTCCGTCGTGACGCCGAAGCGGCCGGAGGCGACCTGCTTGATGGCCGAGCGCATGGAGCGTCCGTCGGGCAGGGGCTGGAAGCGTTCGGCCTCCTCTCCGCCCTCGCCGGTGTTCGACTTGGCGCCGATGGCGTTCATGGCGAGCGCCAGCGTCGTGTGGGCCTCACGCGAAATGGAGCCATAGGACATGGCGCCGGTGGCGAAGCGCTTGACGATGGCGGCGGCCGGCTCGACCTCGTCGAGGGGGACGGGATTGCGGCCGTCCTCTTCCGCCGTGCGGATGCGGAACAGGCCGCGGATCGTCTGAAGCCGCGAGGTCTGCTCGTTGATCAGGCGCGCGAACTCGCGATAGCGGTCCTGGCTGTTGCCGCGCACCGCATGCTGGAGCGCCGCCACGGTCTCCGGCGACCAGACGTGATCCTCGCCGCGGATGCGATAGGCGTATTCGCCGCCGACCTCGAGCGTGGTCTTCAGCGTCGGATCGTCGGAGAAGGCCGCCGTATGGCGGATCACCGTCTCCTGGGCGATCTCGGCGAGGCCGACGCCGCCGATGCGGGTTGCGGTGCCGGTGAAGTACTTCGCCACGAAGTCGTCGGCGAGGCCGACGGCGTCGAAGATCTGCGCGCCGCAATAGGACTGGTAGGTCGAGATGCCCATCTTGGACATCACCTTCATGATGCCCTTGCCGATCGACTTGATGAAGCGCTTGACCACCTCGTGGGCGTCCACCTCCGGCGGCAGAAGCCCCTTGGCGTGCAGTTCCTCCATGGTCTCGAAGGCGAGATAGGGATTGATCGCCTCAGCGCCGTAGCCGGCGAGGCAGCAGAAGTGATGCACCTCGCGCGCCTCGCCCGTCTCCACGACGAGGCCGGCGGCGGTGCGCAGGCCCTTGCGGATCAGGTGATGGTGCACGGCGGCGGTGGCGAGCAGCGCCGGGATCGGGATGCGGTCCGGGCCGACCATGCGGTCGGACAGGATGATGATGTTGTAGCGGCCGTGGACGGCGGCCTCGGCGCGGTCGCAGAGAAGCTGGAGAGCCTCCTGCAGGCCGGCGGCGCCCTTGGCGGCGGGATAGGTGATGTCGAGGGTCTTCGTGTCGAAGGAGTCCTCGCGATGACCGATGCAGCGGATCTTCTCCAGGTCCTCGTTGGTGAGGATCGGCTGGCGGACCTCCAGGCGCTTGCGGCGCGAGGTGCCGTCGAGGTCGAAGAGATTCGGCCGCGGCCCGATGAAGGAGACGAGGCTCATGACGAGCTCCTCGCGGATCGGGTCGATCGGCGGGTTCGTCACCTGGGCGAAGTTCTGCTTGAAGTAGGTATAGAGCAGCTTGGACTTCGACGAGAGCGCCGAGATCGGCGTGTCCGTGCCCATCGAGCCGACGGCCTCCTGGCCGGTCGTCGCCATCGGCTCGAGCAGGATCTTCACGTCCTCCTGCGTGTAGCCGAAGGCCTGCTGCTTATCGAGCAGCGGCACGTCGGTGCGCGAGGCGCGCGGCTCGACGGGGGGCAGGTCCTCGAGGATCAGCTGCGAGCGCTCCAGCCACTCCGCATAGGGGCTGGCGCTGGCAAGCTGGGCCTTGATCTCCTCGTCGGAGATGATCCGGCCCTCGGCGAGGTCGACGAGCAGCATCTTGCCCGGCTGCAGGCGCCACTTGCGGATGATCTCGCTCTCGGGAACGGGCAGGACGCCCATTTCCGATGCCATGATGATGCGGTCGTCCTTGGTGACGAACCAGCGCGCCGGCCTCAGGCCGTTGCGGTCGAGGGTCGCGCCGATCTGGCGGCCATCGGTGAAGGCGATGGCGGCGGGGCCGTCCCACGGCTCCATGATGGCGGCGTGGTACTCGTAGAAGGCGCGGCGCTGCTCATCCATCAGCTTGTTGCCGGCCCAGGCCTCGGGAACCAGCATCATCACCGCATGGGCGAGCGAATAGCCGCCCTGAACGAGGAACTCGAGCGCGTTGTCGAAGCAGGCCGTGTCCGACTGGCCCTCGTAGGAGACCGGCCAGAGCTTGGAGATGTCGTTGCCGAAGAGCTCGGAATCGACGCTGGCCTGGCGTGCCGCCATCCAGTTGACGTTGCCGCGCAGGGTGTTGATCTCGCCGTTGTGGGCGACCATGCGGTAGGGATGGGCCAGCGACCAGGCCGGGAAGGTGTTGGTCGAGAAGCGCTGGTGCACGAGGGCAAGCGCGCTCTCGAAGCTCGGATCGTGCAGGTCGGGGAAATAGGAGCCGAGCTGGTCGGCCAGGAACATGCCCTTGTAGACGATGGTCCGGCACGACAGCGATACGGGGTAGTAGCCCCTGGTTCGCGGGTCGTTGAGGTCATAGACGAGGTTGGAGATGACCTTGCGCAGCACGAAGAGGCGGCGCTCGAACTCGTCCTCGGATTCGACGCCCGCGCCGCGTGCGACGAAGATCTGCCTGTGCAGCGGCTCGGTCGGCTTGACGCTCTCGCCGAGCGAGGCGTTGTCGGTCGGCACGTCGCGCCAGCCGAGCAGCACCTGTCCCTCGTCGGCAATGACCTTCTCGATGGCCTCGCGGACGATGGTCTGCCCTTCCGGGTCGCGCGGGAAGAAGATGAAGCCGACGGCATAGTGGCCCGGCTCGGGCAGTTCGAAACCGAGCTTGGCGGCCTCCTTGCGGAAGAAGGCGTCTGGTAGCTGGACGAGCATGCCGGCGCCGTCGCCGGCGCGCGGATCCGCGCCCACCGCGCCGCGGTGCTCGAGGTTCAGCAGGATCTGGATGCCGTCCTGGACGATCTTGTGGGACTTGCGGCCCTTCATGTCGGCGATGAAGCCGACGCCGCAGGAGTCCTTCTCGTTGCGCGGGTCGTAGAGGCCCTGCGCTGCGGGCAGGCCAGGGTCGATGACGGCGCGCGTGCGGTTTTTGACGTCGACGGGCAGATTGGTTTTCGTGGCGCGATTCGTCCGCACCTCGATCCCCTCAGCCGACATCGCGCCAAAAAGCTGCGTGCTCATCATCCACCTCGTTTCGCGGCACCCGGCCGCCCTTCGTGCCCTCGATCGTGACACACGAAACCGGCACAGGCGACGGGGGCAAACCCGCAACCGGTCCGGCATGCAAACTCGGGGCCTTACGTCCTCCCCGATCGCCCCGTTGTCGGGGTCATGTTGGATAGGGCAGCGATGCTGACCTTTCTCGACCGTTATTTGACAGATTTCAAACAGCGACACAAGCGGCAATCCGTGCCGCAGGCCGGCATGGCATGGTGTTTATTGCCAGGCCGCCGAAAAGCGCGACCGAAATGGAATGTTATTCCGCCGATCACGCAACAATATGACTATTGGCGGGTGGCCGCCGCGGGCTCGGCGGGCGGCACCTGCATCGGGCCTGGCCCGGGTGCGCGCGGCCAGCTGAAATCGTCGATGCGGCCGGCAACCGGGGCGGGCGCCTCGCCACGAACCAGGACCGCCGTGGCAGTTGCTGACATTCGCCTCGCCCCTGTCGCCCCCATCAACTCGCCGCGACCGGCCGGCGCCTCGGGCGCGGGGCCACCGCTCGCGGCAGGAATGCTCGGATTGCCGTGCAGCGGCAGGATGGGTCCAGCCAGGGGGCGCGGTGCGACCGGAACGGGAATGCCCGGAGGTGCCACCGACGGCTCGGAGGAGGGGTCCGATGGCAGCTGCGGAACGGCGGGCGTGATGCGGCCGAGCAGATCACGCCGGAGATCCTGTTCGAGGAACAGGGCGAGCTTGCGGGCCCCTGCCGCGGTGAAGTGCACGCCGTCGGCCGTGCGCAGGCGGCGGACCTGGCCGGCGAAGTCGGGACCGAACTGGGTGTAGTTGCCATGCTCGTCGACGAAGCCGTTCCAGACGTCGACATAGTTGATGCCGTTCTTCTGGGCGCGCTCCTTGTAGACCTCGTTGAGCATCTGCATGTGCGAGGAATTGCGCTGGCCGCGCAGCGGCGGCACGCCGACCCAGTAGACGGGCACTCCGCGGGCCTTCATCGCCTGCATCACGGCATCGACGCGCTGGGCGTAGAGATCCCGCCAGCGCTCGTTGTCCGGTTCGATGCTCTCGCGCTCCAGGCGTATCGCCTGCCTGTCGTTCGATCCGACCATCATGACGATGAAGTCGACCTTGGCCTGCTGGGCGAGGGTCTCGGGGACGGCCCGGCTCCAGTCATGGAACTCGGGCCGGGTGAGCCCGGACGACAGCCGGGTCCTGTCGAGCACCCCGAGCTCGGGGACGTCCTCGAAGGCCTGTTCGAGGCCATAGGCGAGCCACTCCGCGAGGTTGTCGCCGAGGACGAGCAAGAAGGTCGTGGGCGAAGCCGGTGCATCGGCGGCCGGCGGCTGGGTTCCGTCGGTCACGGTGGGCAGCGTCGCGGCCCGGTCGCGGGGAGGGCGGACCGATTCCGCCGAACGTGCGGCGCGCGGCGCGGCCTGACGCGACCCCTGCGGAATGGTGATGATGCGCGGGCGCTGGTCGCGCGGCGCGAAGAGGTGAGGGTAGCGGTCGTCGACATAGGGCGACTGCGCGCGCGCCGGCACTGCCACCAGCGTCATCAGCGCGAGGCAGGCCCAAAGGACAATGCGACGAAGGTCAGTCACCACCACGGATCATGTCTCCCCAACAGCACGGGCAGTTTAGCACCCGGCGCCAAAATGGGGGCAAGTCATCGGCGCAATGCCGACAGGCAGTGGATTCAGGGCTGAATCTGTCCCCGGTATCAGCTGCCGCGGCGCAGGCGCTGCAACAGGGCGGCCGTGGGGAAGCCGTCGGCGGGCATGCCGGCGCGCGCCTGGAAGCGCTGCAGCGCCTCGCGGGTCCCGGCGCCGAGCTTGCCGTCGACCGTGCCGGTGTAGAGGCCGACCTGGGCGAGACGCTGCTGCAGTTCGAGCCGTTCCTGCTGCGACAGGGCGCGCTCGCCCGTCGGCCAGGCCTGGGCGA
>CAZPMD010000136.1:0-8966 GCA_964587395.1 uncultured Hyphomicrobiales bacterium
ACGCCGGCGGAAATCGCAGAGGCCGACAAGGTCCCGGTGTCCTCGCTGCGCGACGTCCGCGAGGCTCTCGGAGCGGCCCGCAGCGAGGGGCGCAAGTCCGCCCTGATCCGCCTGCGCTCCGGAGACGGCCAGCGCTTCGTCGCCATCCCGCTCAACCCGAGCTGAGAAAACGCATGCCGGCGTCGAACCTTTCCGACGCCGGCCGCAACTCACGAGTGATCCTGGTGTGGCAACCCCAGTCGCCCCCCGCCAGCCAGGATCGTCTCGCGCGGGGCGGTCGGATCTCCATGTCCGGTCGCCCCGCCATTTTTTTTCCCACCCCCTCCGTCTCTCGCCGGGCCTTGTCGGGTGTCGCCTCTCCGCTCCGCGCCCGGTGCGGGGCAGGCAACTGGATATGGCTCGTGGAGCCCGTATATCATGGCCATCATGCGGATTCTGATCATTGAGGACGACCGCGAGGCGGCGTCCTACCTCGTCAAGGCCTTCCGGGAGGCCGGCCATGTCGCCGACCACGCCGCAGACGGCGAGGACGGCCTCGCCATGGCGAGCGACGGTCCCTATGACGTGCTCGTGGTCGACCGCATGCTGCCGAAGAAGGATGGCCTCTCCGTCATCGCCGAGCTGAGGGCAGGGGGCCGCGACACGCCTGCGCTCATCCTCTCGGCCCTCGGCCAGGTCGACGACCGCGTCCAGGGGCTCCGGGCCGGCGGCGACGACTACCTGCCCAAGCCCTATTCCTTCTCCGAGCTGCTCGCGCGCGTCGAGGTCCTGTCGCGCCGTCGCGGGGCCGGTGCGCCGGAGACGCTCTACCGCGTCGGTGATCTCGAACTCGACCGCCTGTCCCACCGGGTGACGCGGGCGGGCGAGGAGGTCCTGCTGCAGCCCCGCGAGTTCCGCCTGCTCGAGTATCTGATGAAGAACGCCGGCCAGGTGGTGACCCGCACCATGCTGCTCGAGCACGTCTGGGACTACCATTTCGACCCGCAGACCAATGTCATCGATGTCCACGTGTCGCGCCTGCGCTCCAAGGTGGACAAGGGCTTCGAGCGGCCGCTGATCCATACCATTCGCGGTGCCGGCTACACGGTGCGCGCGTGACCACCGCCGCGCCGTCCCCGGCGAGACCGCCGCGCCGGGCCTCGGGCTTCCGGACGCTCCTGTCGACGACGGCCTTCAAGATCATTGCGGCCTACCTGCTGATCTTCGTGCTCTTCGCCGGCTTCGTCATCGGCTGGCTCGGATTTGCGACACAGCGGCTGTTCACCGACCAGCTCACCGAGACCATCACCGCGGAGGTGAGGGGCCTTGCCGAGCAATATGCGATCGGTGGGATCCGTCGGCTGGTCGAGGTGGTGGACGAGCGCGGCAACCGGCCCGGCGCCTCGCTCTATCTCGTCACCAGCTTCACCGGCGATTCCCTGGCGGGCAACATCGGCGAGCTGCCCGCCGGAACACTGAACAGACCCGGATGGATCGAGACCGACTACCGCCGCGCCGGCGAGGGCTCCACCGACCGACCGCACCGCGCCATCGTCCAGGTCTATGGCCTGCCGGGAAACTTCCGCCTCCTCGTCGGCCGCGACCTGGAGGAACGCGACCGCATGCGCGAGATCTTCGGGCGCGGCTTCCGACTGGCGCTGATGGTGGCGCTCGTCCTCGGGCTGCTCGGCGCCTATTTCGTCACGCGCCGCGTGCTGAAGCGCGTCGACGCCATGACCGACATGTCCCGCCGCATCATGGAGGGTGACCTGACGGGGCGCCTGCCGACCGCCGGCTCGCGCGACGAGCTCGACCGCCTCGCCGGCAGCGTCAACGACATGCTGGCGCGCATCGAGGCGCTGATGGCGGGCATGAAGGAGGTCTCCGACAACATCGCCCATGACCTCAAGACGCCGCTGACGCGGCTGCGCAACAAGGCGGAGGAGGCCTTGCGCACGACCTCGAGCGAGGAGGCCTATCGCGCGGCGCTCACCGGCATCATCGAGGAATCCGACGGGCTCATCCGCACCTTCAACGCCCTCCTGATGATCGCCCGCGCCGAGGCCGGCGCCCAGCGCGAGGGCATGGTGCCCCTCGACCTCGGCGAGATCGCCCGCGGCGTGGCGGAGCTCTACGAGCCCGTGGCGGAGGAGGCGGGCATCGCCCTCGATGTCGTGGCCACGCCAGTGCGCGTCACCGGCAACCGCGAACTGCTTGGCCAGGTCGTCGCCAATCTCCTCGACAATGCCCTGAAGTACGGGGCGCCCGAGGGCGGCGAGCGGCGCGTCACCGTCACCGTCGCGGCGGAAGGCGCCGATGCGGTGATCAGCGTCGCCGATCGCGGCCCCGGCATCGCCGACGGCGACCGCGGACGGGTGCTCGACCGCTTCGTCAGGCTGGAGACGAGCCGCTCGCGTCCGGGCTCCGGCCTCGGCCTCAGCCTCGCCGCGGCCGTCGCCCGCCTTCATGGCGGTGGATTGTCGCTCGACGACAATCGGCCGGGTTTGAAGGTGGCGCTGCGTCTGCCACGATTGGCCGATGACACGAACCTCCCGGTCCGGCCCGCCTGATTCGTCGAAGAGCCTTGCCGCGCGGCTGAAGGCGGCTCCCGTCATGCCGAAGGGCGCGACGGCGGCGAAGCGCCTCGGCGAGTTTCTCGACGGGGTCGACGATCCCGGCGTGCGGGCGGGCCTGGAGGCCGCGTTGAAGGCGGCCAAGCCCCGCGCCCTGGTGGCCGGCATTCTCGCCCACTCCCCCTTCCTCACAGCCATCGCCGTGGACGATCCCGCCCATCTCGAGGCCTGCCTCTCCGAGTCGCCCGAGATCTGCTTCGCGCGGCTCAAGGCGGAGGCCTCGGCGACCTGCCGCAAGGCGCGCAGCGACGAGGGCGTCGGCCGCGCGCTCCGGCGCTTTCGTGCCCAGGTGGCGCTGCTCGTGGCGCTGGCCGATATCGGCGACGTCTGGCCGCTGGAGGCCGTCACCCGTGCCCTGACCGAGACGGCAGACCTCGCCGTCGCGGAGGCCGTCGCCCACCTCATGCGCGACCTTGCCGACAGCGGCATTCTCGACCCTGCCGATCCGAAGAACGCCGAGGTCGGCTCGGGCTACATCGTGCTCGCCATGGGCAAGCACGGCGCCTTCGAGCTGAACTATTCCAGCGACATCGACCTGATCGTCTTCTTCGACCCCGACAAGGCGCCGATGAAGCCGGGCAAGGACGCCCAGCCCGCCTATGTGCGCATCACCCAGCGGCTGGTGAAGATCCTGCAGGAGCGCACCGCCGACGGCTACGTCTTCCGCACCGACCTGCGCCTCAGGCCCGACCCCGGCGCGACGGCGGTCGCCATCTCGACTCCGGCGGCGCTGCACTACTACGAGACCATCGGCCAGACCTGGGAGCGCTCCGCCTTCATCAAGGCGCGCCCCTGCGCCGGCGACATCGCCGCCGGCGAGGCCTTCCTCCAGGAGATGCAGCCCTTCATCTGGCGGAAATACCTCGACTATGCGGCGGTCGCCGACGTCCATGCCATGAAGCGGCAGATCCATGCCTTCCGCGGCCATGACGCGCTGGCCGTGGAGGGGCACAATATCAAGCTCGGCCGCGGCGGCATCCGCGAGATCGAGTTCTTCGTGCAGACCCAGCAGCTCATCGCCGGCGGCCGCAACCAGACGCTGCGCGTGCGCGACACGATCACCGGGCTCGACCGCCTGCGCGAGGCGGGCTGGGTGACGGCCGAGACCCGCGAGGCGCTGGAGCGGGCCTACCGCTTCCTGCGCCGGGTGGAACACCGGCTGCAGATGGTCGCCGACGAGCAGACGCACAGCCTGCCCGAGACCACCGAGGGCGTGGAGCGCATCGCGCTCTTCCTCGGCTACCGCGACCATGCCGCCTTCGCCGAGGCATTGACCGCCGAGCTGCGGCCGGTGGAGGCGGCCTATGCCAAGCTGTTCGAGACGCTGCCGCCGCTGGCCGAGGTGAAGGGCACGCTCGACCTCACCTCCGAGCCGCCCAGGGCGACGACCCTGTCGGCGCTGAAGGACATCGGCTTCGCCGATCCGGGAGCGGCCATCGCCACGGTCCAGGCGTGGCAGCATCCCAAGGGCGGCGGCCTGCGCGCCCGCGAGGCGCGCGAGCGCGTGGCCGAACTGGGCCCGGCCCTGCTGGATGCCCTGTCGCGCAGCGGCGACGCCGATCTCGGCCTCCGCGCCTTCGACCGACTGCTGACGCGCCATTCCCAGCCGATCGAGCTGCTCGCCATCCTGCGCACCCACCCGGACCTTCTCGAACTCATCTCGCAGGTTCTCGGGTCCGCGCCACGCCTTGCCGACCTGCTCGGACGCCGCGCCCATGTGCTGGACGCGTTGCTGGAGCCGGCCTTCTTTGGCGAGTTGCCGTCGGATGCCGATCTCGCCGCGCGCATCCGCGAGACGCTGTCGCTCGCCGTCGACGCCGAGGACGTGCTCGACCGCGCCCGCATCTTCGGCCAGGAGCAGCTTTTCCTCACCGGCGTCAGGGTGCTGGCCGGGACGGTCTCGGCGGAGGCCGCCGGCCAGGCCTTCGCCCGCCTCGCCGAACAACTCATCAAGGCGCTCT
The DNA here is from genome assembly GCA_964587395.1 of uncultured Hyphomicrobiales bacterium. Lineage (GTDB taxonomy): Bacteria > Pseudomonadota > Alphaproteobacteria > Rhizobiales > Phreatobacteraceae > Phreatobacter. The sequence continues at coordinate 4,574 of CAZPMD010000136.1, forward strand.
ATCAGGCGGTGAACGACTGGATCGTTGCCGCCCACGGATCCATTCCCGGCATGCGCACGGCGGTCATCGCCATGGGCAAGCTGGGCGGCCGGGAGATGACGGCGGGGTCCGACCTCGACCTCATCCTGCTCTACGACCACGATCCCAGCGAGAATGCCTCCGACGGCCCGCGCCCGCTGACTGGCAGCCACTACTTCTCCCGCATGACGCAGCGCCTGATCAGTGCCCTCTCGGCGCCGACCAGCGAGGGTGTGCTGTTCGAGGTCGACCTGCGCCTGCGCCCCTCGGGCCGTTCCGGGCCCGTGGCCACCCATATCGACGGATTCCGCGCCTATCAGACCAAGGAGGCCTGGACCTGGGAGCACATGGCGCTGACCCGCGCCCGGGTCATCGCCGCGACGCCCGGCTTCGAGGCCGATGTGAGCGAGGCCATCCGCCGCGTGCTGACCGCCAGGCGGCCTGCCAAGGCGACCCTCGCCGACATCGTCGACATGCGCCGGGCCATCGCCGAGGACAAGGGCGACGGCGACCGCTGGGACCTCAAATATGTCCGCGGCGGGTTGATCGACATCGAGTTCGTCGCCCAGGCCCTGCAGCTGGTCCATGGCGCCCGCCACCCCGATATCCTCGACACCAACACGATCCGCGTGCTGGACAAGGCTGCCGCAGCCGGCCTCTTGAAGCCGTCGGAAGGAGATGCGCTGCGCTCCGCCTGCCGCTTCTACCAGCGCCTGACGCAGATCCTCAGGCTCTGCCTTGTGGATGTCTTCGATCCGAAGACCGCCGCGCCGGGGCTGAAGCGACTTCTGGCGCGGGCCGGCGAGCTGCCGGATTTCGCCACCGTCGACGCCCATCTGGCCGAGGTGCAGAAGCAGGTCCGCAAGGCCTTCGAGGCCATCGTCGGCCCGCTCTGATCACGCCTCCTTTTCGATCAGGGCCTGCGCGCCGGGGCCGTCCACCGGCAGCCGCACCACGACGGTCGTGCCCTGGCCGAGCGTCGAGCGGATGCGCAGCGATCCGCCATGCATCTCCGCCAGCGACTTGGCGATGGCGAGGCCGAGGCCCGAACCCTGATGGTCGCGCGAGAACTGGCTCTGGACCTGCTCGAAGGGCTTGCCGAGCTTGCGCAACGCATGGCGGGGAATGCCGATGCCGGTATCCTCGATGGCGATGGTGACGACGCCGCGGGCCTTTCGCGCGCGCAGCGAGATCATGCCGCCGCGCGGCGTGAACTTCACCGCGTTCGACAGCAGGTTCAGGGCGATCTGCTTGATGGACCGGCGATCGGCAACGAGATCCATGCCGGTGGGCACCTCGGCCTCGATGAGAATCTCCTTGTCGGCAGCCATCTTGGAGACCACGCGCATGGTCTCGTCCAGCGTCTCCTCGAGGCAGGTCGGTGTCGGCTCCAGCGTGAGCCGGCCCGCCTCGATGCGCGCCATGTCGAGGATGTCGTCGATGAGGGACAGCAGGAAATGCCCGCTGTCGTGGATGTCGCGGGCGTACTCGACATATTTCACCGCGCCGAGCGGGCCGAAGTGGCCGTCCTTCATGACCTCCGAGAAGCCGATGATGGCGTTCAGCGGCGTCCTCAGCTCGTGGCTCATGGCGGCGAGAAACTCCGACTTGGCGCGGTTCGCCTCCTCGGCCTGGGTCTTCTGCTCGGAATACTTCTCCGCGAGCTCGGCGAGCTGCTGGGTCTGCATCTCGAGCGCATACTGGCTGCGCTGGAGATCGGCGACGCCGGCGCGCAGGCGCTGCTCGCTGGCGGTGAGCTGGGTCTCGTGGCGCTTCAGCGCGGTGATGTCGGTGCCGACCGATACGAACCCGCCGCAATGGGTCCGTCTTTCGCTGATCTGCAGCCAGCGGCCATCGACCAGTTCGACCTCGAGGTCCCGGGAGCCGTCATGCGAGCGATCGGACAGGACGCGGCCGTCCTTGACGCGAGCGCCGCCACCTGTCGCCGCCAGGATCTCGTCGTAGCGGCCGCCGGGAAGCGCCTGTTCCTCGGTCAGGCCGTTCAGTTCGCGGAACTTCGAGTTGCAGACGACGATGCGGTCCTGGTCGTCGCAGACCACGAAGGCTTCCGAGATGGTCTCGATGGCCTCGCGGATGCGATGGTCGGCGGCGGCGTTGCGCGCCGCGAGCTCGAGCTGCTCGGTGATGTCGACGACGATGCCGACGAAGCGGGGATGCTCGACCCCGGCGAGGGTGAGGCCGCGGCCGCGGGCGCGCAGCCAGACCCAGCGGCCGTCGGCATGGCGCATGCGGAACTGGAAGTCGACGGCGTTGCGCGGATCGAGATCGGTGAGGTTGGCGATGCCGCCGAGATATCCGTCGTCGGGATGCAGGAGAGGCAGGAGCTCGTCGAAGGTGACGAGCCCGTCGCGGCCGCCCATGCCGAGAATCTCGAACATGGAGGCGGACCAGTACATCTGGTGCGTGCCGATCTCCCAGTCCCACAGGCCGCAGCCGCCGCTCTCCAGCGCCGCGTCGATGGTGGCGCGGGCATTCTGGTTGATCATGTCGGCGGTGGCGGCGCGCATGGTCTGGATGTGGAAGGCAAGGCCGATGACAAGCAGCAGCAGGCCGGTGGTGGTGAACAGCGTGCCCGTCAGCACGGTGGCGCGCCACCACTGCGCCAGGGCTGCATCGGTGGTTTGCACGATGTAGAGGTGCGCGAGGGGCTGGGGCAGCGGCCGTACCACGAGGATCGCGTCGGCTCCTGACGACAGCTTCGCCGCAACGGCCTCGGTGGCAATCGCCGGCTGGACGTCGAAGACATCGCGGACGGGCTTGCCGATCCACTGGTGCAGAGCCGACTGAGGCGTCGCCGCGACGACGCGTCCGGCTCGGTCGGCGGCAAGGATGATGCGGCCTGCGGGTGCGCCGATGCGCGGCGCGGTCAGGTCGAGCGCCATCTGTGCCGCGATGCCGACGTCGCCGTTGGTGAGCGCGATGCGGTGGCTGAGGTCGATGTCGACGGCCGATGCGGCGATGGCAAGGTCGGCGCCGATTCCGTTGAGGGCCTCGACGCGGCTGTTGAGGATCTGCTGGACTGCGCCGGCGCCCATGACGACGAGGAAGGCGATGATGAGGGTCGGGACGAGCCGCCGCAGCAACGGCTCGTAGGGGGACAGCCAGGTCTCCAGCGACGTGTCGAACGTGCTGGCGAAACCATGCGATCTCGTGGCGTGAATCAGCGCGTCCGCGCTGGGCGCGACACTGCGCTCCATCGCCGGTACCCCCGTCGAATCTCTGAAGTTTCGCTCGGAGATCGAGCCCCAGCCCCTCCGAATCACGGCCATAAGAATCGATTTGCCGGAGGGCTGTCTAGAGTCGCGGAATCACACGGAAGGAAATATTTGGTTAACGTCTCTAGGAAGGAATCCCTGATCAGCCGAGCGAGCGCGCGACGATGTCGCGCACGTCCGCCGACAGGGTGCCGACCGCGGCGACCCGCTCCAGCGCCGCCCGCGCCTTGCCGCGCCGGCCGGATTCCAGCGCACGCCAGCTCCGGAAGGCGGAGAGGAGACGCGCCGCGACCTGCGGATTGCGCCCGTCCGTGTCGATGACGACATCGGCCAGGAAGTCGTAGCCGGCGCCGTCGGGGCGGTTGAACTGCGTCTGGTTGGCGGTGGCGAAGCTGCCGACAAGCGCCCTCAGGCGGTTCGGGTTGCCCATGGCGAAGGCGGGGTCGGCCAGCAGGGCGCGCACCCGGTCCAGCGTCGCGGCCTCGGGAATGGCCGCCTGCAGGGCGAGCCACTTGTCGAGGATCAGCGCATCGGCGCGATAGCGCTCGCGGAAGGCGGCAAGCGCCGCCTCGCGCCGCGGCCCGGCATGCTGTGCGAGCACCGCGAGGGCGGCGAAGCGGTCGGTCATGTTGTCGGCGTCGCGGTGGCGACGTTCCACCGCGGCGAGCCTGTCGTCGCCGCCGCTGGCTGCCCAGAGGTCGAGCGCGACATTGGAGAGGGCGCGCCGTCCGGCCGAGGCGGCATCGGGCGAATAGGGGCCGGGTGTCGCGAAGCGGGCAAGGACCCCCTCGAGGCGGGTCGACAGCTCCGAACCGACCGCGCGCCTGAGGGCGCCGCGCGCCCGGAAGATGGCGTCCGGATCGACGTCGCTGCCCGTCTCGCGGGCGATGTCGGCTTCCGAGGGCAGTGTGAGGCACTGCGCGGCGAAGGCGGGATCGGCCGCAGCCCCGTCGAGCACGGCTGCGAGGGCCGCGGCCACGGCCGTGGCGCCTTCCGGATCGGACCCGCCGCGGCTGACCGCCACGAGGTGCTCCGTCGCCAGGGTCTGGATCGCCTGCCAGCGGTTGCAGGGGTCGGTGTCGCGGCGGGCGAGGAAGGCGAGGCGCTGTTCGCGGCCATCCGCGCCGCGCATCCGGACC
>CAZPMD010000136.1:8976-9837 GCA_964587395.1 uncultured Hyphomicrobiales bacterium
GGCGAGGAAGGCGAGATCGGCGCGGCCGAGATCGGTCTTCAGCACGATCGGCGCCGAGAAGCCGCGGTTGATCGACAGGACCGGGCGGGTCGGATGGCCGGAGAAGGCCACCGTGCGCTGGGCCTCGTCGAGGGCGATCACGCCCGGCATCGTCTGTCCGTCCTCGGTGAACAGCGGCCGCTCCGTGCCGTCCGGCGCGAGCAGGCCGAAGGCGAGCGGGATGACCATGGGCTTCTTGTCGCTCTGTCCCGGCGTCGGCCGGAGCGTCTGCGTGAGGTCGAGCGTGAAGGTGCCGGCCTTCGCGTCGTGGCGCGTGGCGACGCTCACCTCCGGCGTGCCGGACTGGCGATACCAGAGGAAGAACTGGCCGAGGTCGCGGCCGCTCGCCTCGGCGAAGCAGGCGATGAAGTCCTCGACCGTTGCGGCGTCGCCGTCGTGGCGGGCGAGGTACAGGTCCATGCCGCGCCGGAAGGCCTCCGGGCCGATCAGCACCTTCAGCGCCCGGATCACCTCGGCGCCTTTCTCGTAGACGGTCGCCGTATAGAAATTGTTGATCTCGTGATAGATTTCCGGGCGGACCGGGTGGGCGAGGGGGCCCGCATCCTCGGCGAACTGGTGGCTCTTGAGGAGGCGCACGTCGGCGATGCGCTTCACCGCGCGCGAGCGCATGTCGGCGGAGAATTCCTGGTCGCGGAAGACGGTGAGGCCCTCCTTCAGGCAGAGCTGGAACCAGTCGCGGCAGGTGATGCGGTTGCCCGTCCAGTTGTGGAAATACTCGTGGGCGATGATGGCCTCGATCGCCGCGTAATCCTGGTCGGTCGCCGTGTCCGGCAGGGCGAGCACGTATTTGTCGTTGAAGAT
>CAZPMD010000137.1:0-9792 GCA_964587395.1 uncultured Hyphomicrobiales bacterium
ATGGCGACTGCGACGTCCTTCTTCCCGGCCAAGCCTCTCGGCTGCTACGGCGACGGCGGTGCCGTCTTCACCGACGACGACGGCCTCGCCGACGTGATCCGCTCGCTGCGCATCCACGGCCAGAACAACGAGGACAAGTACGACAACCAGCGCATCGGCATGACCGGCCGCATGGACACGATCCAGGCGGCCGTGCTGATCGAGAAGCTGAAGATCTTCGCCGAGGAGATCGCCGCCCGGAACGTCATCGCCGCCCGCTACAACGCCGCCCTCGCCGATCTCGTCGACGTGCCTGGCGTCCCGGACGGGTTGGTCTCCGTCTGGGCCCAGTACACGATCCGCCTGCGCGGCCGCGACCGCGCCGAATTCGCCGCTCGCCTGAAGGCACAGGGCATCCCGACCGCCATCTATTATCCGCGTCCCCTCCACCAGCAGACGGCCTATCGCCGCTATCCCGTCGCCGGAAACGGCCTGCCCGTTTCCGACCGCCTGGCCGGCGACGTCATCAGCCTGCCGATGCATCCCTATCTCGACGAGGCGCTGCAGGCCCGCGTCATCGAGAGCGTCAGGGCCGCTCTCGTCTGAGCACTGGCTTGCCGGGCGGGGCGCGACCGCGCTAGGTCCCGCTGCACCATGTCCTGACGGGGTAACGGCCATTTCTGGTTCCGCGACAGCCGCGCCTCTCGTCGCATCCGCCCTGACAGCGGCGGTGCTGTCGTGGATCGCCATCGCCACTCTCCTGCCGTGGCTGCAGCGCGTCGCCAGCGCCCGCCCGGAGGCGCGATCGTCGCACCGGGTGCCGACGCCGCAGGGAGCCGGGCTCGCCGTGACCGGCGCCGTGGCCCTCGTCGGGCTCGGCCCTCTCGTCTTCCTCGGCGCTGTCGATCAGAGCGCCATCGTCCTTTTGGCCGCGATCGCCGGCGCGATGCTCGTCGGCTTCATCGACGACGTCAGACCGCAGCCGTGGCGCCTCAAGCTTGCGGCACAGGCGCTTTGCGCAGCGGCGGCCGCAGCGGCCCTTCCGGCCGGCTGGCCGGGCGCGTTCTCGACCGGGCTTGCCCTGGCGGACGGCGCGATCGCCGCCCTGGTGCTGGTTGCCGTGATGAACATCGTCAACTTCATCGACGGGATCGACGGCATCACCGCCGCCCACACCGTTCCGGCCTTCGCTGTCATGGCCCTGGCGGCAGCAGCCGGCACGCTGTCGCTGCCGGCTGGCCTCATCGCGGCCGCTGCTTTCGGCGCCATGATCGGCTTCTGGTGGTGGAACCGCCATCCGGCGCGAATCTTCCTCGGCGACGCGGGCAGCCTGCCGGTCGGTCTCCTGTTGGGATGGCTGAGCCTTCTGCTCGCGGGACAAGGCCATGCCGCCGCGGCCCTCCTCGTCCTCGCCTACCCTCTGGCTGACGGTGGATCGACGCTGCTGCGCAGGCTGCTCGCCGGCAAGCGACTGACCGAGCCGCATCGCGACCACGCCTATCAGGCGGCCGTCGATTCGGGCCTGTCCGCACCCCGCGTCTCTCTAACGGTGGCCCTGGTTTCACTCGCCTGCGCCGTGCTCGCCGTGACATCCATCCTCGCGGACCACGCCGTCGTTGGTGTCGGATGCCTCGCTATCGGCCTCGCCTGGGTGCTGGCGCCGATTGTCGGCTGGCTGCGACGGACCCCGAGCCCATGAAGGTACTTGTCACCGGCGCCAGCGGCTTCGTCGGCGCGGCTATCGCGGCGGGGCTGGCGTCGCAGGGCCATGCGGTGCGTGCCGCGGCGCGCGGCCCCCTGCCGCGCAGCCTTCTGGGCAAGGTCGAGCCCGCCGTATTGCCGGATCTGGCGGGCCCATCCGATTTCGGGCCACTCTGCGCCGGCATGGAGGTGGTCGTGCATGCCGCCGGCCTCGCCCACCAACCCTTCGGGATCGGGGAGGCGATGATGATGGCGGTCAATGCCGCGGGCGCGGGCCGCCTCGCTGCGGCGGCACGTGACCGTGGCGTCAGCCGCTTCCTTGTCCTCTCTTCGACCCGCGCCGTCGCCGGTGCCTCGATGGCCGCCCCACTGGCAGAGGGTGTCGTCGCCGCTCCCACCGACGCCTATGGCCGGTCGAAACGTGCAGGCGAGGAGCAGGTAAGCGCGGCCTTTCCGGGCGCCGTGATCCTGCGTCCGCCGGTCGTCCATGGCGCTGGTGCCAAGGGCAACATGGCCCGGCTCGCGCGCGCGGCGCGTCTGCCCGTCCCCCTGCCTCTCGCGGGGCTCGAGGGGCGCAGGTCCATGATTTCGGATGCCAATCTGGCCGCGGCCGTCTCCCTTCTCCTCGACCATCCGGCAACGGAAGGCCGTGCCTTTCATCTGGCCGACGGGGCGCCGCTGACGGTCGCTGGCATGGTCACGGCCATGCGGACGGCGCTGGGGCGGTCACCGGGCATATTTTCCCTGCCCTTCGCGACGAAGCTGCTGAAAGCTCTCGCGCCCGGCATGGCCCGTCAACTGGCGGGAGACCTCATCGTCGATGATGGCGCGCTGCGCGCCCTCGGCTGGCAGCCGGTCGAGCCTTCGTCGGAGGGGCTCGCACGTATGGTGCGCGCCGTCGCGGGATTGCCTCACACCCGCTTGTAGTCGTCCTGGGAGCGGACGATGTCGTCCTCACCGAGATAGCTGCCCGACTGCACCTCGATCAGCTCCAGCGGGATCTTGCCCTCATTGGTCAGCCGGTGCCAGGCGCCGAGCGGGATGTAGACATTTTCGTTCTCGCGGACGATCTTGGTTACCTCGTCGACCTCGACAGTGGCGGTTCCCTTGACGACGATCCAGTGCTCGGCGCGGTGGAAGTGCTTCTGCAGGGACAGCCGGGCGCCCGGCTTCACCACGATGCGCTTCACCTGGAAGCGCTCGCCGCGGTCGATGCTCTCGTAGGAGCCCCATGGACGGAGCACCTGGCGGTGCTCGTCGGCGAGGCGTCGGGTCTCCGCGCCGCCACCGCGCAGGTCGGCGACCAGCGTCTTGAGTTCGCCGGCGACCGAACGATGGGCGACCAGCACGGCGTCCTTGGTGGCAACCACGGCGACGTCGTCAAGGCCGATGACGGCGGTGTGGATGTCGTCGCTGGCGACGTAGGAATTGCGCGTGCCGGCAAGAGACACAGCGCCGCGCACCGCATTGCCCTGGTCATCCTTCGGTGACATGTCCCACAGCGCGTCCCAGGAGCCGAGATCCGACCAGGCGTAGTCGGCCTCGATCACGGCGGCACGGTCGGTGCGCTCCATCACCGCATAGTCCACCGACTTGGCCGGCGAGGCTGCGAAGGCCTCCCGGTCGATGCGCTCGAAGGTGACGTTACCGGTCTGGTCAACGGTCATGGCGCCCGCGACGGCCTTCGCCGCGTTGGCGATGTCCGGCTCGAAGGTGGCAAGCTCGGTGAGGAAAACATCGGCGCGGAACAGGAAATTGCCGGAGTTCCACAGATAGCCCTGGTCGAGGAAGGCCTTGGCCTTCTCCTCGTCGGGCTTTTCGACGAAGGCCGCGACCATGCGGACACGGCCGTCCATCATGTCGCCTGGGCGGATATAACCGTAACCGGTGGCCGGATGGGTTGGCCGGATGCCGAAGGTGACGAGAGCCCCGGCTTCTGCCGCGGCAAGCCCTGCCTGGGCGGTTGCGGCGAAGGCGCCTGGATCCGTCACGAGGTGATCGGCGGCCAGCACCAGCATGACGGCGTCGGGGTCGGCCTGCGAGACGAGTTCGGCTGCCACCGCGATGGCCGGCCCCGAATCGCGGCGCGTCGGCTCGAGGATGATGCGCCCCGGCGTGCCGGCGCGCGCGAGCTGATCGGCGACCAGGAAGCGGAAATCCTCGCCCGTGACGATGACGGGATCGGTGAAGACCTCACGGTCGGAGACCCGTGCGAGAGTTTCCTCGAAGGTCGAGCGCTCGCCCAGGAGCGGCAGGAACTGCTTCGGGTAGGCCTCGCGCGAGGCGGGCCACAGCCGCGTGCCGGCACCGCCGGACAGGATGACGGGAACGATCCGCGCGTGCTTCGACATTGGACGCAAATCCTTCACTTCTCGCTCAGCATGGTCGCCCATGACCTAGCCTCTGGCCGCGCGGGGCGCCACAACCATCGCTCGGAATGGTCAACGCCGGCCGTCGTCAGCCCCTCGGCGGCACGCCGAGGAACGGCCGCTGGAATGCCGTGAGCCCGACACGGGACTGGTGGGCGGCCACCAGCAGCACAAGATAGCAGGACGCGAAGACCGTATTGGTCTGGTCGTGGCTGAACAACAGGTTCGTCACACCGAAGATGGCATAGCCGCCCGACAGCATTATCGCGAAGGCCATCCTGTCCCGATAGCAGCCATCGCGGGCGGCGTCGGCTGCGATGATGATCGGGGCCAGCAGCAGAAACACCAGAGCGATCAGGCCGACCACCCCGCGCCCGACCGCGGTCGAGACGAACTCGTTGTGCAGGTGCCGGTAGGGCGGAATGTCGAAGCCATCGCGGGCAGCTCGCTTGCGCACCTCATCCACGGCATTCTGGCTGCCGTAGCCTAGCAGCGGGCTCTCCAGGAACGCATCAAACCCGTAGGTCCAGAGCACGACCCGATGGGCGGTCGAGGGGTCGCGGTGAATATTGAGTGTTTCACTCTGGAGCGCCTGGCGCACCTCGTCGATCCGCTCCGGCACCTTGATGGCGATGGCAAAGGCGACCAGCGATGCTGCGACCGCGCCCGCCAACACTCCTGCCTGCCAGAACCGGACCCGGATCATCGGCCAGAGGTGAACCCCTATCACCACCGCGATCAGCGGCAGCGCCAGAAGGGCGCCGCGTGTCTGCGACAGGAAGGTGCCGCCGATACCACAGAAAAGGCCCGCGAGCGCGAACACGCGCATGCGTGGGGACAACCGCGCGAAGCCGATCATCGACAGTCCCGCCGCGAGCATGGCCGTGTCTCCGAAGGGAATGGCGTTGGCCATGCCGGCCGTGGCGCGGGAGTGCCCGAACAGGAACACCTGCACCAGCGCATGGCCGAAGGAGACGATGGCCGCTGCCCGCACGCCGTTCAGGAACAGGTTAAAGACATCGACCTTCGGGGTCTGGACCAGCGTTCCGACCAGCATCGCGAGCGTCAGGTAGTGGAACGCCGTGCCGACATCCATCCAGCCCTCGATCCGGTTGGGAAAGAGCAGCGGCGAGAGGATGGTGACCGCGAAGTAGCCGAGCGCCACCAGGCAGCCGAAGGCCGTTGTCGGCGGCCAGACCCAGGTGATCCGCCGGCCGAGAAAGATCAGGCCGACATAGATGCAGGCGCCGAAATAGAAGAAGGTCGCAGTGCTGCCAAAGGTCAGCGGCAGGAAACCGAGGACCGGGATGTAGAGCCAGGCGATGCGGTTGGGATCGTCGATCGTCGCCCGGAGCCAGGCCCAGGTGGCGCTGAGGACATTGTGTCGTTGCGGATCCGGAGATGCGGGAGCCATGCGCGTCACCCCGGTACCGCCCTTCAGCGCTGCAGTCCCATCGAAGCCGTCAGGCCGCCGTCAAGGGTGATGGTGGCGCCGGTCAGGTAGCCGGCGAGCGGCGACATGAGATAGGCGACGAGCCCGCCAATCTCCTCCGGCCGCGCGAAGCGCCCGGCCGGAATCTGGCTTTCCATCTTCTCCCGGTAGTCGGCATATTTCGCCATCATGTCGGTGTCGACGAAGCCGGGGGCGACGACATTGACCGACACGCCGCGCTTGGCGCTCTCGATCGCCAGCGTGCGGCAATAGGCGGCGAGTGCCGCCTTCGAGGCGCCATAGGCGGCATTGCCCTGGTTCGATCGCTCGGCCGTCACCGAGCCGATGGCGACGATGCGGCCCGTGCGTGCCCGCATCATCGGTCGCACCATGGCGTTCACCAGGCGCGTGAAGGCGAAGAAGTTGATCTGCATGACCGCCTCCGCCTTGGCCTGGTCCATGACCGCCGCGAGCTGGTCATAGGGCTGACCGGCATTGTGGACGAGACCGTAGAACGGCTCGCCCTTCTCCAGCTCGGCGCAGAAGGCATCGACCGCGGCCTTGTCGGCAAGGTCCAGGGTGGCGATGGCGACATCGCGGTCGGGATGAGCCGCCTTCAGTTCGGCGGCGAGCGCTTCGGCGGCCTCGCCGGACGAGCGCGCGGTGAAGGTGACGTCATGGCCGGAGGCCACCAGCGCCCGGACGATGGCAGCTCCCATGCCCTTGGCGCCGCCGGTGACGAGGACGCGTCCCATCAGGCCGGCTCCGCGGCGAGCACCAGGCAGACGTTCTGCCCGCCGAAGCCGAATGAGTTGGAGATGGCGCGTGTCACCTTGGCCTTGCGCGCCACATTCGGCACGAGGTCGAGCTTGATCGCCGGATCCGCCTCCGTCTGGTTGATCGTCGGCGGGATGACGCCGTTACGGATCGTCATCAGCGTGAACACGGCCTCGATGGCCCCGGCGGCCGAGAGGGTGTGCCCGATCATCGACTTGTTGGAGGAGACGGCGATGTTGGCGAGGTGATCCCCGAAAACCGCCGACAGGCCGACATACTCCATCTTGTCATTCTCGGGCGTCGACGTGCCGTGAGCGTTGACGTACTGGACATCGGCCGGCGTCACGCCGGCATCCTCGAGCGCATTCCGGATGCAGCCGATGATCGGAGCGCCATCCGGGCTCGAGCGGGTGCGGTGGAACGAATCCGCCATCTCGCCACAGCCCTCGACCACACCGAGGATCGTCGCGCCGCGCGCCGTCGCGTGCTCATAGGATTCGAGCACGAGGGCGCCCGCCCCCTCTGCCATGACAAAGCCCTCGCGATCCCTCGCGAAGGGCCGGGCGGCCGCCTTGGGGTCGTCGTTGCGGGTGGAGAGCGCGGAGAGGAGCGAGAAGCGCACCAGCGATTCCTGGTTCGCCGAACCGTCGGCCCCGATGACGAGCGCCGCCTCGGTCTCGCCGCGGCGGATCGCCTCTACCGCGAGCTGGATGGCCGTCGCGCCGGTGGCGCAGGCGGTGGAGATGGAAATGGGAGCGCCCTTCGTGCCGAAGCGGTCGGCGAGCTGATCGCCCACCGAGCCGAACAGGAAGCGCGTCTGCATGGCGGAGAAGTCCTTCGCCGCCGCGCCCTTCAGAATGTCGGCATAGGTAATGTCGGCGGTCTTGCCGGAGGCCTGCGCGAGATACTGGCGCTGCGGCCATTCGAGCTCGACAGGAGGCATGCCGAGGAACAGCGGACCGGGAAAGGCACCGGTCTCGCCGATCTTCGCCTCGGTCACGGCTTCCTCGCCCGCCAGCGCCGCCATCTTGGTGGTGAGGTCCGGCGCGTTCTCGAAGGGCACGAAATCGACGGTGCCGGCGATCGTCGTGCGCAGGCCCTCGATCGGGAAGCGGGTGATGGTGTGGATCCCCGACTCGCCCGCTGTCAGCTTCGTCCAGTTCTCGTCCTTGCCCTTGCCGAGCGAGGTGACGACGCCCATCCCGGTGACGACGACGACGGGACGGCCGTGCTTGTCTTTCATGGCAGCCATCGCGCCCTCCTCAGACCGCTTCGACGAGGGCCATGCCCTCGCCGCGCCAGTGGCCGACCGAGGTGACCACGGCCTGCTTCACCTTGCGGGTCATGCGCGCCTCGTCCTTCGATGCACCGATCGGCGGCACGGCCTCGCCGCGCTGCACCATCATGGCTGCCAGCGCCACATTGGCCGGGAAAGTCGCCTCAACGCTGTGGCCGATCACCGACCCCGTGGCCCGCGTCGGCACGCGACGCTGGTCGAGAAGATCGCGCTCGATCGCGACCGGCTCGCTCACCCCCGTCGCACCGGAGACGACGACCGTCGCGCCGGGAATGAGGCCCGGCGAAATCTCGTTCCACTGCACCGCCATGGAGTGCTCGGCATCGCCGTCCTTGCGGCGTGAGCGGTCGGAGGAGACCTTCGTCAACCTGGCGATCGGCTTGGCGCCGCGCTTTTCGGCATGCTCGCGCGCCTCGATCACGAGGAAGGCTCCGACAGAACCGAGAATGGTGCCGCCGCCGTCCTTCGGGCGTTCCCAGACCGGCGTCCAGGGCTTGGTCCAGTTCATGTGGCCGAGCTCGAAATGCAGGATCGTGTCCGGCCGCTCGGCCGAATAGGCGCCGCCGACGAGGAAGATGTCGCCCTGCCCGGCATGACAGCGGCCGAGGGCGACGCGCACTGCGTCGACGCCCGCCATCTCCTCGCCCATGAAGGTACGCGAGGAGCCGACCACGCCGTGCACGATGGAAATGTTGCCGGCGAGCAGGTTGGAGAGCTGGGCGAGGAAGAGGGTCGGCCTGAGATCGTTCATCAGCCGCTCGTTGAGGAACTTGCCCGGCTCGTTGGAGGCCTCGAGACCCGACAGGATCTGTCCATCCACCGCATAGTCGCGCTCGCCGCCGCCGGCCGCGACGATCATGTGCATGCGCTTCAGAAGGTCGGCATCGCCCTTGGCGCCGGCATCGTCGAGGGCGAGCCCCGCGGCATAGGTTCCAAGACGCTGCCAGGCCTCCATCTGCCGGCGATCGCCGCGGTCGGGAATCTGCTTGGCGAGGTCGAGCGGCACCGCCGGGTGGACCTGGTAGGGCGCATAGGTGGCGGTATCGAGCTTCAGCCAGTCGTCCTGGCCGCCGTTCAGCGCCTGCCAATGCGCATCCAGTCCCTCGCCCAGGGCGGAAACCAGGCCGATCCCCGTGATCCAGGCTTCACGTTCCGGGGCAATCGCCATCATGCACTCCCTTCAGGCCGTTTCCAGCTTCTCGAACGGGAACTGGAGACGTTCCCCCCACTCGCGGATCATCGCGGCGAATTTCGGATCAGGGAAGGTCTTCACCGCGAACTTGATCTCCGCCTCGGCGACCTTCCTGCCCTCGCGGGTGATGAAGGCCTTTGTCACGGCATAGCCCGATCCGTCGCCGACCATCTCGGCATGAACGACGAGCGGCGTCGAGGGCTGCACGAAGTCGCGCATCTTGGTGGAGTTGGTGCCGACCAGGAACGGCATGGCGGTCAGGCCGTTCAGGCCGAGGATCAGCCAGCCGGAGGCCTGCGCCATCGCCTCGATCATGAGAACGCCGGGCAATAGCGGATAGCCCGGGAAATGGCCTTCGAACACCGGGCTCTCCGCCGGCACGTCGGCCGCGGCGGTGAGGGTCTTCGCCTGCGCGTCGAACGACAGGACGCGCGTGATCATCTGGAAGTATTCGAGCCGCATGGGAGGCTTTGATCTCCCCCGCCGGGAGGCGTCAGGGCTGGTGTTGGAAGACGAAACCGGCCGGAAGGCCCGGCCGGTCATGCACGGGGCACCGCCAGCGCCGCGTCGGCAGGCCGGCGTCCCGGGAATCAGGCGCCCTTGGCGGCGACCAGTTCGTCGATCTTGCCGCAGAGCGCGCCGAGCACGAAATAGTCCTCGGTCTTGGCCTTGCCCTCGTTCACTTCCTGCGTCCACTTCTCCAGCGGCAGCTTGATACCGAAGGCCTTGTCGATGGCGAAGGCGATATCGAGGAAATCGAGCGAATCGATGCCCAGATCGTCGATCGCATGGCTCTCGGGCGTGATCTTCTCGAGCGGAATGTCACAGGTTTCCGAGATGATCTTCGAGACGGTTTCGAAGGTGGACGACATGGTGGTGCAATCTCCGTGGCGGCCGTCAGATGGTGATCAAGCGGCACGAAACAAGGCATTCGCCCGCATGGGGCGCCTCGAATGGGTCGGTGCTGCTATAGATGAGGCGGCCTGTCGCATCAACCCTTCCTCGCACTGCACCCGGTCATGCCGATCCGATCGGCGGGCACCGC
>CAZPMD010000138.1:0-9749 GCA_964587395.1 uncultured Hyphomicrobiales bacterium
CATCGACCGGATAGGCCGCGTCAGTGGTTCCAGCCTTGTAAACACGCTCGCGCAGAGCCTGGAACTCGCCGAAATAGCCGGCCTTGATGCGCTCGACGGCGGCCTTCACAGAGGCGGGCACGTCGCCTCTCGCCGTTTGTGCGTCGATGATGCTCCACGCCAGCTCGACGGTTCCCCGCTGGCGCGACAGCTGGTCGAGCCGTTCCGGCGAGATCCCCTGCCTTGCAGACATCACCGCCGCAATGGCGGCGCGCTCCCGGCCAGCATATTCACTGGTGACCCAGGCCAGATGCTTCAACCTCTGGTACTCGGCGATGCGGGCTTCGGCATTGTCGACCCTCATCTCGGCCGCAAGACGCAACTGCTGGGACGCTTCGACAAGCGTCGTCAGGGCGGCGATGTTGCGGGATGCCATCTGGCCCAACCGTTGATCGCCGGGCTTGGGGAGCTCGCCATCGACCTGGCGACGCACCTGTTCCATCTCCCGCAGGGCCGCTTCTGCCCGGTCCAGCTCGGGAAGGCCCGCGCTGGTCAGACGGAGGCGTTCGAGCGCCTTTCCAAACGCGGTGTCGGCCTGCTGGCGAAGCTGTCCGATGGGAGCAAGGTCACCGGCCGATGCCGCGGCTGGTGCGTTGAGCAGTGCCGTGGTGCGACCACGCTCGGCGGCCCAGCCGCCGGCGGCGGTGAGCAGGAGGTCGCCGGTGGCATTTCCCTCCTGGATAGCCTGCACAGTGGTTTTCTGCCGGAAGGCAACCACGCTGTGCTGGATGGTGAGGCCGATCAGAAGGACCGCCAGGGCGGCAACAGCCGCGAAAAGGACCGTTCTCAGTGAGAGGCGCGACAGCATGGGACGTTCTCCATCCGGGGGAGGCATTGGGTGACGCAGGTGGGTAACGACTGGTCGGGCCTCTTGGCGTCTTGCCGGGCGCAACGCGCCAGTCGGCCAGACACCCCGGCCACAGCCATCGCGAGGGCATCGTTGGCCTCACGGGTGCGTTCGATATAGGACGCGTCTTGTCCGTTAACGTACATATTGAATGGTTAACGGGAGGTTACTTGGTCCGCGGACTGCATACTTATTGGGCACCAAACTGTTGTTAGGGGCACTGTTTGGAGCGAGAGCGTCGGCCAGACACGGCGACTTAACCCCTCACGCCGTGCACCCACGCGCTGAACGCTCGGGAGACCGGAACCATCGCACTCGGACCATGGCTTATTGCAGAACTGTCCGCTTCCGAGGAACCCGAAAGAGAAGGAATGCTATTGTGGATCCCAATACGCGGCGATCTGAGGGCCGAGGCGCAACTGATCGATGGCGCGGCGGGCAATATGGTCGACGATCGCCTCGACGCTGTCGGGGCGCCGGTAGAAGGCCGGCACGGGCGGCATTATCACGGCGCCCATCTCGGTCACCGCCGTCATGGCCCTCAGGTGGCCGAGATGCAGCGGCGTCTCGCGCGCAAGGAGAACCAGTGGCCGCCGCTCCTTCAACTGCACGTCGGCGGCGCGCACCAAAAGGTTGTCCGACAGCGAGTGGGCGATGGCCGCCAGGGTGCGCATGGAGCAGGGCGCGACGATCATGCCGGCGACCGGATAGGACCCCGAGGCGATGGTGGCGCCGATGTCATCGATGGCGTGGGCGACGTGGGCACGGGCCCGCAGCCGGTCCGCGGCTTCGGCATCCACCTCGTGCGCCAGGGTGCGCTCGGCGGCGGACGAGATGACGAGGTCGATGGCGACGCCAAGGGTTGCGAGAAGGTCGACGATCCGCACCGCGATCACCGCGCCGGACGCACCGCTCACCCCGACGACAACCCGCGGCGTCATGGCTTCCGCCCCGTCAGGTCCGTGGCGATCTTCGGCCAGAGGGCATCGACCCGCCGTTCGACGTCCTTCGACATCGCAAGAACGACACCCCACTCGCGATGCGTCTCCGCACCGATCTTCGTCGTCGCATCGATGCCGAGCTTGCCGCCGAGCCCCGCCTCGGGCGAGGCGAAGTCGAGATAGTCGATCGGCGTGCGGTCGATGACGACCAGATCGCGCGAGGGATCGGAGCGGGTGGCGATCGCCCACATGACGTCGCTCCAGTCGCGCACGGCGATGTCGCGGTCCACGACGACGATGGTCTTGGTGTAGCTGAACTGCGCCAGCATGCCCCACAGCGCCATCATGACCCGGCGGGCCTGACCGGGGTAGCGCTTGTCGATGGAGACCACCGCCATCCGGTAAGAGCAGGCCTCGGGCGGCAGCCAGAGATCGACGATCTCCGGGATCTGCCGACGGATCATCGGCAGAGCCAGTTCGTTGAAGACGGCGCCGATGACCGAGGGCTCGTCCGGCGGCCGCCCGGTATGGGTGGTGAGATAGAGCGGATCGGATCGCGTGGTGATGGCGCTGACCCGGAGGACAGGGAAGTTCTCCACGGAATTGTAGTAGCCGGTGTGGTCGCCATAGGGACCCTCCGGCGCGCGCTCTCCTGGCTGCACCAAGCCCTCGATGACGATCTCGGCATCGGCCGGCACCATCAGCGGCACGGTGACGGCCGGCGCCAGGCGCGGCCGTTCGCCGCGCAGCACGCCGGAGAAGCGGATTTCCGACAGGGTCTCCGGCAGCGGCAGGGCGGCGGAGAGCATGGTGGCCGGATCGGTGCCGATCACCACCGCCACCGGCATGGCCTCGCCCCGCGCCTCCCAGGCCCGGTGATGAGCGGCGCCGCCGCGATGGGCGAGCCAGCGCAGGATCGCCGCGTCGCGGTCCGCCACCTGCATGCGATAGACGCCGAGATTGTAGCGGCCGGTGTCGTCCCATTCGCCGTCCTGCGGCCGCGTGACGACCAGCGGCCAGGTGATGAGCGGGGCGGGCTCGCCCGGCCAGCAGGTCTGCACCGGCAGCATCGAGAGGTCGACGGCGGGGCCGATGTGGCGGACCTCCTGGCAGGGAGGAGAACCGACGACGGCGGGCCGGGTCGACAGCGCCGCCTGGATCATCGGCCAGCGTGACAGGGCGTCCTTCAGTCCGTCCACGGGGGCTGGCTCCCGCAGCGCCGCCAGCAACTCGCCGAGTTCGCCGACGCGCTCGCGGCGAACGCCAAGGCCGGCGGCGACGCGCTCCTCTGTGCCGAACAGATTGGCGATGACGGGCATGGCGGCGGGGTGGCCGCCGACCGTCGCGGCGTCGAAGCGCAGGGCCGGTCCTCCGGCGCGCAGCACCCGCCGTTGCACTTCGGTCATATCGAGAACGGTGTCCACCGGCGTCGCGACGCGGGCGAGATCCTCGCGCGCGGCGAGAAAGGCGAGAAACTCCCGCAGGCCGCGAAACCGCGGATGATCCCGCTGCACTGGAAAGCCCTCTCTGGCATGCGACGATCGTGCTTCCTGACGAGCCTTCGACGTCCGCGCCTTGAGATGGCGCAAGGACGCGGCCTCGCCGACCTGCCGTTATTTCACAATGGATCAGTCCGAACGCATCCCGGCGTTTCCGGCGGCGGCCGCAATGCTGCTGCGTGGAATGCCGTCCATCGTCATCGAGACTCTCCTGTCCCGGCTCGTGGCGGTCACGACGGAGCGCCATCCGCGCCTGTTCGACAGGCTGGGCGTATTCGCTGGTTCCCGCTACCTGATCGATCCGACGGACCTGCCCTTCGTCCTCATCCTTCATCCCGCTGCGACCGAGGGCCGGCTGCGCGTCCTGCCGCGCCACACGACGGAGCCCCGGGACGCCCGCATCGGCGGACCGCTGGCCGCGCTCCTCGGCCTCGTCCACGGCAGCTATGACGGCGATGCCCTGTTCTTCTCGCGCGACCTGGTGATCGAAGGCGACACGGAGGCTGTCCTGGCGCTTCGCAACGCCATCGACGACGCCGAGATCGACCTGTCGGAGGAGGCCCTTCACGGCCTCGGTCCCCTGCGCGCCCTGGCTGCGCCACCGGTCTCCC
The DNA here is from genome assembly GCA_964587395.1 of uncultured Hyphomicrobiales bacterium. GTDB lineage: Bacteria > Pseudomonadota > Alphaproteobacteria > Rhizobiales > Phreatobacteraceae > Phreatobacter. The sequence goes on from CAZPMD010000138.1 coordinate 3,938, forward strand.
GCATTCTCCCCCTCGTCGAACGCCTGACCGGCGTCAGCCTGTCGCGACCCAACCGGGGGACCCTGCAGCATGGCCAGTGAACGGCTCGAGATCGTCTGCCCGGCCGGTACGCCGGCCGCCCTGCGGACGGCGGTGGACGCCGGCGCCGACAGCGTCTATTGCGGCTTCAACGATGAGACGAACGCCCGCAACTTCCCCGGCCTCAACTTCTCCCGCGCCGAGATGGCGGAAGGCGTCGCCTATGCCGCGGCGCGCGGGGTGAAGGTGCTCGTCGCCATCAACACCTTCCCGCGCGCCGGAAGCGAAACGCTGTGGCACACGGCAGTCGACGACGCGCTGGCCTGCGGAGCCCATGCGGTGATCCTCGCCGACGTCGGACTGCTCGCCTATGCCGCCGAGCGACACCCGGACCGCCGCCTGCACCTTTCGGTCCAGGCTGCGGCCTCCAACGCCGACGCCATCAATTTCTATGCCGAGACCTTCGGCATCCGCCGCGTCGTGCTGCCGCGCGTGCTGACGGTGGAGGAGATCGCCGTCATCAACCGCGAGATCGACGTCGAGACCGAGGTCTTCATCTTCGGCGGCCTCTGCGTCATGGCGGAAGGGCGCTGCTCGCTGTCCTCCTATGCCACCGGCCGCTCCCCCAACATGCACGGCGTCTGCTCGCCGGCCAGCCACGTCGCCTATGCCGAGGAGGGCGGGGATCTGGTCGCGCGGCTCGGCGGCTTCACCATCCACCGGGTGCCGCAGGCGGTGGCCGCGCCCTATCCGACCCTGTGCAAGGGCTGTTTCGAGACCGAGCACTATCGTGGCCACATCTTCGAGGATCCGGTGAGCCTCGATGCGGCGGCGCTGATGCCGCAACTCGCCCGCGCCGGCGTCCGCGCCCTGAAGATCGAGGGCCGCCAGCGCAGCCGCGCCTATGTCGAGGCCGTGGTGCGCGCCTTCCGCAAGGCGAGCGAAGCGGAGGCGGCCGGCCTTCCCATCCCGGCCAGCGAGTTGTGGCGCCTGACCGAAGGCCAGCAGACCACGGCCGGCGCCTATCGCAAGACCTGGCGCTGAGGCGCGGGCGGAGAACGTCATGGAACTGACCGTCGGCCCGCTGCTGTTCCACTGGGCCACCGATGCCTGGAGCGACTTCTATGCCCGCCTCGCCGACGAGGCGCCGGTCGATCGGGTGGTCATCGGCGAGAGCGTCTGCTCGAAGCGCCTGCCGCTCTATGCCGACCGCATCGTCGAGGCCGTGGAGCGGCTGGAGCGCGGCGGCAAGAGCGTCGTCCTCACCTCGCTCGCGCTCGTCACCCTGCCGCGGGAGCGGCGGGCAGCGGCCGGGCTGTTCGCCCAGAACGACCACGAGGTCGAGATCGACGACCTGACGCTCATGCGCTGGGCCGGCAAGGACGGACATGCGGAGAAGCCGGCCTTCTCCATCGGGCCGCTGGTGAACGTCTACAACGAATCGACGCTCGGCTTCTTCGCGCGGCGCGGGGCAAGGGCCGTCTGCCTGCCTCCCGAACTGCCCTTCGCCTCGGTGGCGAGCCTTGCCGCGGCGGCCCGGCCGCTCGGCATCAGTGTCGAGGTCTTCGCCTTCGGCCGCGTGCCGCTGGCCATATCGGCGCGTTGCTATCACGCCCGCGTCCATGACCGGACCAAGGATTCCTGCCAGTTCGTCTGCGATCAGGACCCCGACGGAATGGTGGTCAAGACCCTCGACGGCCAGGACTTCCTCGCCGTCAACGGCGTGCAGACGCTCTCCTACAACTGCTGCAACCTGATCGGCGACGTCGGCACGCTGCGGGACGCCGGCGTCACCGCTCTGCGCCTGTCGCCGCACAGCGGCGATTTCGTCGCGGTGTGTCGTGCCTTCCGGGAGGCGATCGACGGCAGGGACGGCGAAACGGTGGATCTGAGCACGATCGCGGTGCCCCCCATGCCCTTCTCGCGCGGTTTCATGTTCGGGTCGACCGGAGCCGTGTGAGAAAGCCGGAGGCTTGCTGCGGCGCATGGCCCGGGGTCGGCCACGATGACGCTTGGTCGAAAATGGAGGCTTGGCGTAGAGAAATCAACGAGGTCCGGCCACGCAGCGCCATCGGCAACAAGCCTCCGATCTCGCTGCAAAATCCCGGTGGCGCTCCCAGCCCGCTACCGTGATCAAGGCCCGGAAACTCCACCCTCGGGCGGTCCAATGATCGGTCTCGGATCAGAACCATTCCACCTCAATGCACTGCTGCCCAGAAGAACGATGCAGGTCAGGAACGGCCACGTGCTCGCGGGATCGACGTTTACGAGCCAGACCGTCGCGCTGCCCGCGGCCAGGGCAAGAAACGACAGAATCCGCAGGCCGGCGCTCGACCGGTCGGCCAACTATCCGAAGACGACGCGCGCGATGGCGCTCGCCAAAAAGAAGAAGCGCCATGTTCTGTCCCGCAGCCGTTGCTTGGATCCGGCCCTCGGCCGAAGGAGCGGCAATACGTCACTCAGGCATTCCGACTGAGGTCCGCGGCCATATTGGCCACGCGCCGGTATTCCCGCGGCGTGAAACCGATCTTGTTCTTGAAGAAGCGCGAGAAATGGCCGGGCGCGGAAAAGCCGAGGTCGAGCGCGATGTCGTGGGCGGAGCGGGTGCTGCCGATCAGTTGCTCAATGGCATATTCGACCCGCAGCGTGTCGCTGTAAACGCTCGGCGTCATCCCAGTCGAGGCGCTGAACTGCTCAAAGAAGCGCGATCGCGAAAGCCCGACAGAATGGGCGAGATTGTCGAGGCTCTGTGGCTTTTCGGGAGACGCGCGCATCAGGCTGATCGCCTTGCGGATGCGGTGATCGACGGTCCTTGCATCTATCGGCCCGATGTCCTGCGAACAGTTTGCCGCCAGAATGCGCTGGAACAGCGCGTGAATGTCGATCTCCAATTGATCTTCGCCCGCCGATGAGGCGGCATCGGCGATGGCCGCCGCGATCTTGGCTACCCGCGCTCTCATATCCCCATCCACAATAGCCGACCGGCGATTGAAGGGGCGCCGGCCCACGAGGCCGCCATCGCGCACCAGCCAGCCCGCCTCGAGATAGAGGGCGAGAATGGTGATGGGCGGATCGTTCACGTCCCTCCAGTTGGCATGAGGCACCCAAGGGTTGATCAGCACCATCTCGTCATCGGTGATCGGGCACAGCGTGCCGTCCACCTCATAGGAGCCGTCTTTTCCCTCAACCTTGATGAGCGCGTGGACATGCGGGTGGGCATGGACGTGAACGGGCTGGTTCGTGCAGAAAAGCGTCACCCGCCCGAAAAGGCCCTGATGGACGCCGACGACGCCGGTCATGCTTCCTCCCTCCCCCGCTCTCACTGGCAGGCCTTTGCGGCATCATCCACTAAATCGGACGAAAAGGTAAGTTGCCGGACCCTGCGGTAAGCGGACGGCGCGAGGCTCCCTTAGGATCATCGTGGGAATGCGAAGGCTGATCGACGGAACGGTCAGACATAGCAACAAGCCACCGGGAACCACGCCCATGATCGTCGAGGAGCGGATCTACACGCTGATGCCCGGCAAGGTGCGGGAATACCTCAAGGCCTATGAGGCCGAGGGGCTCGCCATCCAAAAGGGCATTCTCGGGACGATGGTCGGCTATTTCTCGACGGAGTTCGGTCCGCTCAACCAGATCGTCCATCTATGGGCCTATCGCGACCTCGCGGACCGCGAAGCCCGCCGTCGCAAACTGAACGCCGATGCTGGCTGGCAGACCTATGTGGCGAAGGTCCGCCCCTTCGTCGTAAATCAGGAAAACAAGCTGCTGCTGCCAGCGTCCTTTTCGCCGAACCCGTTCGAGGGGACCGCAGAATGAGCAGCCCTGCCAAGGAACTGCGTCTGGTCGAGGACGTGATGGCCGCAAGTGCCAAGCTGGAACTGCCGGCCGATGGCGTTCACCGCGTCTGCTACGTCGTTCACGGAGAAATCGATGTCGGCGGCATGGCGCTTCGCGATGATCAGGCTGTGCTCGTGACGGGAGCGGGTACGGTGACCGCGGCGTCATGCGGCGCGACGGTCTGGCGCTATGAACTCGCGTCGGCAAACTCCCCCGTTGTTGCGCTGACGGGCGCTGCGGGTGTCACGCGGGAAAAGCTGCGCCAGAGCCTCGAATGGCCCATCGCCGACGAGGTACTTATCCGCGCAGACAGCGTCTCCTTCCCACCGGGCGGTTGCGCCTTTCTCCACACCCATCAGGGGCCGGGCATCCGCTGCCTGATCGATGGCGGCATACGCATCGACGCGACAGGGCATTCCGCAAGCTTCGGACCGGGCGCCGCCTGGTTCGAGACTGGGCCGGATCCGGTTTTCGCGCAGGCTGTCGCCGATCGCCCGAGCCGCTTTATCCGCGTTATGGTCCTGCCCGCCGCACTGCTCGGCCGCAGTTCCATCGCCTATGTCAATGCCGAGGACCGCGAGAAGCCGAAGTCGCAGTCCTACAAGGGCTATGTCGATCAGGTCATCCAGACCTGATCGCCTGACCACCCGGCCACGCAGGGAGCCAGCCGATGGCGAACCCGTCGAACATGCGGGAAGGCGGTCCTCAGGCGGCACAAGACCGCCCGGCAGCCACATCAAAAAATGGAGGAAGCATGATGGATATCCGACGCAGAACCGCCTTCGCGGGCCTCGCCCTTTTCGGGGCCCTGGCCGCCGCGCCGGCACTGGCCCAGGGCACCTATCCGGAGCGCCCCATCCGCGTCGTGGTGCCCTTCGCCGCGGGCAGCGCCTCCGACATCGTCGGGCGCATCGTGCTGGAGAAGATGGCCGAAGATCTCGGCCATCGTTTCGTGGTGGAGAACCAGGCCGGCGCCAGCGGCAATCTCGGCACCGCTGCCGTGGCGCGCGCAACACCCGACGGCTACACGATCCTCGTCTCGGCCTCGGGACCGCTTGCGGTCAACAAGTCGCTGTTCGCCAATATCGGCTATGATCCCCTGACCGATTTCGAGCCAATCTCGATCCTCGCGACCCTTCCAAACGTCATCGTCGTCAACGCGAACCAGCCGCTGCGCTCGGTGTCCGATCTCGTCGAGGCCGCGAAGAAGGCGCCGGGCACGCTCAACTACGGCAGCATCGGCAATGGCAGTTCCCAGCACCTCGCGGCCGCCTATTTCGAGCAGGTCACGGGCACGAAGATGACCCACGTGCCCTATCGCGTGACCAGCCAGCTCGTCAGCGATCTCGTAGGCGGCCAGTTGCAGGTCAGCTTCCAGCTCATTCCGAACGTTCTCGGCCAGATTCAGGGCGGGCAACTGCGCCCGCTCGCCATCACCGCCGCCAAGCGCTCGGAAGTGCTGCCCGACGTGCCGACGGTCGCCGAAGTCGGCATGAGCGGCTACGAAGCCTATGGCTGGTTCGCCATGCTCGCGCCGAAGAACACGCCGCAGCCGATGATCGCGCGGCTCCATGCGGCGTATATGAAAGCGATGACCGATCCCGCGACGCGTCGGCGGATCGTGGAAGTCGGCGCAGAGCCGGCAACCTCGTCCCCGGCGGAGCTTCGCGCCTTCATGAATGCCGAAGCGAAGAAGTGGGCCGACATCATCCGCACCAACAACATCACCGCCAACTGAGCCTGCGAAATGCAAGCACCTTGGGGGAACTTGACGACGCCTTGAAGCTGTCTGAGCAACTTGACCTATGAGAGCCGTCGCGGGCTGAGGCTGTGTGAGAACGTTCAGCGCTTGGGTGCTGCGGGTCGCCGGTTGGCTAGAGAACGGGCGACTGGTTGGAGTTGGAGTTGACCCGCTTCCGTGGACACCCTTGAAGTCATTTTCTGGAGTGTCCCA
>CAZPMD010000139.1:0-9705 GCA_964587395.1 uncultured Hyphomicrobiales bacterium
GCGGCGCTGCGCGCGACGGCGGTGGCGGCGGCCGACAACGCGGTCACCACCGGATCGGTCCGGCCGCGCGGCACCGAGGCGTCGGCTCAGCCTGCCGCACCCGTCGAGACCGCCCCTCCGGCTGCCATGCCACAGGTCACGGCGCCAGTGCCGATGCCGCGTCCCGAGAGCGACGTGACCGGCTCCATCCCCCCTGCCCCGCCAGCGGCCTCCGAGGGGGCCTATCGCCACCGCCGTGACCGCTGGTCCTTTGCGGTCCCTCCCGGGTTCCGGCTGGACAGCGACAACGACCTGCCGGGACCGGTCAATTCGGTGCTGGTGCACGAGCAGAACCGCGATGCCGTGGTGGTGGTCAGCGCCAACAACGGCCGCGGCGCCTGCACGGCGCAGGCCTGGTACTGGGACAACATCGTCGAGGGCTCGCGGCCCCGGCGCGGCGAGGTCCTGAGCGATGCCGGCCTGCCGGCCGGAGACGCCGCCTTCCGCGGCTTCACGGTGCGCGGCCGCGGCGTGCTGCAAGGCGAGCGCTTCCGCACCGATCTGGACTATTACGACCTCGTGGCACAGAAGCGGAACGAGCCGGGCGTGGTCTATCTCGTGCAGGCCCGCTTCCCGCGCGCCATGGCGGCGGAGATGATCCGCTCGGTCAACGCCATGTGGCGCGACTTCGAGGTGACCGGGCCACGCGCCTACCCGACCCGGTGCTGACGGCGACGGGGGCCGGTCCCGGCCAACAAAAAGGCCGCCTGATGGACGGCCTTTCCGTTACGCGATGGGTGCTCGCGATCAGTAGCGGGCGACGACCGCCGAGGGACCGGTCGAGAACAGGTAGTTCACGCCAAGGCGGAACTTGTGAGTCTCCATCCGAACCCCTGCGACAGCCAGGGCCGCGAAGTCCCGACGACCATAATTGGCGTAGAGATACTCGCCGCGCACCGTCCAGTTCGGTGTGAGGGCGTGTTCGACGCCCGCACCGACCGTCCAGCCGACCCGTGTCTGGGTCTGGGTCGCCAGGACGATGTTGTTGGTGATATCGGTGTTCGCGAGACGGAAGTCGGCGAAGGCAACGCCGCCGGTCACGTAGAACAGCGTCCTATCAGCGGCAAAGCCGAGGCGGCCGCGGATCGAGGCATCCCACGTGGTCCGCCATGACAGCTGTGCCGCGAAGGCACCGAAATTGATCGGCGCACCACGGCGCTGAGTGCCGAAATAGCCAAGGTCGCCCTCGATGCCGAGAACGAGGTTGTTCATCTGATAGTTGAAGCCGATCTGGCCGCCAGCCACCAGGCCCGTGGCCGAACCGGCGATGTTGCCGCCGGTCAGGGCACCGAGATTGGTGTTGACGAAGCCGACACCGGCATTGAGGCCGCCATAGAAGCCCGTCCACGAGAAGACCGGCGCGACGACCGCCGCTGCGATGGGCATGCGGGGCGAACCGAGATCGGCAGCCTAGGCGTGCGGCGCCATGGCGAGGGCGGCAACACCGGCAAGCAGTAACTTCTTCATCATGCGACTCTCCGACGGACCAAGTTTCCGTTGCTGCGGATGATTTGCGCAGCGCAACGTTTCTGAACTGTGGCGCAATGGTGTCGTGAAGCCTCAAGCGTGGTCGCCTGTGGCGCGACAGCAACAACAGGCACACCGCCGGGACGGGGTCTTGCGGCCGGAGGCAAACAAGAACGGCCGCCCCGAGGGCGGCCGTTCGTTGCGCGCGAGACGATCCCCGCCTCACTCCACGTCGTCGGTATCGCCTTCCTTGGTGCCATAGGCCCGCATGGCCAGCGTCGCCTCCATGAAGCCATCGAGGTCGCCGTCGAGTACTTCGGAGGGCACGCCGGAGGTCTTGCCGGTGCGAAGGTCCTTCACGAGCTGATAGGGCTGCAGCACGTAGGAGCGGATCTGGTGGCCCCAGCCGATGTCGGTCTTGGCGGCGAACTCGGCGGCGGCCGCCTCCTCGCGGATCTTCAGCTCGCGCTCGTAGAGCTTGGCGCGCAGCATCTGCCAGGCCACCGCCCGGTTGGCGTGCTGGGAACGCGAGCCTTCCGACACGACCATGACGCCGGTCGGATTATGGACGAGCCGGACGGCCGATTCGGTCTTGTTGACGTGCTGGCCGCCGGCGCCGCCGGAGCGCATGGTGTCGACGCGCACGTCGCTCTCGTTGATCTGGATGTCGATCTTGTCGTCGACGACCGGATAGACGGTGACGGAGGCGAAGGAGGTGTGGCGGCGCGCGTTGGAATCGAAGGGCGAGATGCGCACGAGGCGATGCACGCCGGCTTCCGTCTTCAGCCAGCCATAGGCGTTGTGGCCCTTGATCAGCATGGTCGTCGACTTGATGCCCGCCTCTTCGCCGGCGCTCTCCTCGACCACCTCGACCTTGAAGCCGCGGCGCTCGGCCCAGCGCGTGTACATGCGCATGAGCATCAGCGCCCAGTCCTGGCTCTCGGTGCCGCCGGCGCCGGCATGGACCTCGAGATAGGTGTCGTTGGCGTCCGCCTCGCCCGAGAGAAGCGCCTCGAGCTGGAGGCGCTCGGCCCGCTTGCGCGCCTCGACCAGCGCTCTCGCGGCCTCGTCCAGCGTGGCGTCATCGCCCTCGTCCTCCGCCATTTCGGCGAGCTCGAGGTTGTCGGTGAGATCACGGTTGATCTCCGTCAGCGCGTTCATGCGGCTGTCGAGCGCGTTGCGCTCCTGCATGACCTTCTGCGCCTTCTCCGGGTCGTTCCAGAGGTCGTTCGATTCGGCGAGAGCGTTCAGTTCGGCGAGGCGCTTGACGGACACATCCCAGTCAAAGATGCCTCCTCAGGAGCCCGACAGACTCCTTGATGGCCTCGGCCGTGGCGACGATGTCGGCACGCATGGGGCACTTCCCTTCGGGGTGGACAAAAAAGAGGGCGCACCCTAGTCACGTGCGCCCCCGTGTCAATCGTCGACGGCCGTGGCATCACGCCTGGCCGTGAGGCTCAAGCCGCGCGCCGGTCCGAACCGGCAAAGGCCACATCGCGTCCCTTGCGCCGGTCGAGCGGGCCGCTGCGCAAGGCCACGATGAACTGCCTGACCTCATCGGAGAGCCGCCGCGCCTGCTCGGAGAGCTCCTGCGACCTGACGCTGACCGAGGTGGCGGTCTGCGAGGTACGTGAAATGACCCCGATCACGCTGTCGACGCTGCCTGTCAGCGTACCGGTGCCGGTCGCTGCCACCTGTGCGCTGTGGGAGATCTCCTGGGTCGCCTGCGACTGGGCCTCGACCGAGGCGACGACGGCGCGGGTCATCTGCTCCACCTCGGTCATGGTGGCGGCAATGCTGGAGATGGTCGCCGCGGCGAGTTCGGTCGAGCTCTGGATGCCGCTGACCTGCCTGGCGATCTCGGCGGTGGCATTGGCAGTCTGACCGGCCAACTGCTTCACCTCCTGCGCCACAACCGCGAAGCCCTTGCCCTGCTCGCCGGCGCGGGCGGCCTCGATGGTGGCGTTGAGGGCGAGAAGGTTGGTCTGCGCCGCGATGGCCTCGATCAGTCCGACCACGTCGCCGATCTTCCGGCCGGCATCGGCGAGAGCCCCGATCTGCTGAACCGATTCCGTCGTCACGTCGCGCGCCCGGCCGACCACCTCGGTAGCGTTGCCGGCCTTGGCCGAGATATCGGCGATGGAGGTGGCGAGTTGCTCGGAGGCCGCAGCGACGCTCTGGATGCTCTGCGAGGTATGGGCCGAAGCGGTCTGCGCCTCCTCGGAACGGCCGGCGGCCTCGCTCGCCATTTCGGTCAGGTTGAACGAAGCCGCATCGAGATCGGCGACGGTGTCGCCGGTGGCTGCGAGAACGCTCTCCACGGAGGCCTTGAACGTGTCCAGCATCTCACTGAGCTTCGCCGAATAGGCGATCTTCGCCTGCTCGTCGCGGACGGCCTGTTCTTCCAGGCGGGTCCGCTCGATGGCATTCACCTTGAAGACCTCGACGGCCTGCGCCATGGCGCCGATCTCGTCGCGGCGGTCGAGGCCCGGCACGACGACGGCGAGATCGCCCTCGGCCAGCGACTTCATCGTGCCGGTCATCCGGGTCACCGCGGAGGAGATCGACCGGGCCATGCGCCAGAAGACAAAGGTGGCAAGCAGGACGATGAGCACGACAACGACGAGGCTCGTCTGAACGGCGCGCCAGAGAAGGGCATTGAGGTCGTCGATGTAGACGCCGGTTCCCACGACCCAGTTCCATGGCGCGAAGCCGGCGACATGGGAGAGCTTGGGCTGCGGCGCGTCGGCGCCTGGCTTCGGCCACATATAGTCGACCATGCCGCTGCCCTGCGTCCGCACCACGCGCGCAAACTCGATGAAGATGCGCTTGCCGGTCGGATCCTCGAAGGCGGTAAGGTCCTGTCCGTTCAGCCTCGGGTTGGTCGGATGCATGATCATCCGCGCCTGCAGATCGTTGATCCAGAAGTAGTCGTTCTGGCCATAGCGCAGCTGGCCGATACGCCGCGCCGCCTCGCTGCGGGCTGCGTCGTCGGTCTTTTCTCCGCGCTGGGCGGCGGCGTGCTCCTCGCGCGCGAGCGACAGCGCGGATTCGACGAGGTGAACAAGCTCCGCCTGCTTCTGGGCAGTGAGACTTCCGCGGAGCGCGTATAGGTTGTAGCCGGCGACAGCGATGGTCGAGACGACGAAGAGCGTCAGCAGCAGGTAGAGCCTGGCGGCGAGGCTGCCCAACGAGAAGCGGGTCATGTCGGAGTGGCTCCAGGGACAGAAGTCGCAACAGATTGCGACTTCAGCAATGGTTGAACCAACAGCATTAACGCAGGGTTACCTCTGCCTTGTTTTTGGGCATCGGAACGCGCGACCAGCACCACGCGAGGTTGCGCGGAAGGTTGACTCTGGGTCAGCGCGCCCAGACCTCTCGTCCAAAGAGGCTGGCGACGAGGTCCACCAGCAGCAGCGCGCTGCGTCCCCGCTCGTCGAGGAAGGGATTGAGCTCGACCACGTCGAGGGAGCCGACCAGGCCGCTCTCGTGCAGGAGCTCCATCACAAGATGGGCCTCGCGATAGGTGGCGCCGCCGGCGACCGGCGTTCCGACTCCCGGGGCGAGCGACGGGTCGAGCACGTCGAGATCGAGACTGACATGGAGATGGCCGCCGCGCGCCGCCACACGGTCAATGACCTTGCGGATCAGCACTGCGGCGCCGAATTCGTCGATCAGGCGCATGTCGATCACCTCGACACCGCGCGAGCGCAGAAGATCACGCTCTGCGGCATCGATGGAGCGGATGCCGAACAGGGTCAGGTGACGCGGATCGACGGGGGCATGCGGGCCCGGCAGAACCCCGTCCAGCCCGGGCTCGCGCGTCAGCATCGCCGCCGACATGCCGTGCATGTTGCCGGAGGGCGAGCTCGCGGGCGTATTGAAGTCGGCATGGGCGTCGAGCCAGAGCACGAAGAGTTCGCGCCCGATGGCGGCGCAATGATCCGCCACCGCCGACACCGAGCCCATGGACAGGGAATGATCGCCGCCGAGGACCACCGGTATGCGGCCGCGGCCCAGAGCAACGGCTGTGCGTTCGCGGGCGGCGCGCGACCAGCCGGCGACGCAGGCGAAGTTGCGAGCGTTGTCCGGAAGGGATTCGGAGCGTTGAACGGCGGCCGGCGCGACATCGCCATCGTCCTCGATGTCATGGCCCAGTTCGCCGAGTGCCGCGACAAGGCCCGCGGTGCGCAGGGCCCGCGGCCCCATGGCCGCGCCGGGCGTCCCGGCGCCCTCTTCCACGGGAACACCGACGATGGTCAGCTCACGACGTTGCGGCAGGACAGGCATCGGGCCACCTCGCATGCGGGGCTCGCCGCGCGACGATGCTGACGCGCGGGGGGTCCCTCCTATGGCATGCTCGGCCGGCCGGGAGGAACCCTCACGATGACCATCGCCGCCATGCTCGTTGCCCTCGCCGCCCTGATCGCCACAGGCCTCGCAGCGGGGGTCTTCTACGCCTATGCGACCTCGGTGATGCTCGCCTTCGACGGGCTGCCGCCGCAGCAGGCCATCGACGCCATGCGGACCGTCAGCGCGGTCATCCTCAACCCCGTCTTCTTCGCCTCCTTCCCCGGCGCCGTGGTGCTGCTGCCGGCGGCGGCCGCCCTCGCCTGACTCTCGGGACTGGCGAGCGCGGCGGCGCTGCTCCTCGCTGCGTGCCTCGCCTACGGGCTCGGGACGTTCGGGGTGACGCTCGCCGTCAATGTGCCCCTGAACGAGCCCCTCGCCCGGCTTCCTGCCTCCAGCGCCGCCCCATCGACGGACTGTGCCGCCTTCGCCGGGCACTGGAACTGTTGGAACCGCATTCGCGCCGTGAGCGCTGCCCTTGCCCTGCTGCTGACCGGCCTCGCCCTGCTCGCCATGGCGTCATGACCCCCGGATTTCCGGTGGATGACATGCCCCCGCCCCTGTAGCGGGCCGCGCCGAGGGCCTAGCATCCCGTGCCGAGGCGCGGCCGGCGCAACCCCGGGCCGGGCGCCGCAGAGGGGGGCTCACCATGGCTGAGGGCTATTTTCCGAAGTGGACCGAGAAGAGCGGCGGCATCGTCATGCCGGACGAAAGGCTGCCGACCGGCCAGACCATCGTCGTCGGCCTGCAGCATGTCGTCGCCATGTTCGGCGCGACGGTGCTGGCGCCCATTCTCATGGGCTTCGACCCGAACGTCGCCATCCTGTTCTCCGGCATCGCGACGCTGATCTTCTTTGTCGTCACCGGCGGCCGTGTGCCGAGCTATCTCGGCTCGTCCTTCGCCTTCATCGGACCGGTACTTGCCGCCATCGCAGCGGGCTCGGCGGCCGGCGCCGCCCCGAACATCGGCGTGGCGCTCGGCGGCATCATTGCGGCCGGCGCGCTCTACACGGTGATCGGCCTCGTCGTGATGGCCATCGGCCACGACTGGGTGGAGAAGGTGATGCCGCCCGTCGTCACCGGCGCCATCGTCGCCGCCATCGGCCTGGTGCTGGCGCCGATCGCCATCGGCATGGCCTCGGGCACCGGACCGACCAATGCGGAGGGCTCGGCCTTCTCGCGCTGGATCGCGCTCTTCACCGTAGTGGCCGTCGGCGCCTTCGCCGTCTATGCGCCGGGCATGTGGCGGCGCCTGCCGATCCTTCTGGGCGCGCTCGCCGGCTATGTGCTTTATCTGGTGCTCGCCAACGGCATGGGTTTCGGCCCTGCCATCGACTTCTCGAAGGTCGCCGCCGCGCCGCTCTTCGGCCTGCCGAACTTCACCGCGCCGGTGTTCGACGCCAAGGCGATGGTGCTGATCGCGCCCGTGGCGATCATCCTGGTCGCCGAGAACCTCGGTCACCTCAAGGGCATAGCGGCGATGACGGGGCGCAATCTCGACCCCTATATCGGCCGCGCCTTCGTCGGCGACGGCCTTGCCACCATGCTGTCGGGCTCGGCGGGTGGCACCGGCGTCACCACCTATGCCGAGAACATGGGTGTCATGGCGGTGACCCGCATCTATTCGACGCTGATGTTCGTGGCGGCGGCGGCGATCGCCATCCTGCTCGGCTTCTCGCCGAAGTTCGGGGCGCTGATCCTGACCATCCCCGTGCCGGTTCTCGGCGGGCTCGCCATCGTCGTCTTCGGTCTCATCGCCGCGACGGCCGGGCGCATCTGGGTCGAGAACAAGGTCGACTTCTCCAACCCGCGCAACCTGATCACCGTGGCGGTGGCACTCGTGCTCGGCGCCGGCAATTTCAAGCTGACGCTGGCCGGCTTCACACTGGACGGCATCGGCACGGCGACCTTCGGGGCGATCATCCTCTACCACCTGCTGCGGGATCCGGCGCCAGAGGCCTGAGCCGGACCGACCCATCAGCGCCGGTGGGGCAAGCGATCGCCCCACCGGCCGCCCAGGCGACACGTCGGAACTGGCCCGCACGAGGAGATGCCATGTCGAATGCCTATGAGCCGGTTCCGCTGCCCGACCATGCCGAATGGCCCGAGGAGACCATGCAGGCGCGGGCGGAGGCCTTCCTCGCCGACATCCGCCGCCGGCACACGGTCCGCGATTTCTCCCATCGGCCGGTGCCGCGATCGCTGATCGAGACCTGCATCCGGGCGGCCGGCACGGCGCCGAACGGCGCCAACCATCAGCCCTGGCACTTCTGCGTCATCGGCGATCCCGGGGTGAAGCGGCGGATCCGTGAAGCGGCCGAGGCCGAGGAGCGCGAGTTCTATGCCGGAAAGGCAGGCGAGGAATGGCTCAAGGCGCTCGAGCCGCTCGGTACCGATCCCGACAAGCCCTTCCTGGAGACGGCGCCCTGGCTCATCGCGGTCTTCGGGGCGCGGCGCTCGGTCAGCGCCGACGGCGTGCTGCGCAAGAACTACTACGTCCCCGAATCCGTCTCGATCGCCGTCGGCTTTCTCATCGTCGCCCTGCATCAGGCCGGCCTCGTCAGCCTGACGCACACACCGGCACCCATGGGCTTCCTCAATGAGATCTGCGGCCGCCCCGCTGACGAGAAGCCCTATATCCTGATGGTGGTGGGCCATCCTGCCGAGGGCGCCACCATCCCCGCCCATGCCCTCGAGAAGAAGCCGCTGGAGGCGATCGCGAGCTTCCTGTGAGCGGCCGGAACGCGAAGGGGCGGCCCCTTGGACCGCCCCCCGGCATGTGGATCGCTTCGCGAGCCGGGCTCAGTAGAGACCGCCGGTGCCCGTTCCGATGGCGCGGTTGCTCTCATTCGAGGGCCCGCGACGGGGGCCGCCGGCCGCAGCCGAGTCGAAGGGATTGATCAGCTGGTAGCTGTCGGGCGGCGCGGTGCCCGGCTTGAAGGCCTCGAGGATGGCGCCGGTGGAGCCGGCGCCCGCACGCAGGCCCGTGCGTGGATCGATGCGGATCAGCTTGATGCCGGTCGGAACGCGGAAGGGCACGGCCGGGCGGTCGGCCAGCGCCACCTTCATGAAGTCCTGGAAGATCGGAACGGCAAGCGCGCCACCGGTGGCGTTGGAGCCGAGAGTGCGGGGCGTGTCGTAGCCGACATAGACGCCGACCGCCAGGTCGGGCGAGAAACCGACGAACCAGGCGTCCTTCGCCTCGTTGGTCGTCCCGGTCTTGCCGGCGATCGGCTTGCCGAGCGCACGCAGGCTGGTGGCGGTGCCGCGCAGCACGACGCCTTCCATCATCGACGTCATCTGGTAGGCGGTCATCGGGTCGAGCACCTGCTCGCGCCGGTCGACCAGGATCGGCTCGTCCTGGTTCTGCCAGCGCGGTGCCGTGCAGCCCTGGCACTGGCGGTCGTCGTGGCGGAAGATGGTGGAACCGGTGCGGTCCTGGATGCGGTCGATGAGCGTCGGGCGGATGCGGCGGCCGCCATTGGCGAACATCGAATAGGCCGCGGTCATGCGCATGACCGTCGTCTCGCCGGCCCCGAGCGAATAGGAGAGGAAGGAGGGCATGTCGTCATAGACGCCGAAACGCTTCGCATATTCGGCGATCAGCGGCATGCCGACGTCGTTGGCGAGGCGCACAGTCATGACGTTGCGCGAGCGTTCGATACCGAAGCGCAGCGTCTGCGGGCCATAGAACTGGCCGGAATAGTTCTCCGGTCGCCAGACCTCGCCATTGCCGGTGTTCAGCTCGAAGGGCGCGTCCATGACGACGGTCGAGGGCGTGTAGCCGTTGTCGAGCGCGGCGGCATAGACGAAGGGTTTGAACGACGAGCCGGTCTGCCGCAGCGCCTG
>CAZPMD010000140.1:0-740 GCA_964587395.1 uncultured Hyphomicrobiales bacterium
GTCGCGCGGTCCTCCTCGCGGCCGCCCATGGCGCTGTTGGCCGGGCCGCGCTCGGCGGAGACCGCGGTGGAGGCGAGGAGTGCCGCATGGTAGCGCTCGAGTTGCACCGCCGCACGGCGATAGCGCAGGTGGTCTGTGAGGTTGGTGTGCAACGATAGGGCACCCAAGGCCAGGCAGGCTGCTGCCGCCACGACCCCGCCGAACCACTGGAGATGCTGAATACGGACGACCAATCCGGAAGATCCAAATCACAAACCGTCCATTCGGTAGCATGGGAGGCGCTAAGCAATCCTGAATGGGACAATCGGTCCGTGGAGCGGCGGCGGGTCGGTACCGCCTTTCATTCTCCGCTATTCGGGCCTATCTGGATGGACAGTCCCGCGCGGATGCGCGCGCAGGACACCCTGACCCGTTCCAGCTAAAATGCCGGACCGAATCGCAAGGCTCGCGCAGCCGCCTTGATGGCGTCGTGCGGGCTGAAGGAGAGACCGAGGCTCATGGCCGAACCCGTTCGTACCGAGATCAACGAAGCCGACTACGGCGCCGACAGCATCAAGGTCCTGAAGGGCCTCGATGCCGTCCGCAAGCGTCCCGGCATGTATATCGGCGATACCGACGACGGGTCCGGTCTGCATCACATGGTCTATGAGGTGGTGGACAACGCCATCGACGAGGCTTTGGCCGGACATGCGACGGAAGTGACCGTCACGCTGAACGCCGACAATTCGGTCACCGTCACC
>CAZPMD010000140.1:750-9377 GCA_964587395.1 uncultured Hyphomicrobiales bacterium
AACGGCCGCGGCATCCCGACCGACCTGCACCCGACCGAGGGCATTTCGGCGGCCGAGGTCATCATGACCCAGCTCCATGCCGGCGGTAAGTTCGACCAGAACTCCTACAAGGTGTCCGGTGGCCTGCATGGCGTCGGCGTGTCCGTCGTGAATGCCCTGTCGAGCTGGCTCAAGCTGCACATCTGGCGGGGAGGCAAGGAACACTTCGTCGAGTTCCGCCATGGCGATCCCATCGCCCCGCTCATCGAGGTCGGCCCCTCGCATGGCAAGCGCGGCACGGAGGTGACGTTCCTCGCCTCCACCGAGACCTTCACCATGGTGGAATATGACTTCCCCACGCTGGAGCACCGCCTGCGCGAACTCGCCTTCCTCAATTCCGGCGTGCGGATCATTCTCACCGACCGCAGGCATGTCGAAGAGAAGCGGGTCGAACTCTACTACGAGGGCGGCGTCGAGGCCTTCGTGCGCTATCTCGACCGCAACAAGACGCCGCTGGTGCCCAATCCCATCATGCTCAAGGCCGAGCGGGACGGCATCACCGTCGAGGTGGCGCTGTGGTGGAACGACAGCTACCACGAGAACGTCCTGTGCTTCACCAACAACATCCCGCAGCGCGACGGCGGTACCCATCTCGCCGGCTTCCGCGGCGCGCTGACCCGGCAGGTGACCAACTATGCCGAGTCCTCGGGCGTCACGAAGAAGGAGAAGGTCGACCTGACGGGCGATGACTGCCGCGAGGGGCTGACCGCCATCGTCTCTGTGAAGGTCCCCGATCCGAAGTTCTCCTCGCAGACCAAGGACAAGCTCGTCTCCTCGGAGGTGCGTCCGGTGGTGGAGAGCATCGTCAACGAGGCGCTCTCGACCTGGTTCGAGGAGCATCCCGCAGAGGGCAAGACCATCGTGCAGAAGGTGGCGGAAGCCGCCGCCGCCCGCGAGGCCGCCCGCAAGGCGCGCGAACTGACGCGGCGCAAGACGGCGCTCGACGTCGCTTCGCTCCCCGGCAAGCTCGCCGATTGCCAGGAGCGTGACCCCGCCAAGTCGGAACTCTTCATCGTCGAGGGAGACTCGGCCGGCGGCTCCGCCAAGCAGGGGCGCGATCGCGCCTTCCAGGCCGTGCTGCCGCTGCGCGGAAAGATCCTGAACGTCGAGCGGGCGCGCTTCGACAAGATGCTGTCGTCGGAGATGATCGGCACGCTGATCATGGCGCTCGGCACCGGCATCGGACGCGACGAGTTCAACATCGACAAGCTGCGCTATCACAAGATCATCCTGATGACCGACGCCGACGTCGACGGCTCGCACATCCGGACCCTGCTGCTCACCTTCTTCTTCCGGCAGATGCCGGAGGTCCTCGAGCGCGGCCACATCTACATAGCCCAGCCGCCGCTGTTCAAGGTCTCGCGAGGCAAGAGCGAGACCTACATCAAGAACGAACGGGCGCTGGACGACTATCTGGTGACGGGTGGCCTCGATGACAGCCTCCTCGTGCTCGGCACGGGCGAGATCTGCGCCGGATCGGACCTTGCCTCCATCGTCGAGGAGGCGCGACAGGTGAAGAATCTAATCGGCGCCGTGCATTCGCGCTACAGCCCCGCCGTGGTCGAGCAGGCCGCCATCGCCGGCGCGCTCAACCCCGAGGTCGCCAAGGATCCGGCGAGGGCGCAGGAACTGGCCGCCAAGATCGCGCAGCGCCTCGACGCCATCTCGGATGACATCGAGCGGGGCTGGGAGGGCCAGTTCGACGGCGAGCGCTACCTCTTCTCGCGCACGGTGCGCGGCGTGAAGGAGGTGGCCATGCTCGACGGCGCGCTGATCTCCTCGCTGGAGGCGCGCAAGCTCGACGAGCATTCGGCCCGCCTCGGCGTCGTCTACGACAAGCCCGCCATCTTCCGCCGCAAGTCTGGCGAGAAGCAGATCGCCGGCCCGACAACTCTGTTCGAGACGGTCAAGGACGCGGGCGCCAGCGGCGTCAAGCTGCAGCGCTACAAAGGTCTCGGCGAGATGAATGCCGAGCAGCTGTGGGAGACGACCCTCGACCGCAACGCCCGCTCGCTGCTGCAGGTGAAGGTCAAGGAGGTCGATGAGGCCGACGACATCTTCGTCAAGCTGATGGGCGATGTGGTCGAACCGCGCCGCGAGTTCATCCAGGAGAACGCGCTGAGCGCGACGGTAGACGCCTGATCCCGGCCTGGTGCCGCCGCGAGCGGCACCATGATCGTTCCCCCGCCGGCACTTTGCGGAAGGAATGGCACGATGGTTCGTGGGCTTCTGACAGTCATTGCATTGATCGCGTCGCTCGGTGCCGTGGCCGGCGCCACCGACCTTCATCACTTCTGGGACCAGCGCTGCGCGGAGTGCCACGGCCATGCCGGTGCCTTCGCACGCCGCCATCTCAAGGTGCAGGATGGACGGCTGCTCGGCGCCCACCACCGCGATGATCTCGCGACCTTCATGGGACAGCACCAGATGGGGCCGGAGCTTGTCGCGCCCATCCAGGCCATGCTGCTCGCCCAGGTGACCACGCCGCCAGTGTTCCAGCAGAAGTGCGCGAGCTGCCACGGGACGGCCGCGGAGTTCGCGCGGGCTTCACTGGCTCTCAGGAACGGCGTCCTCACGGGTCGCGACAACGGGCTGCCCGTTGCCGACTACCTGCGCCGGCACGGACGCCTGACCGAGACAGAACGTCCCGTGGTCGTCGACAGCCTGAACCGCGTTCTCGGCGAGGTCGGCGGCCCGCGCGGTCCCTGACTGCGCGGGCCGTGGTTGACGTGACGCCTGCCTGAAGGCCGATCAGGTCCTGATGTTGTTCTCGCGGACCACGTCACCCCAGACCTTCACCTGCCTGGTGAAAAAGTCCTGGAAGACGGCGCTGTTGCCAAGGACCAGCGTCATCTGCTGCGTCTCCTCCAGTCGCTTCGCCGCTTCCCGCTCCGACAGGGTCTCCCTGATCGCCTGGGACAGCCTCTCGACGGTTGCCGGCGGTGTTCCGGCAGCAGCGAAGACGCCCCACCAGGCCAGCGCCTCGAAGCCCGTGAATCCGGCCTCGATCGCCGTCTGGGTCTCCTTCAGCAGCGCCAGGCGCTTGTCGCCCATCTGCATCACCGGGCGGACCGTGCCGCCGGCGAGCTGCGGCGAGACGAGGGCCGCCGACCCGCAGAGCAGGTCGACATGGCCGCCGATGAGGTCGTTCATGGCCGGGCCGCCGCCGCGATAGGGCACGTGGGTGATCTGCACGCCTGCGCGCTTGGCGAGCAGGGTCATGGCGAGATGGCCGATCGTGCCGATGCCGACGGAGGCGTAGTTGACCTTGCCCGGGTCCACCTTCGCGGCGGCAACCACGTCGGCGAAGGTCCTGTAGGGCTTCTGTGCATTGGTCGCGACGACATAGGGCGCGGTGCCGACGAGGTTGACCGGGACCAGGTCCTTCTCGACGTCGAGCGGCGGGTTGTTCAGGATGGCCGGAATGACGGCATGGGAATCGAAGGTGACGAGCAGCGAGGAGCCGTCCGTCGGGCCCTTGGCGACATAGGCGGCGCCGAGGGCGCTCGCCGCTCCGGCCTTGTTCTCGACGATGACGTTCTGGCCGAGGATGGTCTGCAGCTTCGGCTGCAGCATGCGCGCCAGTGCATCGGTCGAGCCGCCGGGCGGGAAGGGCACCACCAGCGTGAGGGTGCGCGACTGGGCAATCGCCGGCGCCATCAGGAGTGAAGCGGCCGCCCCGAGTGTGGCTCGCCGGGTGAGTCTGTTCATGGATGTTCCCCCTGATCTTATCGTTGTCGTCGTGTCGGTGGACCGACGTATCAGGCCGCGCCGAAACCCTTGCCGGCCTTGCGGTATTCGGGGCGCGGCGGGCTGAAGATGTCGAGCACGCGGGCACCCTCGGGGCCTGCCCGCATGGTGTGCGGCACGTTGCCGGGGGTTCGCCAGAAGTCGCCCTTCTTCACGGAAATCTCCTCGCCACCCTGGACGCGGATGGCGGAACCCTCCAGCAGCAGGCCCCACTGCTCCTCGGGATGATGGTGCAGCGTCCCCTCGGCATTCGGGGCGATGGTGACGATGGAGAGCATCGCCTGCTCACCGGCGAAGATGCGGGTGGTCAGGCCTTCGGCCAGCTCCCGGAACAGGCCATCCTCGGGGTTGTCGATATTGTGGAATTCCGCCTTCTGCGACACGTCGCTCTCTCCCTGACACCTTTGTCCGCACGACGCCCCGTCGGCGGCTCGCGGTTGTTTGATGGGATATTCCGGTCCCGCTTGCATGAGATGAAGCGAATTATTTTCCCGTGTTGCATCGCTTTTCTTCATAATATGCTGCGCGAGAGGAGAGCGCGATGCCGGTGACCCTGAAGCAGATGGCCGCCTTCTACTGGACGGCGACGCTGGGCGGATTCAGCGAGGCCTCGGCGCGGCTCAACCTCGCGCAATCGACCGTGTCGAAGCGGGTGATCGAGCTGGAGGAGACGGTCGGCGCGCCGCTGATCGACCGGTCGACCCGCGTGTTGCGGCTGACGCGGGCGGGGGAGGCGAGCCTTGCCATCGCAGCCGAGATGCTGGCGCTCAAGACCCGCTTTCGGGAGGCTGCGGGTGGACCCGGGCTGTTCACCGGCGCCTTCCGCTTCGGCGTGACCGAACTGGTGGCACTCACCTGGCTACCCGCACTGGTGATGGCGATGAGCGCCGACTATCCCAATCTCGTCCCCGAGCCGGAGGTGGCCGGCAGCGTCGACCTCTTCGACAAGCTGAGGGCCAGTGAGATCGACCTCGCGATCGGCCTCGATCCGCCCGTCGGCCCTGATCTGACGACGGTGCCCCTCGACAGCGTCCGGCTGGAATGGATGTGTGCGCCGGGCTTCGGCCCGCCTGAGGACCGGATTGCCCTGGCCCGCCTTGCCGACTATCCCATCCTCACCCAGGCCCAGGGTTCCGGGCTTCAGAGCCTGGTCCTCGACTGGGCGGTGGCCAATGGCCTGCAGGCCAACCGCGTCGTCCAGTGCAACAGCCTGAACGTGCTTGCCGGGCTTGCGGCCTCTGGCCTCGGCATCACCTTCCTCACCGCCGGCTACTTCCAGCCGGAGATCGACAGCGGCCGCCTGCGGGTGATCGCGACGGACCCGCCGATCCCTCCCATCCAGTATTTTGCCGTCCATCGGCGCGAGGACGTCTCGCCCCTGCCGGCGCGGCTCGCGGCGCTGGCGCAGCGGTGCTGCGACTTCTCGCAGCGGTCGCTCGGGCGCTGAGCCGTCCTGCGACGGTGATCAGGGTTTCGCGGAGACGCGTTGACATCGGCGCGGATCACCCGTCTCCTCGCGCCAAACCGCCGTCCGAAGCGGTCCCCCGTCGGCAATCTCATCACGAGGAAACGGTCCATGCGGTCTCTCAACCGACGCTCCCTGCTGCTCGCCGGCGGCGCCAGCCTTCTCGGCACGGCAGCCTTCGCGCAGGCCTATCCGACACGCCCGGTGAAGTTCGTGGTGCCCTTCCCGGCGGGCGGATCCAACGACATCATCGCCCGCCTGCTGGCGCAGAAGCTGTCGGAACGGACCGGCCAGCAGTTCATCGTCGAGAACCGCGGTGGCGCGGGCGGCAATATCGGCGCCGCCGCCGTGGCGCAGGCCGATGCGGACGGCTACACGCTGCTGGTGACCGCGCCGCCGCCGCTCACCACCAATGCGGCGCTCTACCAGAGCCTGTCCTTCGATCCGGCCAGGGACTTCGCGCCTGTGTCCCTGGTGGCGACGGTGCCGATCGTGCTCGCCGTGCATCCCTCGGTCGAGGCGCGCAACGTCCAGGAACTCGTGGCGCTGGCGAAGGCCAAGCCGAAGACCATCCAGTTCGGCTCGTCCGGCAACGGATCGACCAATCACCTGGCGGGTGAACTCCTGAAGACCATGGCCGGCATCGACATCGTCCACGTGCCCTATCGCGGCGCGGCGCCCGCCATGAACGACCTGGTCGCCGGACACATCCCGATGATGTTCGACAACATGCCGGCGATCCTCCCGCAGGTGCAGGCGAAGCGCATCAACGCCATCGCCGTGGCAGGCGCCACGCGTGCCTCGGCGCTTCCCGACGTGCCGACGGTGGCCGAGTCCGGCATCCCCGGCTTCGAGGCCTTCTCCTGGTTCGGCGTGGTCGCGCCGGCGCGGACGCCCCCTGACGTGCTGAAGAAGCTCGAGGACGAGATCGCCGCCATCCTCAAGCTGCCGGACATGCGGCAGCGCCTCGCCGACCTCGGCTCCGAGCCCGGTGCGCTCGGGGGAGCGGCCTTCGGCAATTTCCTCAAGGAGGAAACGGTCAAGTGGGCGAAGCTGATCCAGGCCTCGGGCGCCCGTCTCCAGTGACGGACAAGGGGCATGCCGGGATGGCGGAGCATCGAGAGGGATAGCCTGAGACCATGGACCTGAACCTGAAGGGCAAGGCTGCCGTCGTCACCGGCGGCAGTCTCGGCATCGGCCGCGCCATCGCCGAGGAACTGGCGGGCGAGGGGGCCGACGTCATGATCGTGGCGCGGGATGCCGCGCGGGTGGACGCCGTCGCGCGCGAGATGGCGGCGAGGGGTGGCGGGCGCGTCCTCGGCTGTGCCGGCGACATGACGCGGCCCGACGACATCGCGCGTGCGATGCAGGCGGCGCGTGCCGCCTTCGGACGCATCGACATCCTCGTCAACAATGCCGGCGCTTCGCCTATGGGACGGATCGCCGATACGCCGGACGCGACCTGGGAGAAATCCCTGTCGTTGAAGCTGATGGGCTATGTGCGCTGCGCCCGCGACGTGTTGCCGGCGATGCGCGAGCGCCGCTGGGGCCGCGTCATCAACGTCATCGGGCGCAGCGGCCACCAGCCGCGCGCCGCCTACATGACCGGCGGTGCTGTCAATGCGGCGCTCCTGAACTTCACGCTGGCACTGGCGGAGGAATGCGCGCCCGACAACGTGCTGGTCACCGGCGTCAATCCCGGGCCGGTGCAGACCGATCGCTGGGACAGCCTCATCTCGCAGGGTGCCGCCATCGCCGGCAAGGACACCGGATCGGTGAACGCCGCGGCCATCGCCTCGGTGCCGCTCGGGCGCGTGGGCCGGCCGGACGAGGTCTCGGGACTCGTGGCCTTCCTCTGCTCGGACCGGGCCTCCTTCATCACCGGCACCTGCATCAATATCGACGGAGGCGGCACGCGATGCATCTGAGCCCCGGCAACCTCGCAAAGGTCCGTGTCAGCGATGATTGCGAACTCGCCGTCCGTGTCGACGACTATGTCCAGCCCTGGCAGGCGCGGCCGCCGGTGGTGATGCTCCACGGCCTTGCCGAGAGCGGCGAAGCCTTCCGCCGCTGGGTGCCGCATCTTGCCCTCGACCATGTGGTGATCCGGCCGGATCTGCGCGGCTATGGCGATTCGACCCCGATGAGCGGCGACTACACCTATCGCTTCGCCCAGCTCGGCGCCGACATCATCAGGCTTCTCGACCTGATGGGCCTCGACAAGGTCTTCCTCGTCGGCGGCAAGATCGGCGGCACGCTGGCGCTGCATCTCGCGGCAAACTACCCCGACCGGGTCATTGCCGTCGCTGCGGTGGGCACGCCCGCATCACTGACCTCCTTCGACCAGCGCGCGCCCGGCTGGCGCAAGCAGATCCGCGAAGGAGGTGTCGGGCCCTGGGTCGAGGAAACGACCACTGGCCGGCTCGGCACGTCGCTGCCGCCGGAGGCCATCGCCTGGTGGGTCGAGCTGATGTCGCGGACCGCGGCCTCGACGCTGGAGGCCTTCCTGAAGATGGTGCCGACCGTCGACGTGACGCCGGACCTGCCGCGCATCCGGTGTCCGACGGTGGTCATCACCACGACCGGTTCCGGGCTCGGCAGCGTGGAGAGCGTCAAGGCCTGGCAGGAGACCATCCCCGGCTCGACGCTGGAGGTGCTGCCAGGCGACTCCTACCACGTGGCCGCGACCCATCCGGATGAATGCGCTGCCATCGTCCGGCGCTTCTTCGCGGGCGTGAGGGCTTAAGCCCGTGCGTCCTGCCGGATCATGTCGGCCGCCTTCTCGGCGATCATCATCACGGCCGCCTGGGTGTTGGCCGAGACGATGGTCGGCATGACGGAGGCGTCGACGATGCGGATGCCGTCGAGGCCGCGCAGCTTCAGCTCCGGCGTCACGACGGCCATGTCGTCCTGGCCCATCCGGCAGGTGCCAACCGGGTGATAGATCGTCTGGCCGTTCGAGCGGGCGAAGTCGTGCCAGGCCTCGTCGGTGGTGACGTCCGGCCCCGGGTTCATCTCGTGCGCGACATAGGGTGCGAGCGGCGCCTGGGACACCACAGTGCGGGCGATCTTCATGCCCTCGACCAGGGTTTCCGCGTCCCCACGCGCCGAGAGGAAGTTCGGCCGGATGACGGGTGCAGCGAAGGGATCGGACGACCGAGCGTGGATGGTGCCGCGGGAGTCCGGCCGCAACTGCGTCACGCCGATGGTCATGCCGGGCTCGCTGTCCAGCAGCCTCGTCGCGGCATTGGCGTAGCTGGCGTGCATGAAGAAGTACTGGATGTCCGGCGTCGCAAGGTCTGGCCGCGTGCGGACGAAGCCATAGGCGAGGCCCGTGCCGAGGGTGAGGAAGCCCTTGCCGGTGGCGAAGTAG
>CAZPMD010000141.1:0-436 GCA_964587395.1 uncultured Hyphomicrobiales bacterium
CGTCGATGAAGCGGCCACCCCGTCCCTGCGAGATCATGCCGTCCATCCGGCCGCCACGCGGCATGCCCATGCCGCCGATGCCGCGCCCCGACGGCATGCGCTGCAGGCCCGGGACCCTGCCGGGCGCGCCCATGCGCGGGCCCCGGCCGCGGAACCCGCCGCCGCCGATGCCGATGCCGCCAATCGAAATGCCGAATTGCGCCTGGGCGGGACGGGTGTCTGCCGCCACAAGGAAGGTCGATCCCGCAAGGAGCGCCAGCAGGCCGGCGACGACGCCAGCCCTGGATCGCGACGGAGCAGGATGCGTGTCGAGCGGATCGGACATGGCTGCACCTCGTCGAACGAATTGCGGGACCTGAATGCTCAGACTAGTCCCGCCATGTTTCTGTTTGGCGGCACAGGGCGAGGCCCGTCGCGTCGCGATCCGCCGGGCAGG
>CAZPMD010000141.1:446-5531 GCA_964587395.1 uncultured Hyphomicrobiales bacterium
CGAAGCGGACGAGACCCGACTGGCCGCGAACTGTGGTGATGACGCGGTCGATCTCGGCCTGGCTCATGTCGGCGTTGCCGATGCGAATGCGGTAGAAGCCGCCGGGGCGCGGGCCCTCGACGATCGTGCCCTTCACCTGCTCCAGCAGCCGGGTCATGTCGCCGGCGGTGGCCGCGGCATTGAAACCGACCAGCAGGAAAGTGCCCTCGCCGCGAGCGGCGCCGGCCGCCGGGCTGTGGGAGGCGGTCTGGAACTGCGCCGGGCCGGACATGAAGGACGAGCCGATGACACCGGCCTGGATGACCAGGGCCAGAGCCGCTGTGCCGGCGGCATAGGCCAGGGTGCGCGGCGACAGCATGGAGAGCTTCTCGCCGAACCAGTCGGCAAAACCGGCACGGGCCCGGGCGGCGACATGGGAGAATTTCGCCGGCTCGGCCTCGACGCGCTTCATCAGGTCGTCGAGAACGCGGGCGGAAGGCCGGGGCGAGGCCTCGGCGAGCGCAAAGCTCGCGTCCTGATCCTCGCGGACAATCTCCAGCTCGTCCCGCAGGGTCTCGTCGGCGGCCATCGCGGCCTCGACCCGGGCCGTATCGGCTGCGGACAGCGTACCGGCAGCGTACCAGGGAAGCAGTTCGGAAACCGCCCGGCGCTCGGCATTGTCGATGGGGCTGCGCGTGGTCATGGCCAACCTCGGTCGACTCCGGCGCTCTGCATGAGCTCCTGGAGCCTCTTGCGCGCATAGAACATGCGCGTTTTGACGGTGTTCTCCGGTATTCCGACGATCTCGGCCACTTCGGAGATCGATTTCTCCTGATAGTAGACCAGATCGACGATTTCCCGGTGCTCGGGTGAAAGCTGGTCAATGCAGCGGCGGATGGCCTTTGCCTTGTCCAGTTTCTGAGACACCGTCTCGGGCGTATCCGCCTCGTCCGCGATGGCGGCGGCCTGTTCCTCGTCGAGTTCCGCTTCGGTCGTCTTCCTCAGCGAGGACAACGCCTTGAACCGGGCCATTCCGAGGATCCAGGTCGAGACGCTTGATCGCCCCTCGAACCTGTCGGCCTGCCGCCACACGTCCAGGAAGACTTCGCCGATCAGGTCTTCGGCCTGCCCCTCGTCCTTGATGAACCGGAGGATGAACCGGAACACGCGGACATTGTGGCGGGCGTAGAGGGTCCTGAAGGCGAGACGATCGCCCTTGGCAACCCGGAGGATAAGGTCCTGGTCGCTGTCAGACTGCATCGTCACTCCCGAGCCGGTGGGCTCGCAGCATCAGTCGCGGCAGCCGGCGAAAAGGTTCAAGGACCATGAAAGAATCTGTCGGGGCGGCAGGATCGGCGCCCCGCGTAACATGACGAAACGGGAGGCGAGGTCAACAGCCGGGAGGCTCATCACGACCCGCCGGCATCAAGGCCCATCTGCCAGAAGTCGGCTTCCAGGCGCGAGGCCTTGGCGAAGATTGCGGCGAGCTCGGTGAAGCGCCCCTCGGTCATCGAGCGCCTCGCGAGGTCGTCGAGACGCCGGCGGGCGGCAACCGCGACCCCCTGGTAGCCCTCGCCGGCATATTCGCCGATCCATTCGCGGTAGGGATGAGCGTCCAGCGAACCGCCATGGGCCTCGGCCAGCGCCCGTCCGATCTCGGCATAGCCGATGACGCAGGGGGCGAGCGCGACATGGAGGTCGAGGAGGTCGCCGGCAGCGCCGCAGTCGAGCACGAAGCGGGTGTAGGCGACGGTTGCCTGATGCTCGGGCGCCGTCTCGATGTCCTCCGGCGAGAGGCCCCAGCGGGCGCAGAGGCGCACGTGCAATTCGGTCTCCTCGAGGACCGAGGCAAGACCCGCCTGGGCGGAGCGGATGTCCTCGAGCCGGCGGCTCTTGTAGCTCGCCAGCGCATAGGCCCGGGCGAACTGGATGAGGAAGAGATAGTCCTGCACGAGATAGGTGCGGAAGGACGCCTCCGGCAGCGTCCCGGCGCCGAGCCGGCGGACGAAGTCATGGTCGACATAGGACCGCCAGTCGTCGGCAGCGGCCGCCTTCAGCCTGTCGAAAATGTCCATCGCGCTATCCTCGCCCTACTCCATCGGTCCAATTCTAGGGCAGCGACGCCACGCGGACCACGGTGTCGCGAGAAGGGACACCTCACCGCGGGATGAGCGCCCAGTAGTCGAGGTCGAGGATGACCGCGGGATCGTAGTCGTCGCCGGACTTCAGCGGATAGTCCGCGCAGGGCCGGTCCTTGGTGGCGATGGTGCGGATGCGCAGGGCGCCGACATCGTCGCGCCCGGGCAGTTCCTCGACGGCGAGGATCTGCGACCAGGCGAAGACGGTATTGCCGGCGAACAACGGCGCGACATGGCGGCCGCCGTTGATGGCGGCCACCTGGAAGGCGTTGGCGAGGCCGTTGAACGACAGGGACCGCGCCAGCGAGATGACGTGGCCGCCATAGATGAGGCGACGGCCGAAGCGGCCCTGCCCTTCGGTGAACTGGTTGAAGTGGACCTTGGCCGTGTTCTGGTAGAGGCGCGTCGCCAGCATGTGCTCGGCCTCCTCCACCGTCATGCCGTCGACATGGTCGATACACTCGCCGACGACGTAGTCGGACAGGCGGTGGCGCTGGCCGGACAGGGCAGTATCCCAGGCCTGCGGGTCGATGAGCGGGCAGGCATCGCCCAGCTGGTCGGCCTCCAGCGCCTTCGGCAGGGCCGGCACATGCTCGGGCGGGGCGGGCGCGGCCTCGTCGCGCTTCCTCACCATGACCCAGCGGACGTAGTCGAGCACGTCGTCGCCATGCTGGTTCGTTCCGACCGAGCGGACATAGACCACGCCGGTCTTGCCGTTGGAATTCTCCTTCAGGCCGATGACCTCGGAGACGGTGGAAAGGGTGTCGCCCGGATAGACCGGCGCGAGGAAGCGGCAGCCGGCATAGCCGAGATTGGCAACAGCGTTCAGCGAGACGTCCGGCACGGTCTTGCCGAAGACGACATGGAAGACGAGAAGGTCGTCGATCGGGCTCTTCGGATAACCGATGGCCCTGGCGAAGGCATCCGACGACTGGACCGCGAAGCGGGTCCCGTAGAGAGCGGTGTAGAGGGCGGCGTCGCCCGTGCTCACCGTGCGTGGCGTCGCGTGGACGAGCCTGTCACCCAGGCGGAAGTCCTCGAAATAGCGGCCCGGACTGGTCTTCGGCATGGCGTGGCTCCCTCTGCCACCATCTATGCCGCGCTGCGATGCGAAATCCAACAGGACGAAGGAAGGGTGGTCGATCCAGCATGGCCCAGGCGCGCCGGATGTCTCGGGGCAAGGCCGGCCGCCCGACACCCGGCGGTTCACATTCCCCGCGCCATCGGCTATCGAACCGGCTCCCCTCCTCGCGATGCACGCAGGCGCCATGGCCTCCACTCCCGCAACCGGCCGACCGAAGCTGATCCTCGCATCGGCATCGCCGCGCCGCCTCGCGCTGCTGCAGCAGGCGGGCATCGAGCCGGACACCCTGGTCCCCGCCGAGATCGACGAGACGCCGCTGCCGCGCGAGAGCCCGCGCAAGCTGGCGCTCAGGCTGGCACGCGGCAAGGCCTCCGAGGCTGCACGTCGCATCCGCGACGACGAGCAATGGCAGGGATCGGTGATCCTCGCCGCCGACACCGTCGTCTGCGTCGGCCGCCGTATCCTGCCGAAGGCCGAGACCGTCGAGGAGGCCGATGCCTGCATCCGCCTGCTCTCGGGCCGCGCGCATCGCGTCTACACCGGCCTCTGCCGCGTCGACCAAGCCGGGCGCGTGACGACCAAGCTGGTCGAGACGCGGGTCCGGTTCAAGCGGCTGTCGAAGGAGGAGATCGAGGCCTATCTCGCCTCCGGTGAATGGCGCGGCAAGGCCGGTGGCTATGCCATCCAGGGTATCGCTGGCGCCTTCGCCATCTCGCTGGTCGGGTCCTACACGAATGTCGTCGGATTGCCGCTGGCGGAGGCCGTCGGCCTGATCGGCGCCACCGGCTATCCCGTCACGCCCGGCTGGGTCGCGCGGGGCTGATACCCCCGGTGAGAGCCTTGCCGCCCCGATCCGCCCGTCCCAAGTCCCTGTCCGAGTCATGTCCCGCCCGATGAACGCCGTGAACGACAACGACAAGCTGGTCGACCCGCCGAAGGCCTGCCCGATCTGCGGCAAGCCGGCCCTGGTGCGCTTCAAGCCGTTCTGCTCGAAGCGCTGTGCCGACGTCGACCTGAATCGCTGGCTGAAGGGCGCCTATGCGATTCCCGCGGTGGAAGACCCTGACGAGGACGGCTCGGAGCCGCCGCGGGACTAGGTCCGACGGCGGCTCACAGCATCTCGAGCGATCTCCGACGCGTCGGTGGCGGGAAGGCGCGGTCGATCTCGGCGAGGTCCTCCGCCGACAGTTGCAGGTCAGCCGCAGGCCGGTTTTCGACTACGTGGGAGGGCGTCGCCATCTGCGGAATGGCAACGACCCCTCCCCGGCGGAGCGTGAAGGCGAGCGCCACCTGGGCAGGCGTCGCGCCGGGATGGCGGGCCGCGATGGCCGCCAGCGCCGGATGGCGTGGCAGCCTGCCCTGCTCGATCGGCGAATAGGCCATGACCGGGATGCCGCGGGCAGCCTGCCAGGGCATCAGGTCGAACTCGATGCCGCGGCGGCCGCAATTGTAGAGGACCTGGTTGACGGCGACGGCGCTCCCGCCCTCCGCCAGCAGTTCCTCCATGTCATCGCGGTCGAAATTGGAGACGCCCCAGTGGCGAATCTTGCCGTCGGCCTTCAGCCGCTCGAAGGCCCCTACCGTCTCGGCGAGGGGAATGCTGCCGCGCCAGTGCAGCAGGTAGAGGTCGAGGCGATCGACCTTCAGGCGCCGGAGCGAACGCTCGCAGGCCTCGATGGCGCTCAGGCGGCCGGCATTGTGCGGATAGACCTTGCTGACGAGAAAGGCCGCGTCGCGGCGGCCGGCAATAGCGTCGCCGACCAGTTCCTCCGAGGCGCCGTCGCCATACATCTCGGCGGTGTCGACGAGCGTCATGCCGGCGTCGATGCCGGCCCTCAGGGCGGTGATGGCGTCCGCGCGCCGGCCGGGCCGGTCGGCGATGGT
>CAZPMD010000141.1:5541-9356 GCA_964587395.1 uncultured Hyphomicrobiales bacterium
CCCGAGGACGGGGATGGTCTCACCCGTCGGCAGGCCGATGGTAGGGATGGGCTGGGTCATGGCCGGCTCCTCGTCCGGAGCCGGGCCCCGGACCTCACTGCTGACGTGGAATGTTAGCGGCTGCGACGACCTTTGCCCATTTCTCCGTCTCGTTCTTGAGGAAGGCGCCGAACTGGTCCGCCGTCTGCGGCGCCGGCTGGGCACCGAAGCGCTCGAACTTCTCCACCGTCTCGGGCTCCTTCAGCGCCCGCGTCATGGCCTCGTTGAGCTTCGCGACCACGTCGGGCGGCGTGCCCTTGGGCGCCACCACGCCGGACCAGGAATAGGCCTCGTAGCCGGGCAGCCCGGCCTCGGGCATGGTCGGGATGGTGGGGAGCAGCGACAGGCGCGCCGGGCTGATGCCGAGCGCCTTGACCGTCTTCGCCTGAACCTGCGGCACGGCCGTCGGCCCGTCCGAGAACATCAGTTGCACATGGTTGCCGAGGAGGCTGCTCATCGCCGGCGCGCTGCCGCGATGGGCGACGTGCAGCATGTCGGTGCCGGTCATGCTCTTGAAGAGTTCGCCCGCCAGATGCGTGCCGCCGCCGACGCCCGCGGAGCCGTAGGAGAGCTTGCCGGGATTGGCCTTGGCATGGTCGATCAGCCCCTTGATATCGTCGAAGGGCAGCGATGGATGGGCGCAGACGATGATCGGGAAGATGCCCGCGCCACTGACGGGAACGAAGTCCTCGAGGAACTTGTAGGGCAGGCTCGCCTTGAGGCTCGGATGCACCGAATGGTGAATGGCGCAGACGAGAAGCGTATGCCCGTCGGGATCGGAACGCTGCACGGCCTGCGCGCCGATGACAGCGTCCGCACCGGGGCGGTTTTCGACGATGACCGTCTGCCCCCAGTACTCCGAGATCTTCTGGCCGATCTGGCGGGCAGTGAGGTCCACCGGCCCGCCGGGGGGGAAGGGCACCACCAGCGTCACCCGCTTGGACGGGAAGGACTGGGCGCGAGCCGGCAGGATCGAGGCTGCCGCGACACCCCCGAGGGTCGCGAGAACGGTGCGGCGGCTGGCGGTCGTCATGGGTCGATTCCTCCGGAAGTCATTTTCCTGCATGAAATGGCATTTCACGGAATGACGCAACTTGGCCGGTTGGGAGGGCCCTGAAACAATCATGGCCGGGACGAACCCGGCCATGATGCAAGAGATCCTCCACGGGCGGACAGGCCGCCCGCGATCGATGATCGGGGACTTACTCGACCTTGGCGCCGGCGGCGCGGACGACCTCGGCCCAGCGCGGGATCTCGACCGCCATGCGGGCCTGGAGGACTTCCGGGCCCTTCATGGTGGCGAGGGCGCCGAGCTCCTGGAAGCGCTTGATGAACGCCGGGTCCTGGCCGATCTTGATGTGAGCGTCGACCAGCTTCTTGGTGACGTCGGCGGGCAGGCCCTTCGGCGCGATCATGCCGGACCAGGAGGTGACGTCGAAATCCGGCACGCCGCCCTCGATCATCGTCGGCAGGTCCGGCAGGCCCGGCCAGCGCTTGGCCGTCGAGACGGCGATCGGCTTGATGGTCTTGCCCTGGATCTGGCCGATGATGGTCGGCAGGTTGTCGAACATGAAGTCGATACGGCCGGCGATAAGGTCCTGAACGGCGACCGCGCCGGTGCGGTAGGGCACGTGGAGCGGCTGCATGCCGACCTTGCGCGACAGGAACTCGGTGGACAGGTGGGCGGTCGTGCCGAGGCCCGGGGTGCCGTAGGAGGCCTTGCCCTCGCCCTTCGCCTTCACCCAGGCGATGAACTCCTGGACCGTCGACACCGGCGTCTGCGGATTGACCACGAGGATGTTCGGGATCTCGTAGATGTCGGCGATGTAGGTGAAGTCGGTCAGCGGGTTGAAGGGCAGCGTGCGGTAGAGCTCGATGTGGGCCGACAGCGGACCGATGGTGGAGACGCCGATCGTGTAGCCATCCGGCTCGGCCTTGGCGACGGCGTTGACGCCGACATTGCCGGCGGACCCCGGACGATTCTCGATCACCACCGTCTGGCCGATCTCCTTCGACAGGTACTCGGCGATGACGCGGGCAAGCACGTCGGTCGAGCCACCGGGCGGGAAGGGCACGATCATGCGCACCGGGCGCATCGGCCAGGCGGCCTGGGCGGATGCGGGTCGAAGGGCGGGCATCGCGAGCGTACCGGCGAGGCCGGCAAGAGCGGTGCGGCGGTCGATCATCATGGGCATTCCTCGCAAGTGTTGGACAGATTCGCTCTGGTCGGCCGGGACGATATCTGGCGCGCCGGGCCTTTCCGGAAAGGCCATGCGGCACAGAGCCTCCATGTCGTCGCGGCGAGCCTAGCCAATGACACCGGCTGGCGACAAGCTGGCCGCCGTGCGGGATGCTGCATCACGGCAAAATGGCTGGCGCGGACTGCGGACAGGTTTTATGTCAGGCGCATCCCGACGGGGGTCAGGTCCGCCGCGCGGGCCGTGGCGCCGCCGTCCGTCCCGATCGTTGCCGTGCCATGAACGCCACCGCTCCACCGGCCGCCGGACCCTATCCGGGGCTGGGCTTCCGACAGTTCGTCGCCATGATCGCCGCCCTGATGGCGACCAATGCGCTCGCGATCGATTCCATGCTGCCGGCCCTTCCCGAGATCGGCGAGGCGCTGGGCATCGTCTCGGCCAACGACCGGCAGTGGGTCGTGACCTCCTACCTGCTCGGTTTCGGTGCGGCGCAGATCGTCTACGGCACGCTGGCAGACCGCTTCGGCCGGCGCCCCGTGCTGCTGACCGGTCTCGCCATCTATGGTCTCGCCAGCCTCGCCGCCACATTCGCCACCAGCTTCGAGACGATGATGGTCGCGCGCGTCGTGCAGGGCATCGGCGCCGCGGGCTCGCGCGTGCTGGCCGTCTCCATCGCGCGCGACACCTTCGCCGGCCGGCAGATGGCGCGCGTCATGTCGCTCGCCTTCATCGTCTTCCTTGCCGTGCCGATCCTCGCCCCCTCCATCGGCCAGGTGATCATCCTCTTTGCGCCCTGGCGCTGGATCTTCGCCCTGCTCGGACTGTTCGGCGTGGCCGTGGCGCTGTGGGTGGCGCGCAAGCTGCCGGAGACGCTGCATCCGGAGGACCGCACACCGATCGAGGTCGGCCCGATCCTCGCGGCGTTCCGCATCTGCCTGACGACGCGCCAGTCGGTCGGCTACATGCTGGCCATGACCTTCGTCGTCGGCAGCCTGTTCGGCTTCATCAATGCCGCGCAGCAACTGTTCCAGGACGTGTTCCGGGCGAGCGAACTCTTCACCGTCATCTTCGCGGTGATCGCCGGCTTCATGGCGGCGGCCTCATTTCTCAACTCCCGCATCGTCGAGCGCTACGGCATGCGCCGCGTCTCCCACACGGCCCTGCTCTTCTATCTCGCGGTGACACTCGCCCATGGCGCCGTGGCGCTTGCGGGGTATGAGACCATGATCGTCTTCGCCCTGTTCCAGTGCGCCGCCATGTTCGGCTTCGGCCTGATGGCCTCGAACTTCGGCGCCATGGCCATGGACCCGCTCGGCCATGTCGCCGGCACGGCCTCCTCGGTGCAGGGCTTCGTCTCGACGGTGGGCGGGGCGCTGATCGGCTTCGCCATCGGCCAGCAGTTCGACGGCACCGCCGTGCCGGTGGTGCTGGGCTTCGCCGGCTGCGGGGTCGCGGCGCTCGCCATGGTGCTGATCGCCGAGAAGGGCCGGCTGTTCCGGCCGCAGGCGGGGCGCTGAAGACCCCTCGCCAGGCCCGCGCAGGCGCGAGGCCGCGACCGATACGCGCCGCGGGCGGGCG
>CAZPMD010000142.1:0-9213 GCA_964587395.1 uncultured Hyphomicrobiales bacterium
CCATAGGCGAGGCCCGTGCCGAGGGTGAGGAAGCCCTTGCCGGTGGCGAAGTAGCGCGCCACGGCCTTGGCGAGCGACAGGCCGCGCGTCTGCTCGTTGAGGGTGATCGGCTGCTTCACCCGCCAGTTCATGCGCGTGCAGTAGTGGTCGATGTAGTTCTCGCCGACGCCGGCAAGAGCATGGCGCACGGGCACGCCGATGGACGCCAGCACATCCGGCCGCCCGATGCCGGAGAGCTCGAGCAACTGCGGCGACTGGACAGCGCCGGCCGCGAGGATCACCTCGCCGTCAGCCAGCGCCTCGCGCTCGTCGCCGCGGACGCGGTAGCGCACGCCGGTGACGCGGCGGCCGTCGAGGATCAGGCCGGTGGCATGGGCATCCGTCTCGACGGTCAGGTTGGGGCGGCGGCGGGCCGGCTCGAGATAGCCCTCCCTGACGCTCCACCGCCGGCCGTTCTTCTGGTTCGCCTGATAGTAGCCGAACCCTTCCTGCGACATGCCGTTGTAGTCGTCGGGCGTCGGACAGCCTGCGGCGGCGCCCGCCGCGATGAAGGCGTTGGCGAGCTCGGGCTGCTCGGAGACGGTGACGACGGACATCGGGCCGTCACGGCCGCGCAGCTCCGGATCGCCGCCGTCGAAGGACTCGATCTTCCGGAAGTAGGGCAGCACGTCGGCGAAGGACCAGCCGGTGGCGCCGCGCTGGCTCCAGCCGTCGAAGTCCTCGGCCTGGCCGCGGACGAAGATCATGCCGTTGATGAGGGTCGAGCCGCCGAGGCCCCTGCCGCGCGGCACGACGATGCGCCGGTTGCCGGTGGTGGCCTCGGGTTCGGTCTCGAAGCGCCAGTTGAAGTCGGCTCCGGCGAGGAGCTTGGCGAAGCCGGCCGGCACCGACACCCAGAAGCCCTTGCCCTCGCCGCCGGCCTCGAGGAGCAGGACGCGCCTCCGCGGGTCCTCGCTGAGCCTTGCGGCAAGGATGCAGCCGGCCGTGCCACCGCCGACCACCACATAGTCGAACCTGCGTCCTGCCGTGCTCATCGTCCGTCACGCCTCCCATGTGCCCCTGATCGCACCGGCCATGCTTGAGCGCGCCGCCATGGCGGAGCGGTCGGCCGCCCTCGGTGCCAGCATGGGCTACGGTATCCGTGAACGAAGAAAAATCGGAGCAAGGTCAGGCACTTCCTGTTTCGCGACGAGAGGATCGAGGCAAGGCCTGGGCTTGTCAAACCGTCCCTTCGAGGGGCCTGTCGATGGCCGAGAGGCGACCGTCGCCACTGCCTCATCCTCCCCTTGAGGAGGGGAGGCGGCGGCGCCGGCCGCCTGACGTACATCAAGCCCACGCGCCAGTCGCTTTACAGGCCCTGTACGCAGGCCTATCGCCATTTGTGACGGTTCGATGACACGATTCGAGAGGCGGGAATGCTGGGCTGGTTTCAGAAGCTCCTTCCCAAGGAGGAGAAGTTCTTCGATCTCTTCGAGCTGCACGCCAAGACCCTGGTCGCCGGCGCCGAGGCGCTGAAGGGTCTGCTCAACGGCGAACTGGACGTCCAGGCCGGCAGCAACGAGGTCCTCGCCCAGGAGCAGCGCGCCGACGAGATCGCTGCTCAGGTCATGGTCGCCGTCGGACGCACCTTCATCACGCCTTTCGATCGCGGTGACATCGAGGAACTGATCGGGTCGATGGACGATGCGATCGACCAGATGCAGAAGACGGTCAAGGCTATCGTCCTGTTCGAGGTCGACACCTTCCCTGCGGCCATGAAGGAACTCGGCTTCGTTATCGTCGAGGCGGCCGAGCGGCTGGTGGATCTCCTCCCCATGCTGCGCAACATCAAGAAGCATTCGGACGCGATCGGCCTCCTCGCCAAGGAGATCGGACGGATCGAGGAGAAGTCCGACGAGTTGCACGACCAGGGCGTGAAGGAACTCTTCAAGGCCCATCGCGGCTCGGACGCCATGGCCTATGTCGTCGGCGCCGACATCTATGACCATCTGGAGAAGGTGGTGGACCGTTTCGAGGACGTCGCCAAGCGGGTCAGCCGCATCGTCCTCGAGCATCTCTGAGGCGAGGGGCACGCCTTGGACCTCTCCACCGTCGCCTTCGCGCTGATCTTCCTCATCGGGGTGGCCCTGCTCTTCGATTTCCTGAACGGCCTGCACGATGCGGCGAACTCGATCGCCACCATCGTCTCTACGCGCGTCCTGGCGCCGCGCTGGGCAGTGTTCTGGGCCGCCTTCTTCAATTTCATCGCCTTCCTCTTCTTCGGCCTGCATGTGGCGCAAACGGTCGGCTCGGGCATCATTCAGGCCTCCATCGTCGACGACCGCGTCATCTTCGGTGCCCTCACGGGCGCGATCACCTGGAACGTCATCACGTGGATCGCCGGCATTCCGTCCAGCTCGTCGCATGCGCTGATCGGCGGCCTGGTGGGCGCGGGCCTGTCGAAGGTCGGCCTCTCCTCGATCGTGTGGTGGGGCCTCGGCAAGACCTTCGTCGCCATCTTCATGTCCCCGGCCGTCGGCTTCGCCCTCGCCCTCGCCCTGGTCCTCTTCGTCTCCTGGCTGTTCGTCCGCGTGGCGCCGATCAAGGTCGATTCCACCTTCCGCCTGCTGCAATTTGTTTCAGCCTCGCTCTATTCGCTCGGTCACGGCGCCAACGATGCGCAAAAGACCATGGGCATCATCGCCGTGCTGCTGTTTTCCCACGGCATGATGGGCGACAAGTTCGAGGTCCCCTTCTGGGTGGTCATCACCTGCCAGGCGGCCATGGGGCTCGGCACCCTGTTCGGCGGCTGGAGGATCGTCCACACCATGGGGTCGAAGATCACCCGTCTCTCGCCCCAGCAGGGATTCTGCGCCGAGACCGGCGGCGCCATCACGCTGTTCATGGCGACGGGGCTCGGTGTCCCGGTGTCGACGACACATACGATTACCGGCGCGATCATCGGAGTCGGGGCAGCCCGGCGTGTTTCGGCCGTGCGCTGGGGTGTCGCGCGCGGTATCGTCTTCGCCTGGATCGTCACCATGCCGATGGCGGGCCTCATATCCTCCGCGGCCTATTTCGCCTCCTCCCTCTTCCTGACGGGGCGCTAGCATGGACCGCGGTGAACTGACATCCGGTAGCGACGACCTGGCGGTCGAAGGTGCCGATCACCCCGCCGGAGATGCCGTGGAAGCGCATGAGCCGCGTCGCCAATATGCCGCCCTGCCTTTTCGGCGGGCGCAGGACAGCAGCTTGCAGGTGCTGCTGATCACCTCCCGCAGCACCCGCCGCTGGATCATTCCGAAGGGCTGG
Organism: uncultured Hyphomicrobiales bacterium; assembly: GCA_964587395.1. Lineage (GTDB taxonomy): Bacteria > Pseudomonadota > Alphaproteobacteria > Rhizobiales > Phreatobacteraceae > Phreatobacter. Next base: position 3,292 of record CAZPMD010000142.1, read on the forward strand.
CCGATGGGTCAGCGGGCGCCGCACAAGGTCGCCGAACTCGAGGCGATGGAGGAGGCCGGCGTGTCCGGCCGGATCCGCAAGCAGCCGCTGGGCTCCTACGGTTACGACAAGCTCATGTCGGACGGCTCGCGTGTCCGCTGCCGCGTTGACGTCTATCCGCTGGACGTTCGCAAGGAGAAGGCCTCCTGGCCGGAGAAGAAGCGGCGCGAGCGGCGCTGGATGGGCATCGAGGAGGCGGCTTCCCTCGCCGACGATGCGGAACTCGTGCCGCTCATCCGCACCCTGACGGTGGGCAAGGACTAGCCTGCGCGCCGCGCATGGCAATCCGGCTGCTGTCGGGGCATGCTGTCCGTCCCCTCAGGGAAGGATCGTCCATGATTTACGAACTGCGCATCTATAATTGCCTGCCGGGCCGCCTGCCGAAGCTGCTGGCCCGCTTCCAGAACCACACGCTGAAGCTCTGGGAGAAGCATGGCATCCGTCAGGCCGGATTCTTCACCACGACGATCGGCCCGTCGAACAACGACCTGACCTATCTGGTCGCGTGGGATTCGATGGCCGAGCGCGAGCAGAAGTGGGGTGCCTTCCAGCAGGATCCGGACTGGATCGCCGCACGCAACGACAGCGAGAAGGACGGCCCGATCATCGCCAACGTGGCGAGCTCGTTCCTGACGCCGACGGCCTTCTCCTCGGTGAAGTGATAGGCGGCCGGGGCGGACGGTCGGTCCGCCCCGACGCCATGCTCATTCGACCGTGAAGCGGGTGGTCCCGGCGGCGCGGTTGTAGAAGAGGGTGACGCGGCTCACCTGGCAGAGGTTCACGCCGCGGAACTCGGCGGTCTCCTCGTCGTCATAGACGACCTTGATGTCGAAGCTGCATTCCGTGGTGGTGCGATTGAAGCGGACGTTGAGCTGCTGGCCGTCCTCGAGGCTGTCCTCGCCCATGAGGTCGTTGCCCCAGTTGGTGACGCTTGACGGGCTGACATAGACCTCGTCGATCGTATAGCCGGTGCGGTTGACCAGGGCGAAGTCCTGTTGGGCCTGGGCGCGCGCGTCGCCTGCGGTCACGAGAGAAAGGGCGGCGAAGGCCGCAAGCAGGAAGGCTCGCATGGGGATCTCGGGAATTTGTCCGGGGCGGGGCGGCTCGCTGGCCGGAATTGGGTCTGACAGCCGCCCGGACGAACCCTGAACCCGCTTTTGACGCCGCGTCAATTGGTCCGGAAGCGCTGCCGATGGCCTAGGCCATCGCATCCGCGAACGGACAGCTCCAATGGCGGCTCAGCGGCCCGCCGTCAGCACGATCGGCTGCCCGTGCGGTGTCGCCTCGGCGGCGGCATGCCAGGCCTCCGTCGTGGCATCGATCGCCGGTGCGGTGGTCACACCCTTGGCGATCATCAGCCGCTCCAGTGCCTTCAGCCAGTGGGTGTAGTAGGTCTCGCCGGTGTCGGGGTCGCCCGCGGCCTGTGCGGCGCGGATCTCTGCCGACAGCGTCTCGGCCCATTCCGGCCAGGTGAAGACGCCCTTCTGGTGCAGGGTGACGGCGAGCGCGAAGGCATGCGCCTCCCAGGGCTCGCGGAAGACCGGCCCCTCGGCATCGCAGGGGATATGGGGCAGGGCGGTCAGGTCGGGGATGGCGGCGGGTTGGGTCATGCCGGGCTCAGATAGCTGTCCCAGGCGTCGACGGAGACGCTGGAGGTGGGATCGCCCTCGGACCCGAACAGGTCGGAGCCGTCGAAGCGGACGGTGTAGAGCCACTGGGGCGCCTCACCGACAGGGGTCGCGTTGGTGTCGGCAAAGACGTGGACGCCGTGCAGATGGGTCACGGTGCCGACCTTGCCCTGGACGTATCGCGGCAGGCGCGTGTGGCCGGCCGGCACCGGAACCGTATTGGTGCGCACCCGGTCGCCCACGGCGAAGCGGGCCGGTGTCGCCGCCGCGCGGTCGGTCGGCCCGCCGCGGGCGAGGGTGGCGGGAACCTTGTCGGCGGTGAGGACGCGTGCCAGCGGCTTCGGCGGATCGACGGCATGGCCGGCGGCGAAGTCGGCCTCCGTGACGAGGCCCCGCTCGGCGAGCAGGCGCTCCATCGCGCCCGTCCAAATCTCGTAATAGCTCATGGAGAGATAGTCGGGCTGCTGCTCGCGGGCGGCGCGAGACTGGTCGATGGTCCACGAGCCGGTGGCGCCCATGGCCAGGGTCAGGGCCAGCGCCCGCTTCTCCCACTCCGCATGGAACCAGGGCTCGTCCTTTTCCGGGGCCACGGGGCCGAGACCCTTGCGGCCGCCGAGGTCGGCGTAGGTGGCGTAGGTCATGCCTGCACCTCGCCGGGCTGCCGGGCGAGGCCGGTGCCGATCATCGAGTCGCGGGTGACGAGGTCGGCGAGGCTCTTCTCGTCCCAGCCCTGGGTGCCCGGCGGGCGCTCGGGGATGACGAGGTAGCGGACCTCGGCGGTCGAATCCCAGACCCTGATCGATTTGTCGGCGGGCAGGGTGACGCCGAAGTCGGCGAGCACGCCGCGCGGGTCGCGCACCGCCTTGGCCCGGTAGGGCGCCGACTTGTACCAGACCGGCGGGAGGCCCAGCACCGGCCACGGGTAGCAGGAGCAGAGCGTGCAGACGACCATGTTATGGGTGTCGGGCGTGTTCTCGATGGCGACGAGATGCTCGCCCTGCCGTCCGGCATAGCCGAGCTCTGCCACGGCCCTGGTCGCATCGGCGAGCAGGCGCTGGCGATAGGCCGGATCCGCCCAGCTTTTCGCCACCACCCGGGCGCCGTTATGGGGCCCGACCTTGGTCTCGTAGGTCTCGATCAACAGGTCGAGGGCGGCCGGGTCGACATAGCCCTTCTCGGTGAGGATCGTCTCGAGCGCCCGAACCCGGGCATCCATCGGCGACAGTTCGCTGTGGTCATGATCGTGGTCGTGATCATGGTGATGGTGTTCGTGGTGGTGATCGTGATCAGCCATGGCTCACCTCTGCGCTGGGCCGAAGGCTAGCGCGACGACAGTCGTCAGGGGAAGGCGGCGGCCGGGCGCAGCCGCCATGCAGTCCGGTGGGCGGTCAGCCCTTCGCGGCCTTGGCCATGTCCTCGGCCCTGAGATCCTTGCGCAGGATCTTGCCGACGTTGGATTTCGGCAGCTCGCTGCGGAACTCGACGAATTTCGGCACCTTGTAGCCGGTCAGGTGCTCCTTGCAGAAGGCGCGCACCTGCTCGGCGTCGACGTCCATCTCCGGCCGCTTGACGATGAAGGCCTTGACCGCTTCGCCGGCCGCCCCGTCGGGAACTCCGACCACAGCTACCTCGAGCACCGCCGGGTGCTTGGCCAGCGTGTCCTCGACCTCGTTGGGGAAGACGTTGAAGCCGGAGACCAGCACCATGTCCTTCTTGCGGTCGACGATACGGAAATAGCCGTCGTCGTCCTGAGTGGCGATGTCGCCGGTGTAGAGCCAGCCGTCGCGGATGGTCTTGGCGGTCTCGTCGGGCTTCCTCCAGTAGCCGGCCATGATCTGCGGTCCGCGGGCGATGAGTTCGCCCGGCTGGCCGTTGGGGACCTCGTTGCCGGCGTCGTCGACGCATTTGATGTCGGTGGAGGGCACCGGCACGCCGATCGTGCCCTCCTTCACCGCGTCGAGCGGGTTGAAAGTGAGGACGGGCGAGGATTCAGTCAGGCCGTAGCCCTCGACCACGGGCGTCTTCGTGACCTCTTTCCATCGCTTGGCGACGGCGTCCTGCAGCGCCATGCCGCCGGCGCAGGCGCTCTTCAGCGACTTCGGCGGATTGTCCCGGAACCAGGCCTCGTTGTTCAGGCCGTTGAAGAGCGTGTTGACGCCCGTCAGCGTCGAGATCGGGAACTTCTCGAAGGCCTTCTGCAGGTTGGTCAGCGGGCGCGGATTGGGGACGAGGACGTTGTGCGCGCCGAGCACCCAGTAGCCCAGCATGTTCACCGTGAAGGCGAAGATATGGTAGAGCGGCAGCGCCGTCAGGATCGTCTCCTCGCCCTTGACCATGTCCAGGGCCACCATCTCAAGCGCCTGGGCCATGTTCATCACGAGGTTGCCGTGGGTGAGCATGGCGCCCTTGGAGACGCCCGTGGTCCCGCCCGTGTACTGCAGCACCGCAAGGGTATCGAGGCCGACATTGTCGGTGTAGGCGGCGATGTTGGCGCCCGACTTGCGCGCCTCGCCCTGGGCGAGGGCGGAGCGGAAGGTGGTGTGCGGCACCGGCACCGGCTTGACCGACTTGTCCTTGTACTTCTGCACCAGGCCGACGAGCGTGCCCTGGAGCCAGGGCATGAAGTCGGTGATCGACGAGACCACCACGTTCGGCACGCGGTGGATCGCATAGGCCGAGGGCAGCTTGTCGGCGAACATGTCGATGATGACGAGAAGGTCGGGCTCGCCGTCGGCGAAGACCTTGCCCATCTCCTCCGCCGTGTAGAGCGGGTTGATGTTGATGAGGACGCAGCCGGCCTTGAACACGCCGAAGGCGACGATCGGGAAGGCCATGGCATTGGGCGTCTGAAGGGCGATGCGGGCGCCCGGCTTCAGCTTCAGCACGTCGCGAAGATAGATGGCGAAGGCATCCGACCAGCGGTCGATCTCGGCATAGGTCAGCGAGCCGCCCATGCCGTTCGGCAGGCAGAGCGAGAAGGCCGGCTTGTCGGCATAGGTGCGCGCCACGGACCGGACCATCGCCGCGAGGTTGGGATAGGGCGCCTCGTCGATGGTGTGCCGCATCCCCACGGAGTAGAACTTCGTCCAGGGCCTGGCGGGCGCGGCGGCGGCGGTAGTCATGCGATCCTCCCGGAGATTGCTGGCATGCTCTTTGTCCATCCATACCGCGCCGGCTGCTGATCGCCTAGTCGGTGCGGCGATCTCGCCTTCCCCGCATCGGCCGAAGCGAGGTCAGCGGAGCTTGCCGGCCGCCCGCAGCACGAAGCCGATGACCTCGGCGACCGCCCGGTAGAGCTCCTCGGGAATATGGTCGTCCACCGCCACGCCGGAGAGTGCCTCGGCCAGCAGCGGATTGCCCTCGACAGCGACGCCGTTCTCGCGCGCGGTCGCGATGATCTTCTCGGCGATGACGCCGCGTCCGGAGGCGGTGACGCGCGGGGCGGCATCCTTCGCCATGTCGTATTCGAGCGCCACGGCGACGGCGGGGCGGCCTGTTCCGGATTCCTCACTCATGACGACACGTCCAGCCTGTGGGACGGCATCACGGCAGCGCTGCGGGGTTCAGCGGGCCGTCCGGCCGCGATGGTGAGCCGGTCGATGGTGAAGGCGGAAGCCTCCAGCGCCTCGGAGAGACCGTCGCGCTGGGCCTCCAGGGCGGCGGCGACCGTGTCGCGCTCGGCCCAGAGCTGGATGCCGATGCGCCCATCATGCCAGCGCACCGCCGCATGGATCGGCCCCAACGGCTCTGCCTCCAGGGAGAAGCGCATGGTCCAGTCGCCGCCGGGCCGCCCGCCGGCCTTCCGATCCTGCCGCTCCTCGCGTTCCTGCTCGCGCTGGATCTGGAACTGCACAATGGCCGTCTCCATGCCCACCCGCAGCGGGACCTCCAGCGTCGTCTGCACGGGGGCGTCCGGTCGTCCCATGTCGCGGGCGTCGGGGAGGGAGGCGGCCTGCAGCAGCGTGATACGGGCCAGCGCCGCGTCGGTCCGCTCGGTCAGGACACGGGCGACCTCCACCGAGGTGGCGGATGCGGGCAAGCTCGCGGCGGCGGCTGGCTGGCCGTGCGGCAGCGAACCCCGCAGGGGCGGCCGCTCGTGCCCTTCCACCTTCGGGACCGTGACCTCGACATCGGGGGGCAGCGTTGCGGTCCAGCCTGCGAGGGCGGACTGCAGCCGCTGCAGCGCGGCCTTGAGGTCGGGCGGCAGAGGGACGCCGGGGGGAAGCGTCGCCAGCCGCGCCTCGAGGAGGGTGCC
>CAZPMD010000143.1:0-9016 GCA_964587395.1 uncultured Hyphomicrobiales bacterium
CCGGCGGCTCCGGCGCCGGCGGGCTTCTCGATCACGTCGAAGACGCGGCGTTCGCCGGCCGACACCGCAGCCACGCGGCGGGCGAAGGGCATGCGCGTCGTCCTGCAGCGCGCCGCCTCGGCGCGGTCGGCGGGATCGAGCAGCTCGACGCCGGCCGCGACCGCCTGGGGTCCGCTGGAGGCGTCGGTGGCGGCGGCATAGGCCGTGTTGACCCAGGTGATGCGGCCTTCCGCGTCGCGCAGCCAGACCGGCATCGCCAGCGCGCCGAGGAAGGACCGGATGGCTTCGGTCTCCCTGACCAGGGCGTCATGGCTGGCGCGCAGCTTGACGAGCTCCTCGCGCACACCCGAGACGAGTCGCAGGCGGAGCACGGCCCGGCCGCCGATGGGCCGGCCCTCGGCCTCGATCGGTTGGCCGGCCTGGCTGACGAGGTCGAGCCGGAAGGGCGTGCCGGAGGCACGCAGGCCGTCCACGGCCCGCTCCAGTTCGGCCGCCTTGTCGGCCGGCAGCCAGGAGCCGAAGGCAAGCACCCGCCGCGGCGCCGGCAGATCGGTGAACAGCGAGGCGTCGCCGGCAATGTCGGGCTCGTCCCTGTCGCCGCCCCAGACGACGATGACGTGCGGATCGAGGGTGAGAAGCTCGGTGCAGCGGTCCAGCGCCAGCCGGAGTTCGTTGATCTCCTGGCGGGCGCGGTGGCCGGCGGCGGTGGCGCGCGCGCGCGTCCGCAGCAGCGCGATGCCGGTCATCACACCGAAGATGACGACGCCGACATTGAGCCCGAAGGCGGCCCATTCATGGGCACGGATCGTGCCGAGGACGTCGGCGAGGCCGGGCATGCCTTCCTCGGCGGAGGCCAGGACGGTGGTCGCCAGCAGCATGGCTGTCGTAGCCGGAAGGAGCCGGGAGCGCCGCCTGGAGCCGGTCGGTTCCGGCTCGCTCGCTTGTCCGGATGCGTCGTCGACCTGGTCCAGGCCCGGCATCGGATATCCTTACGTCCGCGATACGGCATCCAGACCGCCGAAGCGGGTTCGCGCCGTGCCGCCTCGGCGCGAATCACGACCAATCTAACCTTGCGGTGACTCGCGGTCTAAGAGTCCAGAACGAGAACGGAGCGAGGAAAATTGCAGCGGGTTGCGGGTGCCGCGGCCGGTCAGATGGCCGGCAGGTCGCGTCGCATGGTCACCGCGTCCGCTGCGCCTGCCGCCGAACGGTAATAGCCCTTGCGCCGGCCGATCGGCTGGAATCCCTGGCGGGCATAGAGCCTGATCGCCGCCTCGTTGCCGGCCTCGACCTCCAGGAACAGGCTGCGCACGCCGGCGCGCATGAGGTCGGGCACGTGCGCCGACAGAAGTCGTGCGCCGAAGCCACGCCCCCTGAGGCGCGGGGATACGGCCACCGTCAGGATCTCGGCCTCGTCGCCGACGACGCGGCTGAGAATGAAGCCGGCCACCGCTCCGCCCGGTCGTCGCCGGGCGACATGGGCGATGATCGCCCGGTCGGCGAGCATGGCGGCGAGGTCCTCCGCCCCCCATCCTCGGTGGAAGGAGGCGGCATGGATGGCCGCGAAGGCGTCGCAGTCGCCGCGGACGGCGCGCTCGACCACCGGCGCGCTGGTCTGCGGCCACCAGGCGAAGAGATCGTAGATGGAACTCATGCGCGCGAACCCTGCGGCTTCGCATCAACCGCCTTGAGGTAGAGCGGCCGGCAGGGGAACAGGGCGGGATCGGCCTCCCCGCCGAGGCGGGCGATCAGGGCGATGTCGGGCGACGGCCGCTCGTCGAGGATGACCGGCGCGGAAGCCCCGGACGGCCAGGCGGCGAGCACCGCGTTCGCCCCGGGACCGACCAGGACCACCGGCTGGCCCGACGCGAGGCGAGCGGCCTCGGCAGCGTCGAGATAGGCCGGCGCCGCGATCACGCTGCGGTCATGGGCGGTGAGAGAGGCATAGACGTGGCCGTGGCGGGCATCGATGGCGGCGAGCACGGCGAGCGGTTCGGTTGAGCCGAGCCAGGGCTCCGACAGTGCGGCGAGGGTCGAGATGCCGACGGCATCGCCGCCCGTCGCCAGCGCCATCGCACGGGCCGCCGAGATGGCGACCCTCAGGCCGGTGAAGCTGCCGGGTCCGGTGGTCGCGACGAAGCGGTGGCAGGCGCCCGGTGCGATACCGGCAGCGGCGCAGGTTTCCGAGACGAGGGGAATGAGGCGTTCGGCGTGGCCGCGCTCCATCGGCTCGCAGGCCAGCGCCAGCACGGCTCCGGACGCGCTGTCCAGAACCGCGGCCGAACAGGCTGCCAGAGCCGTATCGAGGGCGAGAACGAGCATGATCCGGTGCTACACCTTCCGCGCCGGACCGGAAAGGGGCGGCGGGCCGCCCCCTGTCAGATCGCCTGCACTTCCCGCACGTCGGGAAGGAAGTGGCGCATCAGGTTCTGGATGCCGTGCTTCAGCGTCGCGGTGGACGAGGGGCAGCCCGAGCAGGAGCCCTGCATGGCGAGATAGACGATGCCGTCCTTGTAGCCGCGGAAGGTGATGTCGCCGCCATCGGCGGCCACCGCCGGACGCACACGCGTCTCCAGCAGTTCCTTGATGGTGTCGACGGTGCCGGCATCGGCGGCATCGAAGAATTCCTCGTCGCCGTCGGGCGCCAGCGAGGTGTCGGCGCGCAGCAGCGGCTGGCCCGACATGAAATGTTCCATGATGGCGCCGAGGATGGCCGGCTTCAGATGCGGCCACTCGGCCGCACCCTTGGTCACGGTGATGAAGTCGTTGCCGAAGAAGACGCCGGCGACACCGTCAATGGCGAAGAGCTTCTCGGCCAGCGGCGACTGCCTTGCCGCGTCCACATTGGGCATGTGGAGCGTTCCGGTCTCCAGAACAGTGCGGCCGGGCAGGAACTTGAGGGTTGCCGGATTGGGAGTGGCTTCGGTCTGGATGAACATGGCGGTCTCCGTGCGCACCGGTTCAAGGCCGGGCGTATTGGAATGATTCAATCGAATTCTTCCAGACATCATGTGGCGATGCATCGATCCATCGTCAACCGCAAAGCCTGTGGCCGCGCTTGACGGCCCCGGCCGCGCCGCCGACGCTGGGGCCGGGAGAACCTCCATGCTGACACGTCGCACCATCCTTCTGTCCGGCACGGCCCTCGGTCTTTCCGCCCTCGGGCCGCTGCGGGCCCAGCAGGCCCCGCAGGTGCCCGTTCTCTTCGTCCATGGCAATGGCGACCACGCCGCCCTCTGGATGAGCACGCTGTGGCGGTTCGAGACCAACGACTGGCCGCGCGAGCGCCTGCAGGCGCTGAACTTCACCGATCCTCTCGCCCGGGCCGACGATGCGGCGCCGATGGCCGGACGGTCGGGCACCGCCGACCAGCTGCGCGAGCTTGCGGCCGAGGTCGAGGCGCTCTGCGCCCGCACCGGCGCCCCACGGATCGCCCTGGTCGCCAGTTCGCGCGGCGGAAATGCGGTGCGCAACTACGTGGTCGAGGCGGGCGGCGCGTCCCGCGTCAGCCACGCGGTGCTCTGCGGCACGCCCAACCGCGGCGTCTTCAACTGGGAGGCCAGCCCCGGCAGCGAGTTCAACGGGCGAGGCCCCTTCCTGACCATGCTGAACCGGCGCGACAGCGATGTCGTGCCCGACACGGCGTTCCTCACACTGCGGAGCGACGGCAACGACAAGTTCGCCCAGCCCGACGGGCGGTTCGTCGGCAGGCCGGGCGTCGCGACGGGCATCACCGCGGAGGGTCCCGCACTGCGCGGCGCGACCAATATCGCCCTCGGGCAGCTCGACCATCGCGAGGTCGCCTTCCATGCGCGCGCCTTCCGCGAGATGTACCGCTTCATCGCCGGCCGCGAGCCCGCGGCTCTGGCGGTCGCCCCGGAGGCCAGTGTCAGGCTCTCGGGCCTCGTCACCGGAAATCCGGGCGGCGTGCCGAGCAACAGGCCCTTGGCCGGCGCCACCGTGGAAATCTACCGTGTGGATCCCGCCACGGCGGCGCGGCAGGGAGACGCTCTGCTGAAGGCGGCAACTGCGGCCGACGGGCGCTGGGGCGAAGTGGTCGTCGGCCCGGCCGACACGCTGGAATTCGTCCTGGCGGTGCCGGGCCATCCCGTCACCCATATCTATCGCTCGCCGTTCCCTCGCTCCTCCGCCGTGGTGCACCTGCGGCCGGCGAGGCCGCTGGCGGAGGCCGACCGCGCCGCGGGCGCCGTCGTGCAGATGACGCGGCCGCGCGGCTATCTCGGCCTTCCGCGCGACGTGGTGCTGCTGGACGGCCGGGAGCCCTCCGATGTCACGCGCGGGGTGCCGACCGACGCCGCGACGACCCTGCGCCTGCCGGGCGCTGAGGCGGGGCGGACCGTGGTCGGCCTGTTCAACGAGGAACGGATCGCGGTGCGGGCCTGGGCCGCGGCGGACAATCACATCGCCATTGCCGAACTGACCTGGTGACCCTGCCGGTCAGGCCAGCGCCTCGATCTCCTCGTCGGAGAGCTGGCCAGGCACGATCGCCACGGGAATGGGGTAGGAGCCGGCGGTACGGGCGAGGCTCGAGACCAGCGGGCCGGGCCCCTCCTTGCCGGCGCCGGCGGCGAGGATGAGAATTGACACGTCCGGGTCGTCCTCGATCTGGGCGAGGATGGCTTCCGCCAGGGTCCCCTCCCTGACCACCAGTTCCGGCTCGACCCCGACGAGCTTCATCGCCCGGTCGGCGGCGGAATCGAGCTTCGCGTGCGCATCGGCATGGGCCTCGGCGCGCATCACGTCGGCGACGCCGAACAGCGCCTGTCCGTCGCCGATCTTCGGCTCGATCACTGCCAGCATCTGCAGCCTGTGGCCGGTCCGTGCGGCACGCCGCGCCGCGAAGACGATCGCGCGGTCGCATTCTGGCGTGTCGTCGATCACGACCATGAACTTCGGCGTATGGCCGGACTGGTAGGCTTCGCGCTTGCGGGTCATCGGGGCCTCTCTATGCACCGCAACAGGCGCTATGTCACACCCGGGCCCCCCGCTTGGCAAGCGTGCGTCAGCCGGTGGCGATCAGTCCCGCGAACAGGGCGAGAGCGGCCGCCGCGGCGCGCGAGACGCCCCTGCGGGCTGCACCGGAGCGGGCAATGCTGGCGCCCAGCAGGATCCACGCACTCGCCGCGGCGACGATGAGCAGGACGAAGGCGGCAAGATGGAGCCATGGGGCGGGCTGAGACAGCGGCAGCACGACAAAGGCGAAGACCGCCGCCTTCGGGTTGAGCAATGTGGTCACGAAGACCTTGCCGAAGCCGATGGTCCCGGCGGCTCCCGCAAGATCGTCCCGCCGCTGCCACAGCCGCAGCGCCGCCACCAGCAGGTAGGCGCCGACCGCTAGCCTGAGGATGGAGTTCAGCAGCGGCGTGGTGAGGAGGATCTGCCCGAGGACGAGGTGCAGCATGCCGATGGCCCCGAGATAGCCGGTGATCTCGGCGCCGATGAGCGGTAGCGAGCGGCGGAATCCGGACAGCGCCCCGGATGTCGCGAGCAGCGTGTTGGTCGGGCCCGGCGTCGCCAGCAGGGCGATGACGGCGAGGGTGAAGAGAAGGGGGTCCTGCATCGGGGGGCTCCGGGCACGTTCGGCGGCGCATGCCCATGCCCACCACGATGCTCAATCGCCCGGGAGCCCCTCGCCGGCATTGATGTCGATCAGCCGCGGCCGCTGCGGCGCGGCTATCCTTCCAAAGGACGGGCTTCGCTGCTATGTGCGGGCCATGACCGACACGCCGCTCGACCTCATCCGCAACTTCTCGATCGTGGCCCATATCGACCACGGCAAATCGACGCTCGCCGACCGCCTCATCCAGGTGACGGGCGGCCTGACCGCGCGCGAGATGACCGAACAGGTCCTCGACAACATGGACATCGAGAAGGAACGCGGCATCACCATCAAGGCGCAGACCGTGCGCCTCGACTATCCGGCGAAGGACGGCAAGACCTATGTCCTCAACCTGATGGACACGCCCGGCCACGTCGACTTCGCCTATGAGGTGTCGCGCTCGCTGGCCGCCTGCGAGGGCTCGATCCTCGTCGTCGACGCCTCGCAGGGGGTGGAGGCCCAGACCCTGGCCAACGTCTATCAGGCGCTGGATGCCGGCCACGAGATCGTTCCCGTCCTCAACAAGATCGACCTGCCCGCCGCCGAGCCGGACCGCGTCAAGCAGCAGATCGAGGACGTCATCGGCCTCGATGCCTCCGACGCGATCGAGGTTTCGGCCAAGACCGGCATCAACATCGAGGGCGTGCTGGAGGCGATCGTCACCCGGCTGCCGCCGCCGAAGGGCGACCGCACGGCTCCTCTCAAGGCCATGCTGGTCGACAGCTGGTACGACCCCTATCTCGGCGTCGTCGTGCTCGTCCGCATCATCGACGGCGTGATGAAGAAGGGCCAGCGCATCAAGATGATGGGCACCGACGCCGTCTACGACATCGACAAGATCGGCGTCTTCACCCCGAAGATGAAGGATGTCTCGGACCTCGGCCCCGGCGAGGTCGGCTTCATCACCGCGTCGATCAAGGAGGTCGCGGATACCCGCGTCGGCGACACCATCACCGACGAGCGCAAGCCCACGGCCCAGGCCCTGCCGGGCTTCAAACCGGCACAGCCGGTCGTCTTCTGCGGCCTCTTTCCGCAGGATGCCGCCGACTTCGAGGACCTGCGCGCCGCCATGGGCCGGCTCCGCCTCAACGACGCCAGCTTCTCCTTCGAGATGGAGAGTTCGGCGGCGCTCGGCTTCGGCTTCCGCTGCGGCTTCCTCGGGCTTCTCCACCTGGAGATCATCCAGGAGCGGCTGGAGCGCGAGTTCAACCTCGACCTGATCGCGACGGCTCCGTCCGTCGTCTACCAGATCCTGCTGCGCGACGGTTCGGTGATCGAACTGCACAATCCGGCCGACATGCCGGACCCGATGAAGATCGAGATGATCTCCGAGCCGTGGATCCGCGCCAAGATCATGACGCCGGACGACTATCTCGGCTCGGTGCTGAAGCTCTGCCAGGACCGCCGCGGCGTGCAGATCGACCTCACCTATGTCGGCAAGCGCGCCATGCTGGTCTACGACCTGCCGCTCAACGAGGTGGTCTTCGACTTCTACGACCGGCTGAAGTCGATCTCGAAGGGCTATGCCTCCTTCGACTACCAGATCACCGACTACCGCGAGGGCGACCTCGTGAAGATGTCGATCCTCGTCAACGGCGAGCCGGTCGACGCTCTCTCCATGCTCGTCCACAAGAACCGCGCCGAGAGCCGCGGCCGCGCCATGTGCGAGAAGCTGAAGGACCTGATCCCGCAGCATCTGTTCAAGATTCCGATCCAGGCCTCCATCGGCGCCAAGGTCATCGCCCGCGAGACCATCTCGGCCCTGCGCAAGGACGTCACCGCCAAGTGCTACGGCGGCGACATCTCGCGCAAGCGCAAGCTTCTCGACAAGCAGAAGGAGGGCAAGAAGAAGATGCGCCAGTTCGGCAAGGTGGACATTCCGCAGGAGGCCTTCATCGCCGCCCTGAAGATGGACACCTGAGGGAGGGCTTGACACGCACATCCGCCGCGAACGAACATAGAACAAACTAGAGGCGTTCGCATGAAGACCGCAGGGCTATTCGCGGGGATTGGTGGGGTCGAGCTTGGCCTTGTTTCAGCGGGGGCCGAAGCCGTTCTATTTGCAGAAAACTGGGATCCTGCGGCGGCAGTCTTGCGGCAACGATTTCCAGACGTGCCCAATGTCGGCGACGTTCGGTCCTTGAGGTCTTTGCCGGCAGATGTGGATATCGTTACTGCCGGTTTTCCGTGCCAGGATTTGAGTCAGGCGGGAAGGACGGCGGGGATCGATGGGACCAAGTCCGGATTGGTGGGCGAAGTCTTTCGACTACTGGACACGGCTAACCCTCGCTTTGTTGTTCTTGAAAACGTGTCGTTTATGCTAAGTCTCGACAGTGGAAGCGCGATGGAGCGTCTTGTTCGTGCTTTCGAGGATCGCGGCTTTCATTGGGCATATCGTGTGGTGAATTCGCTGGCATTTGTACCCCAAAGGAGAGAACGCGTCTTCTTCGTGGCGAGCCGCACAGAGAACCCGGCGGATATAATATTCGCGGACGAATCCACTTTTTCACCGCCAAAGACGACATTGGCGTCTCACGCCCATGGCTTTTATTGGACTGAAGGGGTGAGGGGTCTTGGGTGGGCACCGGACTCTGTGCCGACGCTCAAAAACGGGTCCACCATCGGTATCGCCTCTCCGCCGGCAATCCTCATGCCGGACGGATTGATCGTCACTCCAGACATTCGCGACGCGGAGCGGCTTCAAGGATTTCCAGCCGATTGGACAAAGCCGGCCGAAACTGTCGGCCGGGCCTCTTGGCGCTGGTCGCTTGTGGGGAACGCCGTGACGGTCCCTGTGGCTGGATGGCTGGGAAGAAATCTGTTTGCTCCCCGGGAGGCGTTCAAGCAGCACAGGATTGGGTTTGATGCGATTGGCCGCTGGCCGCGGGCGGCTTGCCGGATCGACGGGCGACGCTTCGCCGTGGCGGCGTCGGAGTTCCCGGTGACACAACCCCGAGCGTCATTGGTCGATTTTTTGGAGTTTAGCGGCAAGCCGCTCTCAGAACGTGCGGCCTTGGGCTTCCTTGCTCGGACGCGCCGAAGTAAGCTTCGCTTTGTGGAGGGGTTTCAAGACGCCGTTGCACGGTACGTCCGCTCTATGCATGGCGATTTTCGGACTGCCGCTGAATGAAGCGAGTAGTGTCGAGGACACGTCCCAAAGCGCCAACCTCAAAGTCGTTGGACGACTTCTCGTCCGAGCTGCATTATGGTGGCGACCGCGCTACGATCCTCAGCCTGAACGAGAGAATCCGGCAGATACTAGCTGAAGCCGGGGTCGATCCTGAAGTTGCTGCATCCGTTGATGCCGAGCGCGCTGCGAAAAAGAACTACGCTCAACGCCTCTCAGAGCCCGATTCAGAAGTTCATGTTTTTTGGCAATGTCTTGCGATGCGTCGT
>CAZPMD010000144.1:0-9002 GCA_964587395.1 uncultured Hyphomicrobiales bacterium
GAGGCGCGGCTCGAATCGGGTCGCCAGCGCCTGCAGGAGATCGGCGCCGAGATCGCCGAGAAGTTCGAGACCGAGCCGGTCGCCCTCGTCCGCATCGCGGGGCTTTCGACCGACGCCGCGCTGCCCGATGCCCGCCGCACCGAGGACCAGCTCGAGGACCTGAGGCGCGAACGCGAGCGGCTCGGCGGCGTCAACCTGCGCGCCGACGACGAGTTGACCGAGGTCCAGACGCAGTTCGACGGCATGGTCGCCGAGCGCGATGATCTCGTCGAGGCCATCAAGAAGCTGCGCGGCGGCATCGGTTCGCTCAACCGCGAGGGCCGCGAGCGCCTCCTCGCCTCCTTCGCCACCGTCAACGAGAACTTCCAGCGCCTCTTCACCACCCTGTTCGGCGGCGGCACGGCCGAGCTGCAGCTGGTCGAATCCGACGATCCTCTCGAGGCTGGCCTCGACATCCTCGCCAAGCCGCCGGGCAAGAAGCCGCAGACCCTGTCGCTGCTCTCCGGCGGCGAGCAGGCGCTGACCGCCATCGCGCTCATCTTCGCGGTCTTCCTCACCAATCCCGCGCCGATCTGCGTGCTGGACGAGGTCGACGCGCCGCTCGACGACGCCAATGTCGAGCGCTACTGCGACCTCCTCGACGAGATGGCGCGCACCACCGACACGCGCTTCGTCGTCATCACCCACAATCCCATCACCATGAGCCGCATGAACCGGCTCTTCGGCGTCACCATGGCCGAGCGCGGCATCTCGACACTGGTGAGCGTGGATCTGGGCCTGGCCGAGCAGCTCATCGCCGCTGAGTGAGGGAGCCGCTCTCCCTCACCTCGGCGGGGAGAGGTGGGACGAAGCCCCGCGGAACGGCCTTCGCGGCCTCGGCGTTGCCTGCGGTTCTCCTGCCGTCATGCCTGGCCTTGTGCCGGGCATCCACGACTGTCCCGGCAGATTCGGTGTCCACGCCACGGATGGCCGTGGACAGGCCCGGCCATCACGGAACGGGGGCGACGGGCGAAGGGTGTCGCCGCACTGAATAGGATCATAGTCCTTGACTGCGTGACGCTGGTCCTGTAGTTCTCAGGCACGTTCGACACCTGCGGCCGACGTCAGGATTTATCCGATCCGGATCTCCTCAGCGCCTGCACCCGCCCGTCATTCCCGGCCAAGCGAAGCGAGGGGAAGGGAATCCAGGAGCCGCGAACTCCGCCCTTCATCCCCTGGACCCCCTTCCCTCGGCCTTCGGCCTCGCCGGGGTGACAGCAATGAGATCAGCGATCCGATGAGAGATGGGCGCGGCGGGACATCGGAGGTGGCTTGCCGATCTTGACTATACGGACGTCGGTATATACAAAAATGCATACGATCGGTCAGAAGATCGGCGCAAGCGCGACAAATGGGGGCGACCAATGTGGTCGCGGGGCAGGTTCCGTGGATGGACCCTCTTGCGTCGCGTGCTCTGCACGCGAACTGACCAGGCGTGACGATGCAATTCGAATGGAACGAGCAAAAGCGGCTCGCGAATCTGGCAAAGCATGGAATCGACTTCAAGGATGCGATCAACGTTCTCGGGCAGAACGGGCCGCTCTACGAATCCGTGCGAAGCGAAGAAACTCGATGGGTCACCATCGGCATGTTGGACGGCGCTCTCATCGCCGTTGTCTGGACCTTGCGGGGAGAGGCCTGTCGCCTGATTTCGGCGCGGCGGGCGAGAAGGCATGAAAGAGAAGATTACGCGCGTCACGTTGGAGGACATCCGGTCGGGTAAGCTCAAGGGCGAGACCGACTGGGAACGCGTGCGCGCCATGACCGACGAGGACATCGAGCGCGCCATCGCGGAAGACCCGGATTCCGACTTCGACCTCGCCAATTCCACGCTGGTCTATGTCGGCAAGGTCACCGAATGGACGCCGCCGCCGCGCAAGACCGCCATCTCGATCCGTCTGGACGAGGACGTGCTCGATTTCTTCAAGGCACAGAAGGGTCCCTACCAGACCCACATCAATGCTGTGCTGCGCTCCTACATGACGGCGAACAAGGCAAGGCGGGCGAAGGCTGGATCCACACGCCGACGCGCGCCGAAGACCGCCGCGGTGTAAGTGCACACTCCCGTCATTCCCGGCCGATCGGAGCGAGGGGACGGGAATCCAGGGGCCATGGGCGCCGCACCTCACACCCTGGACCCCTTCCCTCGGCCTTCGGCCTCGCCGGGGGTGACGGTCGGGCATCGACGATGCGTCGGTCCGCTGGCGTTTTTGCGCTCGCAGGGCGAGGAAGATCCCGCCTCACCCGCAGCAGCAGTCGCCGCCCTCGCTCGCATCCCGGCCCGAACCGTTCTGCACGCTGGCATGGTTCTTTTCCGGCGGCAGGTCCATGGCCGGGTTCTCCGAGAAGAAGCCGTTGGGCTTCAGCATGAAGCCGGCATATTCCATCGGCATGACCGGGAAGTCCTCCGGCTTGCAGACATGGGTGTGGCCGAAGGAGTGCCAGACCACGAGGTCCGCATTCTCGATGGAGCGGCCCTGCTTCACATAGGCCGGCAGGCCATCGCCGCCGGCATGCTGGTTCGGATAGTCGCCGCTGGCATACTTCTCCTTCGGGTCGAAGGGCGTCACCCAGACGTGCCTGGAGGCGAAACCGCCGCGCTGCGCCACCGTCGAGCCCTCCTGCGCCAGCATGAGCGGGCTCGGTTGGACGATCAGCTTGTAGCCGGTCGGCTTGCCGACGCTGTTGGCGACGTTGGGATTGGTGATCTTCCAGTAGCGGCCGGTCCGCCCGTCCGCCTCGCGGGCGGCGTCGCGCTCGTTGGCGAGCACCCGCGAGGTCGTGTCGAAGACATTGCCATGCGGGTTGTCGGTGCCCCAGGGCCGCGGCACGAATTCGTGCTCGGTGACGGTGTTGCCCTCGCCGTCGAGGGCCATGTGCAGGCGCACGTTGAAGAAGTGCTGGTGCGTCGGGCCGCCGAGGCCCTCGTCCACCATGCCGCCCCAGGGATAGGTCTTTCCCGGAGCGACGGCAGCGGTCTGGATGATGCCGGTGAGCTTGGCCTCCAACTGGATCGTGCCGTCCTGGTAGAGGTACCAGTAGAAGCCATAGTCGTAATTGCCGACTGTGGCGAAGAACGAGATGACGAGGCGGCGCGAGCGGCGGGCCTCGAACACGCCGGTGCGCATCTCGTAGTGCTTCCACAACAGGCCGTAGTCCTCCTCGTGCATGCAGATGGCGTTGGGCATGACGATGGGGTTGCCGTCGTCGTCGGCCATGGGCACATCGAAGTAGTGGATCAGGCCGAGGCAGTCGCAGCCGAGTTCCAGGGCATTGGCGAGCTTGCCGAGGCCGTACTCGCCGGCGTCGAAGGCGCTCTTCCAGAAATGGTTGGCGGTGGGGTCGGCATAGGGCACGACCATCTCGGTGACGCTGGCGCGGTGCAGGATCGGGCGCAGGCGCCCCTTGTCCGTGATGCCGAGCTGGTGGATTACGAGCCCCTCGCGGGCGGTGAAGCCGAGGCGGAAGGACCAGTTCTGCCACTCCACCTTCCAGCCGTCGACGGTGAAGCTCGGGCCCTCCGGCTGGACGATGTTCAGGGGCTTCAGGTCGGTGCGCGGCGGGGGGAGGGAGCCCTGGTCGTAGTTCCGGCGCTTGCGCGGGATCGGGACGATCTCCTCCTCGTCGACGAGATGCACCACCCGGTTCTCGACGAGGTCGACGAGGGCCACCACGCCCTCGATCGGCGAGGCATAACCGTTGTCGTTGACGTGGGCACGCCAGTAGCTCACCGCGCTGACGAGGCGTCGGCCGAGCTCGGCCTCGCGGCCGAAATAGCCGGCGGAGAAGGGATCGACCTGAACGAGCGCGATCTCCTCGTCGGTGAGGCCGCGGCGCGTCATCGCCGCGCGCCAGCCCGGATCGGCCTTGACGATGTCGCCGGCCTTGAAGAACTCCTCGATGACGATGGCCGGCTGGCCGTAGGGGGCGGCCCTGGTGTCGCGGGCGACGAAGGTCAGCACGGCCTTCGCACCGAGATCGACCAGCACCTCGTGCACCGCGCCCGTCGCCGTGTCGATGATGATCGCGAAGGCGCGCCGGCGGATGGGTCTGCCCGGGACCCAGGCGGCGATCTCCGCCTTCAGCGGCTCGTCGAGCTGCAACGTGGCGAAACGCGTGCTGGTGGGAAGCGATTTCGCGGCAAACAGGATGGCGCGGGCCGCGGCGATCTCGTCGCCGGATAGCGGGTCGAGCGGGTGGGTGGGGGCCGGCGTCACGGCGGTCGTGGCGATTGCGGCGGTGGTCATGCGGGTCCCCTCGTCAAGAGCATCCTGCCCGAACCTGCGGCCTGGTGGCGCGCCATCCCCTGGCAGCGCCGCGCTCCGCAAGCCGGCGCGCATTGCGCCACCCTCGCCAGACGTCGCTCCCCTGATCGGCGGTTCCCGCCCTCATCTCGGAAACAGTAGCATTGCCCGATAGATGCTGCAGTGCGCACGCGATGTCGCAGAGCAGGTCAGACAATCGGACGAGATTCGAGAAGTCTTCGATATTTCAATGATTTGCCATGGACCGTGGCGTCCTTGACACGTTTTGGCCGCATCACTATAGGTGTGCCCGGCTTTCGGGGGGTGGCAGACCGGCGTCCTTCTGTCGTTGTGCCCTGGCGACCGGCCGGCCGATGAGGCAGGTGATGGCGTCAGGCGAGCAGAACGACGGCAAGGCAGGCGGACCGTCTCCCCCAGAATCCGACCTTGACGCGCGGCGGCGCGCCCTGGAGGCCAAGCTCGAGACCATCGAGCGGCAGCGGTCCACGGGTGCAGCGCCGGACGGCCGGACGGCGAACGCGCCTTCCGGCCTGGTGAAGCTCTTCCGCTTCTCCGCCGATTTCGTGTCCGGCGTCCTCGCCGGCGCACTGATCGGCTGGGTTCTGGACCGCTTCGCCGGAACGCGGCCCTGGGGTCTCATCGTGTTTCTTCTGCTGGGCTTCGCGACGGGCGTCTACAACCTCGTCAAATCGGCGCAGCGGGCCAATCGGGAAGGCTGAAAGGCCATTCCGACCGTCGACTAGATCGCATGCGGGAGCAGACCGGCGATGGCCGATCCGATCAAACAGTTCGAGCTCGTGCCGATCGTTCCGATCAAGGTCGGCAACGCCGACTTCGCGTTCACGAACTCCGCCCTGCACATGTTCATCATCGTCGGCGTGACGGCGGCCTTCCTGCTGCTGTCGACCAGCGGCCGGCGTCTGGTGCCGACGCGCATGCAGTCGATGGCGGAACTTGCCTATGAATTCGTCGCGGGCACGGTCCGGCAAACAGCCGGCACCGACGGTATGCGCTTCTTCCCGCTGGTCTTCTCGCTCTTCATGTTCGTGCTCTTCGCCAACCTGATCGGCATGATCCCGGGCGCCTTCACGGTGACCAGCCACGTGATCATCACCGCCGCCCTGGCGCTGCTCGTCATCTCGACCGTCATCATCTACGGCATCATGAAGCACGGCACCCACTGGTTCGCACTCTTCGCGCCCTCGGGCCTGCCGAAGGCGATCCTGCCGGTGATCGTCGTCATCGAGGTCATCTCCTTCCTGTCGCGGCCCATCTCGCTGTCGCTGCGTCTCTTCGGCAACATGACCGCCGGCCACATCGCGCTGAAGGTCTTCGCCGGCTTCGTCGTCGCCATGGCCGGTGCGGGCGCGCTCGGCATGGTCGGCGCCGCCCTGCCGGTCTTCATGATCACCGCGCTCACCGCGCTCGAACTGCTCGTCGCTGTCCTGCAGGCCTATGTCTTCACCATCCTGACCTGCATCTACCTCAACGACGCCCTCCATCCTGGCCATCACTGATCCGGTGACGGCAGGTCGCTAATCCTCCCTATCGCTCCCAACACCTCACAGGAGTTCAAAATGGATCCGGTTGCAGCCAAGTTCCTCGGCGCTGGTCTCGCCTGCCTCGGCATGGGCCTCGCCGCCATGGGCGTGGGCAACATCTTCGGCAACTTCGTTGCCGGCGCCCTGCGCAATCCGTCGGCCGCGGCCGGCCAGTTCACCAACGCCATCGTCGGCGCGGCGCTCGCGGAAGGCCTCGGCATCTTCGCGCTGGTCGTCGCCCTCGTCCTGCTCTTCGTGGTCTGATCCGCGGCGGACGTCCTGACCGCGCCGGGGCTCCTCCAAGGGCCCCGCGTCGCGGTCGATCCGGCGTCTCCGCCCGGCTCCGGCCGGCTCTCGTTTCCGCGCGGGATCCTGGATAGGGGTCCGCTCGCGCCGATAGGGTCCCGCAATGGCGACGAACACCACTTCGGGGACTCAGGTCCCCTCCAAAGGCGGTTTCCCGGCCTTCCGGGTCGAGACCTACGGGTCGCAGCTGCTCTGGCTCGCGATCGCCTTCGGCCTGCTCTACTACCTGATGTCGCGGCACATCGCGCCGCGCATCGGCGGGATTCTGGAAGACCGCGCCAGCCGCATCGCCGGTGACCTCGCGGCCGCCCAGACGATGAAGGCCGAGGCGGACGCCGCCACGGCCTCCTACGAGAAGGCCCTCGCCGAGGCGCGTGCCAATGCGCAGGCCATCGCCGCGGAGACGCGTGCGAAGATCAGCGCCGAGGCCGATGCCGAGCGCAAGGCCCTCGAGGCCAAGCTGGCCTCGGACCTCGCTGCGGCGGAAGCCAAGATCGGCGCCGCCCGCACGGCGGCCATGGGCAATGTCCGCGGCATCGCGGTCGACGCCGCCCAGGCCATCGTCGAGCGTCTCGTCGGCGCCGGGGCCGAGGCCTCGCGGGTCGAGGCGGCGGTCGATGCCGCGCTGAAGCGCTGAGGAGGACGGGATGAGCGAATATCTGCCGATCTGGCTCGGCCTCATCATCTTCCTCGTCATCGCCTGGAAGATGGAAGCCCATACGAAGGTCGTGAACGCGCTCGACGCGCGTTCCAACCGCATTGCCGCCGAACTCGCCGAGGCCAAGCGCCTGCGCGAGGAGGCCGAGGCCATCGTTTCCGAGTATCGCAAGCGTCAGGCCAGCGCCGAGCAGGAGGCCCGCGACATCGTCACGGCCGCCAGGGGCGAGGCCGAGCGTCTCGCCGCCGAGGGCAAGGCCAAGATCGAGGAATTCGTCGCCCGCCGCACCAAGATGGCGGAGACCAAGATCGCCCAGGCCGAGGCTCAGGCGGTCGCCGACGTGCGGGCCGCCGCGGCCGATGCCGCGACCACTGCCGCCGGTTCGGTCCTTTCCGACCTCGCCAAGGGTGCCGGCGGCGACAAGCTGATCACCTCCGGCATCGCCGAGATCAAGGCGAAGCTGAACTGACACCTCCGGGTTCGCCCGATTCGAGATCGACCCAAAACCGTCGGGGATCCCCGGCGGTTTTTCTTTGTGGAAGTATCGGCGCAGCATGCCTGCGGGCGAGAGCCGGCCGATCGCTCGGCCCCGATGCAGGGCCGCTGTTCCCATCGACAATGCGCCTGCCGGCGTTCGGCGGCATCCCCGCACGGAGAAAAGGCCGCCGGCGAACCGGCGGCCCTCTGAAGCCGAAAAGGCGACCGGGTTCAGGCCGGCAGCAGCGGGTCGATGATCTTCTCGAACTCGGCCGCCGGCTGTGCCCCGAGGAGCCGCCTGCCGTTGATGAAGAAGGTCGGGGTCG
Organism: uncultured Hyphomicrobiales bacterium; assembly: GCA_964587395.1. GTDB lineage: Bacteria > Pseudomonadota > Alphaproteobacteria > Rhizobiales > Phreatobacteraceae > Phreatobacter. Next base: position 7,613 of record CAZPMD010000144.1, read on the forward strand.
ATTCGACGCCGAAGGCCGAGGCGGCGCGGTCGCGCGTGGCGTTGAGCGCGTCGAGGATCGACTGGTTGTTGAGGCAGGCCTCGAACTGCGCCTGGGTGATGCCGGCCTGGCGGGTGATGGCGGTGACCGCCTCGAGCGGGTTGCCGCCGAAGGCCCATGTGCGCTGCTGCTGGAAGAACACCTCGACAAGGGCGAAATAGCGGCTCTGGTCGACGCCCTCGCCGGCCTTGCCGTCGGCGTTCAGGGCGCAGCGGGTGAGCATGTAGACGGCGGCGTCGAGCTGGTTCAGCGCGAACTCGCGGAAGACGAGGCGGGCCTTGCCGGTCTCGATGTACTTCTTCTTCAGCTCGGGAAGGATGCTGGTGTGAAAGGTCGCGCAGTGCCCGCAGGTGAGCGAGGCGTATTCGACGATGGTGACCGGGGCATCGGCCTTGCCGATGGAGACGTCGCCGAGCGGGCCGGGCTGCATCAGCTGGGCGACATCGACCGTCTCGGAGGCGGGGCGGCGCGCCTGGGCCAGCGCTGCGGGTGCGAAAGCGGCCACCAGACCGAGTGCGGCCGAGCCTTCGATGAAATGTCTGCGCGACAGCATGGCGGAGTCCTCACAAGCGCCCGGCGGGCTGATCCAAGGTCCTAGCTCTGGCAACGCTGCGTGGCAACATCAGGGCCGGCCGGGCGACGGCATGGAGCAGTCACACTTGTGAGAGAGGGCGATCAATTGCGCGCGATGATCTCGCGCTCGCGGTGGCAGGGCTGGCCGGCAAGCCCCTTCGTCGCCTTGCGGCGCATCAGGGCGGAGGGGCGGCGGTCCTTCAGCGTCGAGCGGCGGCGGCGGCGCGGCGACGGGCGGCCGAGCATGACGCCGCCGAGCCGCGGAAAGGCCTCGCGGATGGAGCCGTCATGCTCCTCGACCAGCAGGGGCAGGCTGAGCGCCTGGCCCCAGCGCTGCCAGTCGGCCACCACGTCGTCGGCATCGGGAACCTGCACCAGCGGCACGCTGAGCGCCGGATCGGCATGCACCAGCACGACCTCGATGGTGTCGGCGGGCTGCGAGAGATCATTGCTGATGCGGACGGCGACGCCACGATAGGCCGAGACGCGCAGCTGCAGCTTCATCCGCGCGCCGCTCGCCGTGCGGCGGATGACGACGCGGTCGGCATAGAGGTCGATGGACCGCTGGCCACTGTCGGCACCCCGGTCCGGGGCGGCGTAGCGGGTGGGCAGCTGGGCGGGATCGAGGCGCAAAGAGGCCCCGATCCCGGCGGCGAGGACGCCGGGCTCTGTCTGACGCAACACTTGCATGCTCCCTTGGGGTCTTCGGTCGGCTTCAGCCGGCTCTCGCCCCGTCGTTGGGAGAACTGTCGCAGCATTTCTTGTCGGACCGCTTAAG
>CAZPMD010000145.1:0-2556 GCA_964587395.1 uncultured Hyphomicrobiales bacterium
GGCCGGCGCCTGAACCTCGGGGCCGTCGTTCGACACCCGGTTCACGGCCGGCAAGACCTGCACGAGTTCCATCTCGACCTGGAGCGGCGGCGACAGAAGCTCCTCGGCCCGTTCCGCCGGTGTGGCGGGATCGAGCCATTCGTTCCAGTTCGCGGGGGCGAGCACCACCGGGGTACGGTGATGGATCGACGAGAGCGGTGGCGCGGCTGCGCCGGTGACCAGCGCGACGGTATCGACCTCGGAGCCGTCGGGCGAGGTCCAGGTCTCCCACAGCGCCGGAAAGGCGAAGAGGCCGCCGTCCGGGCGCCTCGCCATGAACGGTGTCTTGACCTTGCCCTCGGTCTTCCACTCGTAGAAGGCATCGGCCGGCATCAGCGCGCGGCGGCGCAGGAAGGCGGCGCGGAAGGACGGCTTCTCGCGCGCCCCTTCCGAGCGGATGTTGAACACCAGCGGGAAGTCCTTCGGGTCCTTCACCCAGCCGGGAATGAACCCCCAGCGCATCAGCACGAAACGGCGCTTGCCCTGGTCGACGGTGACCACCGGAACAGGCTGCGTCGGCGCGATGTTGTAGCGCGGCGGAAAGTTGGGGCGATCCTCGTAGCCGAAGGCGGCCTGCATCACCTCCGGGATCGTCTTGATGGCATAGCGCCCGCACATGGTCACCTCACCTATCTTCCCCACGGGAAGGGCCGGAGCGAGGAATGGCGGGACTTAAGCCTTCCTTCACCACGGGCGTGGCTCATTGTGACAGAAACTGGGGGCTGCCACATTCCATGCTCGACGTCGTTCGTCAGGAAGCCAGTATTGAGCTGACGCCGGAACGCCTGCGTGCGGCCAACATCCATCCGGAAACACGGCTTGCCACCGACTACCTCAATCACTTCAACGAGGTCATCATGCTGCTCGAGCTGGTGCCCTCGATGCCGGACTGCATCGACGACGTTCTCACCTGGAGGCCGGCAACCTACGACGAGCATTTCCACCGGTCGCACTACCGTGACAAGGAGCTCGCCATCGCGGCGTTCGAACAGGCACCGGTCGGGCCCCGCCGCCGCTTCCTGGCGCTTGTCGACGAGATGAACGCGGTGATGCTCGAGACGATCGGGCAGTTGCGCGAGCACGCCGGCACGCCGATGGCAGGCTATATCGCCGAGGAGGCCTGCGACCGGCTGAAGCATCTGGCCGCACGCACGTCCGGGGTGATGAACGCCGTGGCCCAGGACGACGACGACGGCGAGGGCGCCTCGACGCAGGACGCGATCGACGCCCTGATGACGCGCTGAGCCGGCGATCTCCGCCATGTCCGAGCGAACCTATCCGGCGCGCCCCATCCTCGCCGTCTCGACAGCGGTCATTCGCGACGGGCGCGTGCTGCTGGCGCAGCGGGCGAAGCCGCCCGGGGCCGGCCTCTACAGCCTGCCTGGCGGCCTCGTGGAGATCGGCGAGACCCTGGCCGAGGCCGCCGCCCGCGAACTCATGGAGGAGGTCGCCGTCACGGCACAGCCACTGGGCCTCTGTGGCGCTCGCGACATCATTGTTCACGATGGCGAGGGGCGCATCGCGCGCCATTTCGTGGTTGTGTGTTTTGCGGCGCGGTGGATCGCCGGTGAAGGGACGATCTCGCCGGAGGCGGCGGATGTGCGCTGGATGCGCCGGGATGATGTCCGGGACCTGCCGGTCACGGACGGGCTGATCGACATTGTCGCCGCGGCCTTCCGCCTTGCCGGCGCCTGACGTCAACCACCCCCGAAGCTTTCCGTTGCAGCCCCCGGCGGTCTCGCTCATATCTCGGCGATGATCAGAACTGTCCTCGGCATCGCGCTGCTGGCGACGCTTGCCTGCGCCGCTCCCGTGGCGGCGCAGACGCAGCGTGCACCCGCCCCGGTCATCGCCCCCCCGCCGACCCTCCAGACGCCCTATGAACCGCAACTGCTCCGGCTCGCGGAGATCATGGGGGCGCTGCACTACCTGATCGGGCTGTGCCAGGGGCCGGAGAACAGTGCCTGGCGACGCGAGATGCAGGCCCTCCTCGACGCCGAGGCCACCGGCGGCGAGCGGCGCGAACGACTGGTCCAGAGCTTCAACCGCGGCTATGGCGGTTTCGAGCAGGCCCACCGCGGCTGCACGCCTGCGGCCCGCCTCGCGACGCAGCGCTACGTCGTGGAGGCCCGCAGGCTGGTCGCCGACCTCGCGGGCCGCTACGGCAACTGAGCACCGTGTCTTTGCGGGAACGCCGCCGATTTATTCACCGACGTTAACCGTCCGGTCAGAATCGGGTGCCCTCCCGGACCGGGCATGCTAGGGTTGATCAATGGGATAGGGTCGACCAACCGGCCCGCAGTGGACGCGAAGATGCATTTTTCACCAGCGACGGCTGCCCGTGCGGCCGAGGCCGACGACCAGCGCCATGCCGCGATGAGCTATGTCTCCGAGGCCTTTGCTGAAGCGCGACTCGACGGGCTTGACGTCGATTGCATCGCTCAGGCCGCCATCTTCGCCTCCTTCGTCGAGATGGTCGCTACCTATGGCGAAGAGGCGACGGCCGTCTTCGCCGAG
>CAZPMD010000145.1:2566-8935 GCA_964587395.1 uncultured Hyphomicrobiales bacterium
ATTCACGGTGGACCGTTCGTCCCACTGACCGACGCGCGCTTTCGAGGGCGAAGAGTGGACCCCCGCAGGATCGCCATCATCGCAGGAATCGTCTCGACCGTGCTGCTCGGCGTCGCGGTTGCGCAGATCATGCCCGGCGAACCGCGCCGTCCCGCCGAGGCGCCGGCCGCGACAACACCACTTCGCACCGCCATCCGCGACGTGACGCCGCTCGCCACCGAGACGCCACCCCAGACGCCGCGCGCCACGCCGACCGCACAGGCGCAGCCGGCTCCCGCTCCCGTCTCGCCCGCTCAGCCCCCCGCAGCCGAACGACCCGCCGCGCCGCGCCGCGCGACCCCGCCCGTCTCCGTCGAACTGCTGCCCGACAACGAGGAGTTGCGCGAACGCGTCGGCTCGATGCGCGAAAGGCTGATCCTCGCCGCGCGCTCCGGCGACATCGCGCGGCTCGGCATCGCCTTCCAGGTCAACGAGACCATGCCGGTCTTCACCCGCGGCGGAGAGCGTGATCCCGTCGCCTTCTGGAAGAAGGCCTCTGGCGACGGCGAGGGCCGCGAGATCCTTGCGGTGCTCCTGAACATCCTCGACCTGCCCGCCGCCCTCATCAACAAGGGGACGCCGCAGGAGATGTATGTCTGGCCCTATCTCACCCATGTACCCCTGAACGATCTCAACCCGCGCCAGACCGTCGACCTCTACCGGCTGATGACGGCCCAGGACGTCCGCGACATGCGCACGCTCGGGTCCTGGGTCTTCTGGCGACTGGGAATCGGTCCGGACGGCACGCTGCACTTCTTCCTGGCCGGGGAATAGCACTCCGTTAACCGCTATCATGACGCTAGGGCAGGAGCGGCCGCCTGCGGCAGCAGTCTTATGGGCCCGTTAAACCTGCGCCTGTAATCGCAGAGGCAACCCGGTCGCAGGACGCGATCGACAGCGGAAGCACCGAGGATGCCGGACAGCACGACAGTCACGGTCGCGATCGACGAGCTCGTCGCCCGTCACGCGCGCGACGGCCTGACCGACAAGGTCCACAAGCTCATCGACCAGTTCGCGGAGAATGCCAACCTCTATACGACCGAGCAGGCGAGCACGGTCGACCTCGTCATCGCCCGCCTCGTGGCCGACGTGACTCCGGAGGGCCGCCTGGCGATCGCCGAGCGGGTGGCGAGTGACCCCAAGGCCCCGCCGCGCGTCATCGAGCAACTGGCGGAGGACGACTGGATCGACGTTGCCGCCCCCGTGCTCGCGCAGTCGCCCTGCCTGTCGGACGAAACCCTGCTGCGGGTGATCGACGGCAAGGGCCATTCCCACCTGCTGGCGATCAGCCGTCGTCGCACCATCGCACCGGCTGTCGCCGACACGCTGGCGGTTCGCGGCAACCGCGCGGTGGTCCGCAGTCTCGCCCGCAATGCCGGTGCCGAACTGTCGCCGCAGGCGCGCGCCCATCTCGAGAAGCGCCAGCGGACACGAACCGAAGAGCTCCGCCGGGCGCCGCGCAAATCTGTCGAATATCCCGCCGAAATCGTTCGCCACGATGGCGGCGGCGCGGTTCGCTGCCGGCTCATCGATGTCTCGAGTACGGGCGCCAGGGTATCGCTGGCCACGATGGCGCGGCTCTCCGGCGAACTCACCCTGAGCTTCGCCAATGCAGCCGTGCAACGCGCCTGCGAACTCGTCTGGCAGGACGGCCGCGAGATCGGCGTGCGCTTCGTGTGACGCCGCGTTCAGCCGGCCCGGACCAGGGCTAGCACTGTCCAGGTGACCCCTTCCCGTCCGAACATGTCCGGGCGGGGCTGGCTGAACTGGCACACGAGGCCGTTGGCCTGCGCGAGGGCCGCTGTTTCGTCGCCCGACACGTCGAACATGCGCCGTCCCTCGGGCACCGGGCCGTGGCGCAACGTCATGATCACCCGGCCGCCCGGAGCCAGATGGCCGGCGATGCGGGCCATCGCCCGCGACCGCTCGTCTGCATCGAGATGCATCCAGACGGCGGTGAGCAGGATGAGGTCGAACTGCCCGGTCCCGGCGGCCAGCACCGGCAGGTCCGGCAGGCCGTCGTCGATCCATACGATGCCCTTGCCCGCGTGAAGGCGCATGCCGTGAGCGCGCAGTTCGGCCGTGGGCTCGACGGCGGTCACCGCAAGTCCGCGGTCCGCCAGGGCGGCTGCGTCCCTCCCCGTTCCCGCGCCGATGTCGAGCGCCCGGCCGCATGGGGGAAGGAGGTGCAGCACCGGCGCGTGGACCTGCTCGAAGGTCACGCTTTCATATTGCCGGACGAGGCTGTCCGCCGCGGCGGCGTAGCCCGCCGTCGAGGATGCCGTCACGCCCGCTGGTCCTGGAAGCGCACCGGACGGCCGCCCGACGGTGTCACCAGGTCGCCCTCCCACATGACACGGCGGCCGCGGATGACGGTGCCCACCGGCCAGCCGGTGACCTCCTTGCCGTCATAGGGGGTCCACCGGCTCTTCGAGGCGATCCATCCGTTGGTGATGGTCTGGCGCCGTTTCAGGTCGACCACCGTGAAGTCAGCGTTGTAGCCGGCGGCGATGCGCCCCTTGCCGGCGATGGCGAAGATGCGGGCCGGGCCGGCGCTGGTGAGGTCGACGAAGCGCTCCAGCGTCAGCTTTCCGGCGTTGACGTGGTCGAGCATGGTCGGCACCAGCGTCTGCACCCCGGTCATTCCCGAGGGCGAGGCCGGATAGACCTTCTGCTTTTCCTCCAGCGTGTGCGGCGCGTGGTCGGACCCGAGCACGTCGACGATCCCCTGTGCGATGCCCTTCCAGATGCCGGCCTGCGCGCGCGCGTCGCGCACCGGCGGGTTCATCTGGGCGAGGGTGCCGAGCCGCTCGTAGCAGTCGGGCGCGACGAGGGTCAGGTGGTGCGGCGTCGCCTCGCAGGTGGCGACGTCCTTCTGGTGCTGGAGATAGTCGATCTCCTCGGCCGTCGAGATGTGCAGCACGTGGATCTTGGCGTTGAAACGCCTGGCGATCCCGACCAGCCGCTCGGTGCACATCAGCGCCGCGATCTCGTCGCGCCAGACCGGGTGCGAGCGGGCATCGCCCTCGATCCGCTCGCCCTTGCGCTCGCGCAGCCGGTACTCGTCCTCGGAATGGAAGGCCGAGCGGCGGCGGGTGTTCTTCAGGATCGCCGCGACGCCCTCGTCGTCCTCGACCAGCAGCGAGCCGGTGGAGGAGCCCATGAACACCTTGATGCCGGCAGCGCCCGGCAGGCGCTCCAGCTCGGCGACATGGGGGGCGTTCTCATGCGTGCCGCCCACCCAGAAGGCAAAGTCGCAATGCATACGGTCGGTCGCCCGCTTCACCTTGTCGGCCAGCGCCGCCTCGGATGTCGTCAGCGGATCGGTGTTCGGCATCTCGAAGACGGCGGTGACGCCGCCCATGACCGCTGCGCGGGACCCGGTCTCGAGGTCTTCCTTGTGCGTCGGGCCGGGCTCGCGGAAATGCACCTGGCTGTCGATCACGCCGGGGAGGATGTGGAGGCCCGTGCAGTCCACCACCTCTCCGGCAGAGGCCTGGCCGAGGTTGCCGATGAAGGCGACGCGGCCTGCCGTGACGCCGATGTCCCTGAGGGCCCGGCCGTCCTGATTGACCACCGTGCCGTTCCTGTAGATGACGTCGTAGTTCGGCATGGCGTGGCTCCCGGCGCGATGCCGGGCCTTGTCCCCGGCGCGGCCCCGCTTATGTCGGAGAACGACAACCGTGCCAAGCGAGCGAGAGACCGTTTCATGCAGAGCGCATTCCTTCCCGACCGTGGCGTCATCCGGGTGACCGGCGAGGAAGCGGCGAAGTTCCTGCAGGGGCTCGTCACCTGCGACGTCGCCGCAATCCCCGATGGCGAGGCGCGATTCGGCGCGCTGCTGACGCCGCAGGGCAAGATCGTCGTCGATTTCTTGATACTCGCTGCGCCGGAGGCAATCGGCGGGGGCTTCCTCATCGACGCGCCGCGGGCGCTCGCCGCGGACCTCGCGAGAAAGCTCACCTTCTACCGGCTGCGGGCAAAGGTCGCGGTCGAGGACCAGTCGGACCAGCTCGGCGTGACGGCCTTCTGGGGCGAGGGTGACCTGCCCGCCCTCGGCGGCGTCGTTGCCCGCGACCCGCGCCACCCGGCCCTCGGCTGGCGCATGATCGCGCCGCTGCCGCTGGAGATCGTCGCGGACGCCGGCGCCTACGACGCCCACCGCATCCGCCTCGGCATCCCCGAGGGAGGGCGCGACTTCGTCTACGGCGACACCTTCCCGCACGAGGCGGACATGGACCAGCTCGCCGGCGTCGACTTCCACAAGGGCTGCTATGTCGGGCAGGAAGTGGTGAGCCGCATGCAGCATCGCGGCACCGCCCGCACCCGCGTCATCCCCGTCGCCTTTCCCGACTTCCCGCCGATGGAGGGGCTGGACGTGACCGCCGGCGACAAGACGATCGGCGTCATGGGCTCGGCGGCCGAGGGCCATGGCCTCGCGAAGCTCCGCCTCGACCGGATCGCCGATGCGCTGGCGGCGGGCGAGGCGATGACGGCGGGGGGAATTGCGCTGACGCCGGTCAAGCCGGACTGGGCGCGCTTCGCCTGGCCGGGGGAGCCCCCCGCGGCCTAGAGGAAGCTCTGCGGATCGACGTCGATCTCCAGCCGCACATTGCCGCGCGGTGCCTCGACCGAGGAGAGCCAGCGGCGCATCCAGCCCGACAGGTCGAAGGCGCGGGGCGAGCGGGCGAGCAGCCGCACGCGGTGACGGCCGCGCACCAGCGCCAGCGGCGCTTCCGCCGGCCCCAGCACCTTCACCTCCGGCGTCGGCGGCACGGCGCGCACGAGCGTCCGTGCATAGGCCTGCGCGTCGCCCAGCGCCTCCGCCGAGACGACGAGCGCGGCGAGCCGGCCGAAGGGCGGCAGCATCGCGGCTTCCCGCATGGCGATCTCGGCCGCGTAGAACCCTTCGCGGTCGCCCTTCACGATGGCCTGGATGATCGGGTGCTCCGGCTGGTGCGTCTGGATGAGGGCGCGCGAACCGTCCTTTGCCCGCCCTGCCCGGCCGACCACCTGCTGCAGCAGTTGGAAGGTGCGCTCGCCGGCCCTTGGGTCGGCATTGGACAGGCCGAGATCGGCATCGATGACGCCGACCAGCGCCAGGTTGGGGAAGTTGTGGCCCTTGGCGACGAGCTGCGTGCCGATGACGATATCGGCTTCGCCCCGTTCCACCGCCTCGATTTCCTGGCGGATACGCTCGATGCCGCCGGCCATGTCGGAGGACAGCACCAGCAGCCGCGCTTCCGGGAACAGGGTGGCACATTCCTCGGCGAGGCGTTCCACTCCGGGGCCACAGGCAACGAAACTGTCGACCGCCTCGCATTTCGGGCAGTGATCCAGCGGCGGCATGTTGAAGCCGCAATGGTGGCAGACCAGCCGGCGGCGGAAGCGGTGGTCCACCAGCCAGGCCGAGCAGTTCGGGCACTGGATGCGCTCGCCGCAGGTACGGCAGAGGGTGAGCGGGGCGTAACCGCGCCGGTTAAGGAAGAGCAGCGCCTGCTCGCCGGCCTCGACGGTGCGGCGCATTTCGGCCTCCAGGGCCGGAGCGATCCAGCGCGTGCGCGGCGGGCCGGCGCTGCGTAGGTCGACGGTGGCGATCTTCGGCATGTCGCGGCCGCCGAAGCGCTCGGGCAGGACGAGGCGGCAGTAGCGGCCGCGGTCGGCATTGACGCGGCTCTCGACCGAGGGCGTGGCCGAGGCGAGGACGACCGGGATGTCCTGCAGGCGGGCGCGGACCACGGCCATGTCACGGGCGTGGTAGTGCACGCCATCGTCCTGCTTGTAGGCACCCTCGTGTTCCTCATCGACGACGATGAGGCCGAGGTCGGCGAAGGGGAGGAACAGGGCCGAGCGGGCGCCGATCACCACCTGCACCTCGCCCGAGGCGACACCCGCCCAGACGCGGCCGCGCTTCGTCGTGCCGACGCCGGAATGCCAGGCCGCGGGGCGATGGCCGAAGCGGGCGGCGAAGCGGTCGAGGAACTGGGTCGTCAGGGCGATCTCGGGCACGAGGATGAGCACCTGCCGGCCCTGCCGGATCGCCTCGGCGACACCCTCGAGGTAGACCTCGGTCTTGCCCGAGCCGGTGACGCCGTCGAGGAGCTGCACCGCGAAGGCGCGCGCCGCCACTGCGTCGCAGACCGCAAGGGCCGCCGCGTGCTGGGCATCGTTGAGGGCCGCGACCCCGTGCTCCGGATCGAGCCGCGCCAGCGCCTCGGCCGGCATGAGCACCGCCTCCAGCGCACCATCGTCGACCAGGCCGTCCACCACGGAGGCCGAGACGCCGGCCTCGCGGGCCGCCTCTCCCTTGGCGCGGGCGAGGCCGTCGGC
>CAZPMD010000146.1:0-8847 GCA_964587395.1 uncultured Hyphomicrobiales bacterium
CAATCGTGCCGATGTTGCAATGCGGCTTCGTGCGTTCGAACTTTTCCTTGGCCATCGGTCGTGGTCCTTCGGCTGCCAAAATACGGGCGTGCCCGCGGTGGGCGGTCGGTTACGGGTTTTCGCGCCACTGTTCAAGTGCGAAATTGAGCTTCGGGCGCAACATTCTGACGGAACGGGAGGGGCTTGGAGCGGGTAGCGGGAATCGAACCCGCGTATTCAGCTTGGAAGGCTGCTGCTCTACCATTGAGCTATACCCGCACCGGATCGGCGAGTGACCACATTTGCGCGCCGCGATCAAGAGGCGAGGGTCTGCCGTGCGCGCGTGTCGCTTGCCGCCGCGCCCCGTTGCCGGCTTCATATACCTCCTCCCCGCTCAATCGACGATGCGCCGCGGCGCCCCATCCCCTTCATGTCCGATCCCGCCCTTCCGAAGCCCGACAGCGCCCGCCTGCTCGCGCTCGCCGCGCCTCTGGCGATCACGCAGATGATCGGCTGGGGAACGACATTCTGGCTGCCGGCCGTCATGGTCGAACCGTTGATCCGCGATCTTCTCATCTCCTCCGAGGCGGTGTTCGGCGGAATCACCATCATGCTTCTCGTCAGCGCCGCCGCCGGGCCACGATTCGGCCGGATCATCGATGGCGGCGGAACGCGCTGGGCCATGGCCTCAGGGTCGGTCTGCTTTGCCCTCGCCATGGTCGCGCTGTCCCTGTCCCAGGGGCTCGCCGGCTATGTGCTGGCCTGGGTGCTGATCGGCATCGGCACGCCGCTCGCGCTCACCCAGGCGGCCGCGGCGGCGATGGCGCAGCTTGCCGGCCCGAACGCCCGGCAAGCCATCGGGCTCCTGATGCTTCTGGGCGGTTTCGCCTCGACCATCTTCTGGCCGCTGACCGCCTTTCTCGACGCCACCATCGGCTGGCGCGCCATGTGCCTGGTCTTCGCCGCCCTGCACCTCCTCGTCTGCGCCCCCATCCACGCCATATTCCTCGCTCCGCGCCCGGTCGAGGAACCGGTGCGGTCGCACGCGTCGCTGCGGCCTTCCGCCCCGCCGCTCAATGCAGAGCGACGCCGTTCCGCGTTCATCCTGATGGCCATCGCCTTTTCGTTCCAGGGGTTCCTTACGTGGGGCCTGCCGCTGCAGGTCATCGAGATCCTCAAGGCCTATGGCCACTCCGTCGCCTTCGCCATCTTCGCCGGCAGCCTGATGGGCCCGGCCCAGGTGCTGTCGCGCCTGGCGGAGGTCCTTTTCGGAAGGACGACCGGCATCCTAACTGTCGGCGTCGTCACGGCCGCCGTGATGCCGGTGGCCGTGGTGCTGCCGATCCTCAGTCCCGGCTCCGCGATCCTCTGCGGCGCCTTCGTCGTCGGCTACGGCATGTCGGCCGGAGCCATGACAGTGGTGCGCAGCGTCGCCCCGCTCGCCCTGTTCGGCAAGGACACCTATGCGACCATGAGCGGCTGGCTCAGCCTGCCGCAGAACCTGGTCTTCGCCAGCGCCCCGATCGTCTACGCTTCCGTCATGCGTCACTGGGGACCAACCTCGACCCTCGTCATGTCCCTCGGCGCGGCGCTCGTTGCGCTCGGCACCATGGTCATGCTGGAGCGCCGGTTCCGCCACGACACGACCGCCTGAGCTGCCTCGGCGCGAGAATGCCGGGCGATGCGCGTTTGACGATAGTTGCATCTGCAACTATATCGTTCAGGGATATTGCCTGCCCCGAGGAGCGCCCCCATGACACTGCAATATGTGACCGGTTTCGTGCCCACCGACGACCGCGGCGGCGGAACGCTGAAATACATGTCCGGCTTCGGCAATTCCTTCGAGACGGAAGCGCTGGCCGGAGCCCTGCCGATCGGCCGCAACTCACCGCAGAAGTGCAACTACGGTCTCTATGCCGAGCAGCTGTCGGGATCGCCCTTCACGGCGCCACAGGCCACCAACCAGCGCTCCTGGCTCTACCGCATCCGTCCCTCGGTGAAGCATTCCGGTCGCTACCGCCAGGTCGACAAGGGGCTGACCCGCACGGCCCCCGATGCCCGCAACGAGAGCCAGCTGCCGATCGACCAGCTGCGCTGGGACCCGACCCCCCTTCCCGCCGGACCCGTGACCTTCGCCAGCGGCCTGTGGACCGTGACCACGGCGGGCGATTCCGACACGCAGGTCGGCATGGCCGCCCATGTCCTCGTCGTCACCCAGTCGATGGGCGACGAGTACTTCTTCAACTGTGACGGCGAATTCCTCATCGTCGCCCAGGAGAACAAGCTTCGCTTCTGCACCGAGTTCGGCATCATCGAGATCGAGCCGGGTGAGATCTGCGTGATCCCGCGCGGCATCGTCTTCAAGGTCGAGCTCGTGAACGGCCCGGCCCGGGCCTATGTCTGCGAGAACTACGGCGGCGCCTTCACCGTGCCCGACCGTGGCCCCATCGGCGCCAACTGCCTCGCCAATTCGCGCGATTTCCTCACCCCCGTGGCGGCCTACGAGGACCGCGAGGTGCCCTCGACGCTCTATGCCAAGTGGGGCGGCGAGTTCTATGCGGCCACCATCGACCAGTCGCCGCTCGACGTGGTCGCCTGGCACGGCAACTACTATCCCTACAAGTACGACCTGAGGCACTTCTCGCCGGTGGGACCGATCCTGTTCGACCACGCCGACCCCTCGATCTTCACGGTGATGACGGCGCCCTCCGAGACGCCGGGCACGGCGAACATCGATTTCGTCATCTTCCCCGAGCGCTGGATGGTCGGCGAGAACACCTTCCGCCCGCCCTGGTACCACCGCAACCTGATGAGTGAATTCATGGGGCTGATCTACGGCGTCTACGACGCCAAGCCCGAGGGCTTCGTGCCGGGCGGCATGAGCCTGCACAACTGCATGCTGCCGCACGGTCCCGACATGACCGCCTTCGAGCACGCCAGCAATGTCGAACTGAAGCCGACCAAGCTCACCGGCACCATGGCCTTCATGTTCGAGACGCGCTTTCCCCAGCGCGTGACGAAATGGGCGAGCGAGTTGTCCACCCTGCAGCCAAACTACACCGACTGCTGGAAGGACCTGAAGAAGCACTTCGACCCGACCCGCAAGGACCCGAAGTGAGATGGGTGGCCGCCGGTGATGCCGGCGGCCACTGTCCGCTACCCGGTGGCCTCAGCTGACGACGGGCAGGTCGACGATGTCGTAGGCGTGCGACATGGCGCGCTTGAGGACGGGATCGACCAGTTCCATCTCGAAGCGCGCCGCCGGGCGGATACCGCCGATGGCCCCGAGCGTGCCGCCGAACATCAGGGTTGCCGGCAAGAGCGTGTCGCGGCCGGTCCACCTGGCGATCAGGTCGGAGGGCGGCCGCAGGGCCGCGAGCGGGCCTTCCTGGTAGAGCACCCGCTCGCCGCCGATGACGGCATGGGCGCGCAGGATCAGATCGTCCCAGTGAGGCGCGACTTCCTCGTAGCGCCACAGCATGGTGCCGACCGGCTTGGCACACATCTGCTTGGACAGGGCGATGCCGTAGGTCTCGGCCTTGCGGTCGGTATGGTCGGAGCCGACCGTCACCCACAATCCATCGGCGAGCGAAAGGATCACCGGCTCGATCTCACCCGAGGAATCGGGTCCGAGCACCTCGACGCGGCGGCTCTGGGTCACCAGCGAGGCCGCGCCACGATAGAAGACCGGCACGGAGGACGGTGGCGGCACGCCAATGGCGGCCAGCTCGTGGATATGGTGCTGGATCGCCGCCTCGTCGCGGCCCGCCCAGCCGGCGATCACCAGCGTCTCGAGTTCGAGGGAGATGCGGTCGGAGCGACCTGCAGCGTGGCGGGTGAAGGTCAGCATGATGGCGGCATCCTCGCGGGGTCGGCGAACCATCGATAGCGCGGGCCGGCGCGCGACGCCATCCGCCGCGCAGCAACCAGCCTGTCGCAACCCTGCAGGGCAGGCGCGCTAAGCTTAATGACGGGCGGCAGTTGCCGTCGCCGGAGTCATGCGGTTTGATCCGCGCCGAACCTTTGGGAAGGGAACCACCATGCAGCCGATGAGCGCCGGCATCACCAAGGCCGGAACCGGGATCGACGGGATCGTCTGGAACATTCTCGGCCAGACCTATGTGCCGAAGCAGGTGTGCGAGACCTCGATGTCCTGGCACGCCACCTTCCCGCCCGGCACCTTCGTGCCGCCCCATATCCACCCGACCCAGGACGAGTTCATCTACATGCTCGAGGGCCGCTTCGACCTCGTGCTGGAGGGCAAGGAGTTCGTGGCGACCGCCGGCGACCTGATCCGCCTGCCGATGGGCCTCTCCCACGGCATTTTCAACAAGACCGACCAGACGGTGAAGTGCTTCTTCTGGGTCTCACCGACGCGCCGACTCTACGATCTGTTCTGGGGCATTCATTCGCTCGCAGAGCAGACCCCGGACGCCGTCGTGGCGCTCTCGGCCAAACACGAGGTCGTGTTCCTTCCGCCGCCTCCCGGCGCATAAGGCTCTACCGGCCGCGCGCCTGAGACCAGGTCACCAGCGCGACGCCGATGACGACGACGACAGCGCCGGCCCACGTGGCCGGCGGATATCGTTCCCCGAGGATGAGGGTGCCGGCGACGAGCCCCACCGCCGCGGCCGCATAGCCGATCTGGCTGAGATAGACCGGCCCGCCCACCTGCTGCAGCCGGAAGAACATGGCGAGGTTCGCGCCGGTTGCGACGATCTGCGCCGTGATGAGGCCTGGAACGCCGAGGACGCCGGCGAGGCCCTCGATCCCCTCCCCTGACGCAAAGACCGTCGCGAACAGCATCCCCGCCGCGACGATGTTGATGGCGGAGGCGAGCGACAGCGAATCCGCGCCTTCCGGCCAGTTGTGCGAGCGGTAGACGTTGCCCGAGGCGAGACAGACCGGGATGCACAGCGCCAGCAGCACCCAGCCGAGGGAGGCGTCGCTGCCGGCCCCGTCGCCGCGAAAGGCGATGATGACCAGCACGCCGGCAAGGCCGACCACGATGCCGACGACACCGAGGAGCGGCGGCACACGCCGTGCGACCAGGGAGGCGATGGTCAGGGTCAGGATCGGCGAGAGAGCGAACATCATGCCCGCGAGGCCGGCGCCGACCTTCGGGATCACCACGAAGATGATGAGGTTCGGAACCACGAAGGAGACCAGCGCGGCGACGAGGTAGTAGACCCGATGTCGCGCCGATGGCGCCCGGCCCGTCGCAACCGCGCCAATGGTCAGGAGAATGCTGGCGCCGAGCGTCGAGGCGAAGACCCAGGACGCCGGCCGGACGCCGGCCGCCGCCGCCAGTTTCTGCAGCGGCAGGGTGGCGCCGAGGCATAGCCCGCAACCGAGAAGAAGGAGCGCGGCCTCGCGCATGCGGCCGCTGATCACGGCAGCCTCGGGCAATCGGCTGCAACGATCCTATGTCGGCGGCTCCACCTCTGCGCCGAAGGTGAAGCGGTTGCCGTCGGGATCGCGGACAGAGGTCTCGCGCATGCCATAGGAATAATCCTCGGGGGCGATCTCGATGGGGCATCCCATCGCGACAAGCCCCGCATGGAGCGCGTCGACGTCATCGACATAGACGTAGATGCTCGACGTGCCGAGCCCCGCGGGGTCTTGGCTGGCCGGCATCAGGTGCAGGGATACGGCCTCACGCTCGATGATCGCATATGTCGGCGGCTCGCCCATGCGGAACTGCACGGCAAATCCGAGCCGGTCCGTGTAGAAGGCAAGGCTTGTGGCTACATCTCGCACGGTAAAGACCGCACTGAACCCCGTCAGGCGTCCCTGCCCGGCCATCGACATCTCCGTCACGCCGCCTTGCGGTTGACCTTCTCCTGCGAGAAGCCCGCCGTCGAGGCATAGCCACGGACGATCGCCTTGCGCTCCTCGAAGGACAGCACGGTGTCGATGTCGGTGAAGCCGTCCGGCGCCCGCTCCTCGACCGCATCGATAACGCCCTCGGGCCCGCCCTTGCGGTTCATGCGGACGATCTGGGCGGTCGGCGGCAGGCGCTCCTGCTCATAGGCCCAGAGTGCCTGGACCGGGTGGTCGGCAGCCTTCAGGAGATCGGCGAGGCAGCGGGCATCGAGGATCGCCTGCGACGCGCCGTTGGAGCCGACCGGATACATGGGATGGGCGGCGTCGCCGAGCAGCGTTATGCGGCCATGGCTCCAGCGCGGCAGCGGGTCGCGGTCGCACATCGGATATTCCCAGAACTCCGGCGTCGCCTCGATCATGCGCTGGGCGTCGAGATAGGGCAGCGAGAAGCGCTTCAGATAGGGCACGATGTCCTCGAAGCGGCCGGGGCGCGACCAGTCCTCGCGGCGCGGAGGCGTGGCGTTGTTCTCGCCGATCTTGGCGGCGATGGCCCAGTTGGTGAACTTGCGGCCGGGGGCGAGCCCCTCGGCGATCGGATAGATCACCAGCTTGGCGCTCATGCCGCCGGCGATCACCATGGAACGGCCGGTGAGGAAATCCGGCCAGTCCAGGGCGCCGCGCCAGAGCATGATGCCGTTCCAGGCCGGCGGCCCCTCGTTCGGAAAGAGCGAGCGGCGCACCGTCGAATGGATGCCGTCGGCGCCAATCAGCACGTCGCCGCGCGCGGTGTGGACGTGCCGGCCCTCGCGGTCGAAGAACCATGCGGTGACGCCGCTCTCGTCCTCGCGCCAGGACCCGAGACGGTGGCCGGTGAAGATGCGGCTCTCGCCGAGCCGCGCCCTGACCGCCTGGTGGATGACCGTCTGCAGCCGGCCACGGTGGATGGAGAACTGCGGCACGTCGAAGCCGGCCTCGATGCCGCGCGGCTCGCGCCAGATCTCCTGGCCGAAGCGGTTGGTGTAGATCAGCTCATGCGTGCGGATGGCGACGTCGTCGAGGCGCGGCAGGAGCCCGAGACCGGCCAGTTCCTTGATCGCATGCGGCAGGGTGTTGATGCCGACCCCCAGCTCGCGGATCTCGGAAGCCTGCTCGTAGACCTCGCAATCGATGCCGCGCTCGGCGAGCATCAGCGCGGTGGTCAATCCACCGACGCCACCGCCGACAATGATGGCCTTCATGGAACACTCCCCGACGCGAAGGCGAAAAACCGAGCGCGGATCATGGCTTGACAGGAGTGGCGGCGCAATACTGCCGATGCCGGAGACAGCATCCAGAAGCCCGTGTGGCCGACCGACCTGCAGGTAAGGTTACGCCGCGCCGCCGCCGCCTTCCGTCCCGGCCGCGTCCCGTGTAGAGACGCGCCATGACCAAACCCGAGACGACATTGACCGATCCGGCCCTCTGGCTCGACCACGAGGGGCGCCCCACCTTCCGCCATCGGCCGAAGCTGGTGGGTCCGGAGATCCACTTCACCATCGAGGAGCGCGACCTCGCCTGGTCGGACGGACGCTCGTCGGGACGCCTGCCCCTGCACCAGATCGACAGCGTCCGCCTCGTCTTCCGGCCGGCCAATCTCTATACCCGGCGGTACCGGCTGGAGGTGCGGCAGCGGCTGGGCCAGAAGATCTGGTTCTCCAACGTCTCCTGGCGCGGCATGGTGGAGATCGAGGCGCACGACGCCGCCTTCACGGCCTTCGTCCGTGCGCTGTGCGCAGCCATCGCCGAGGGCTCGCCCAAGGCACGCTTCATTGCCGGCGAGCCCGCCTGGCGCTACGCGGTGATCGCCGCGACGACGACCGGCCTCGCCTTTTCCCTCGCCTATCTCGCCTATCAGGCGATCCGCGCCGTCAACTGGGGCCTGATGGGCCTCGTCGTGTTCATCGGCGGTTATACGGTCTGGCAGATGTCGCTCTGGCTGACCAAGAACCGTCCGGACGACTTCGACCCCCTGAATCTGCCGGCCATCCTGCTGCCAGACGTCACGCCGCCTCGGGCCTGAGCGCCATCACCGAGCACTTGGCGTGGCGCACGACATGCGCCGCGTTGGAACCGAGGAGATAGGTCGCCAGCCGCGGCTTGTGCGAGGCCATGACGATGAGGTCCACCTTGGAGGCCTCGGCCTCCTCGAGGATCTCGTGATAGGGCCGGCCGAGGCGTACCTTCACCTTCACGCGCTCCTTCGGCAGGCCAAGATCGACGGTCAGCGCGGCCAGCGCCTCCTGCGTCTCCTTCATCTGCTTCTGGTGGAAATCCTGGGGCAGATATTCGGCGGCCATGACCGGCATGTCCGGAACCACGGCCAGCAGGATCATCGTCGAGCCATTGAGATCGGCGAGCTGGCGGGCGACAGCAAGAGCCTTCTGTTCCAAGCCTGGCTCGCTCGGGTCGACGGGGCAGAGAATGGTGCGAAACATGGGACAACCTCCAATGGTCAACCCTTTGATGGCACCGCGGCGAACGGTCGTCCTTGAGGCGTGTCAACCCCAAGGTGTTCAGCCCTTGGCCTCTCCGAGGCTGATGGCGTCGCCGACGAGATCGCGCACATCGGGGCGCGGCGCGCCGATATAGGGAAGCGGACGGGTCACGGCGATGGCGGTGATCCCCAGCCTCGCAGTCAGAAGGCCGTTGAGCACACCCTCCCCCAGCTTGGCCGACAGCTTGGCGGCGAGGCCATGACCGACGATCTGGTCGAGGATCGTGTCGCCGGCCGCCATGCCGCCGGTCAGCGCCATGTGGGCCAGCACGTGGCGCAGCAGCTTGATCATGCCGAAGGTTCCGGGTCGTCCGCCATAGAGTTCGGCGATGCGGCGGATGAGCCGCACCGCCGTGGCGAAGACCATGGCGATGTCGACGGCTGCGCGCGGGCTGATCGCCGTCACCACCGACACCCGGCGGGCTGCCTCGGCCACCAGCCGCGTCGCCTCGCGGTCCAGCGGCTCGAGGATCTCGCGCTCGACGATGCGCAGGCGCTGGGCGCCGTCG
>CAZPMD010000147.1:0-8741 GCA_964587395.1 uncultured Hyphomicrobiales bacterium
GGTGGCGGCGATGACCGCGGCTTCGGTGGCGGCGGAGGCGGCGCCCGTCGTTTCCGTGATCGTGATGGCGGCGATGTCGAAGCCGGCGTCGAAGTCGAGCAGACGGAGGAGTGACCATGTCAGCCGCAGCAGCAGCCGGTGGCGCCCGCCGCCCCTTCTTCCGTCGTCGCAAGACCTGCCCGTTCTCCGGCCCCGGCGCGCCGAAGATCGACTACAAGGACGTGCGTCTCCTGCAGCGCTACATTTCCGAGCGCGGCAAGATCGTGCCGTCCCGCATCACGGCCGTGTCGGCCAAGAAGCAGCGCGAGCTCGCCCAGGCGATCAAGCGCGCCCGCTTCCTCGGCCTCCTGCCCTACGTGATCAAGTAAGATTGCCTCTGCGGCGGGGCGCCCGCGTCCCGCCGTTTCCATCTGCCGTGCATCATTGATCGTCGGCCGTGCCGGTTCCGAACCGCCGCGGCTGAAGCTGGGGATCCTCCCCTAACCCTCTGCAACGAGCGGGACAGCTGACGATGGGACCGACCCTCGCCATCGCCTTCGGGGCAGGACTTGCCTCCGCCCTCCTCTTCTCGACGCTGGCGTCGGGGAGCGTGATGGCGCTCGTCCTGTTCTACTTCGCGGCGCTTCCGGTGCTCATCGCCGGGCTCGGCTGGGGGCACTATGCCGGAGCCTTCGCAGCCACCATCGGGGCGCTCGCCCTGTCGCTGGCCTTCAAGTCGCAGTTCGGCATCTTCTTCTTCTTCTCGGTCGGCCTGCCGGCCTGGGTTCTCACCTATGCGGCCCTGTCACTGCGGCCCGCGCCGACGCAGGAGGATCCGCAGGCGGTCGAATGGGTGCCGCCGGGCCTGCTGCTGACCATGATCGGCGGCGGCGCAGTCATCCTCACGCTCTTTGCCATCGTGGCCCTCTACGGACTCGACTTCGAGGCGTTCCAGGCCGCCATCCGGCAGGCCGTGGGCCGGACGCTGGCCCAGGTCCGGGTCGGCAATGCGGACCGCGACACGCTCGTGATCCTGATGGCAGCGGCCGTGCCGGTCGCCGCCGCCGTGGTCTGGACCTTCGTGACGACCGTCAATCTCTATGTCGCCGGCAGGATCGTCCGCGCCTCCGGCCGGCTCGTCCGTCCCTGGCCCGACCTGCCCACCCTCAAGCTGCCGAAATGGACCGCCGTCGCGCTGTTCGTGGGCTCGGTCGGATCCTTTGCGACCGGCTTTCCCGGACAGCTCGCGGCCATCGTGCTGGCGGTGGGCCTCGCCGTCTATGCGCTGCAGGGTTTCGCCCTGGCCCATGACGTCACCCGCGGCTGGGGCATGCGGGGCTTCGCCCTCGGCCTGCTCTACGCCCTCACCTTCGTCATCGGCTGGCCGATGATCTTCGTTGCGCTCGCTGGCCTGGCCGACGTGCTCTTCGACATCCGGGCAAGGCGCAAGCCGCCCCTGCCCCCCTTCAACATCTGACTCATACAAGGAGAAGAACCATGGAAGTGATCCTGCTCGAGCGCGTCGCCAAGCTTGGCCAGATGGGCGAAGTCGTCGACGTGAAGCCGGGTTATGCCCGCAACTTCCTGCTCACCCGGGGCAAGGCGCTGCGCGCCACCGACGCCAACCGCAAGAAGTTCGAGACGATGAAGGCCCAGCTCGAGGCCCGCAATCTCGAGCTGAAGAAGGACGCCGAGGCGGTCGCAGCGAAGCTCGACGGAACCTCCTACGTGCTGATCCGCCAGGCTGGCGAGACCGGCCAGCTCTATGGTTCGGTGTCCGGCCGCGACCTCGCCGAGACGATCACCTCCGCCGGCATCTCGGTCGCCCGCGCCATGGTGCAGCTCGACACCCCGATCAAGACCATCGGCCTGCACAAGGTGACGATCTCGCTGCATCCGGAGGTCGAGGCCTCCGTCACGGTCAACGTCGCCCGCTCCCAGGGCGAGGCCGATCGCCAGGGCCAGGGCGAGGACCTCACCCAACGCGCCGACGAGCCGACCTTCGAGACCTTCAACCCGGAAGAGTTCGGCGACGAGCAGGGCTGACGCCCCTGGCGTCCGGCCCGGCCGGACGCCTCTCGCCCACCACGGCAAACGAAAACGCCCGGTCCTGCGACCGGGCGTTTTTCTTGGGGTGCATGCCGTGCCCTGAGTGGCGAGGCCGATGCCTCGCCGGCCAGGTTCAGTAGCGGGCGATCACCGGCGCGGCGACCGGCGGGGCGCCGAAGAGGTAGCTCACGCCGACGCGAACCGTATGCGTCTCCACGCGGTTGTTGATGTCGGAGGAGTTGGGATCGATCGAGCAGGAGTCGGTGGCAAGGCAGGTGCGCGAGCCATAGTTGGTGTAGCGGTACTCGGCGCGAACCGACCAGTGATAGTTGAACTTGTGCTCGATGCCGGCACCGACCGTCCAGCCGAGACGGGTCCGGCTGTAGCGGACGATGTGGTTGGCGCCGTTGATGCAGTCGTCGAGCACGGTGCAGACGGTCATGTTGGCGAAGGCGAGACCGCCCGTCACGTAGAACAGCGACTTGTGGTGGACGAAGCCGAAGCGGCCGCGCAGCGAGCCCTGCCAGTTCAGACCGACGCGCTGCTGGTAGCTGTTGCCCGCGACGCCACCGGAATAGGCCACGTTGCCATTGTACCAGGGCGAGGAGATCTTCGCCTGCGGACCGTCGAAGTCGAGTTCGGCACCGACCACGAAGTGGCCGAACAGGCGCTGGATGCCGAGATGCAGGCCGTAGGTGAAGCGGGCACCGGCATAGTCGTATGCAAAGTCCGGGAAATTCGGGTTGGCTGCCCCCTGCGCATCCGAATGGAAACCGGAGTTGCGGATGACCTGCATGCCGACGGAGCCACCGGCGTAGATGCCGCTCCACTTGTCGGCATGGTGATAGGCAGGCTCGACGACCTCGGACCCGCGAAGCATGGGAGCGCCGAGGTCGGCAGCCCCGGCAGCGGCGGACGTCAGGAGAACCGCGGCAGCGGCCATGGGTATTGCGACACGCTTGAACATGGGAGCGCCCCTTGGGAATGAACGATTCACCGCGATTGCGGATCGTTTGAGGGATCGCACGTTAATCTTAACGTTGAGTTTCCAAGGGACGCATTGGGTAAATCGAGGATTGTACTTGCCGAAAGGCCGCGACTGCTTGGCCTCGACCGTGGCGCCCCGGCAACACTTGTCCGAGACGGACCCCACCGATCCGAGGCCCCGTGTCAATCGGCTTCCTCGCTTTTCTCCTGGCTGCCGCATGGCGCTGTGAGAATCGGGGAGATTGGGCAATGATCGCGGCTGCTGCCAAATGAGTGGCCCCGGCCATCCGCGCGGCTGCTAGACAGGTCGCCCCAGCCAAGACCCAGAAGCCCTATGTCCGCCCTGCCCGCCCTGAGACCCGTTGGCCCGTCCGAACTGCCGTTCCGCCAGGCCCCCCACAACATCGAAGCCGAGCAGGCGCTGCTGGGCGCGATCCTCGTCAACAACGAGGCCTTCTACCGCGTCTCCGACTTCCTTGAGCCGAAGCACTTCTTCGATCCCCTGCATCAGAAGATCCACGAGATTTCCTCGCAGCTGATCCGCGCCGGCAAGATCGCCACGCCGGTGACGCTCAAGACCTTCATGAACGACGCCGCCATCGACGTCGGTGGCATGACGGTGGCGCAGTATCTCGCCCGCCTTGCGGCGGAAGCCACAACCATCATCAATGCCGAGGACTACGGGCGGGCGATCTATGACCTCGCCATCCGCCGCAACCTGATCCTCATCGGCGAGGGCATGGTCAACGTCGCCTATGACGCGCCGGTCGACATGCCGCCGCGCACGCAGATCGAGGATGCCGAGAAGAGCCTCTTCGAACTCGCCGAGACCGGCCGCTATGACGGCGGTTTCCGCCGCTTCACCGATGCGATGGCCCGCGCCCTCGATATGGCGGCGGCCGCCTATCAGCGCGACGGCAAGCTTTCGGGCATCTCGACCGGCCTCAATGACCTCGACCAGCGGCTCGGCGGCCTGCAGCACTCCGACCTCGTCATCCTCGCCGGCCGTCCGGGCATGGGCAAGACGGCGCTCGCGACCAACATCGCCTTCAACATCGCCAAGGCCTACAAGTTCGAGGTCGAGCCCGACGGCACCCACAAGACGACGAATGGCGGCATTGTCGGCTTCTTCTCGCTCGAAATGAGCTCCGACCAGCTGGCGACACGTATCGTCGCCGAACAGGCTGCGATCCCCTCCTACAAGATCCGCCGCGGCGATCTGAACGAGAAGGAATTCTACGACCTGACCGAGGCGGCGCGGCAGATCCAGTCTCTGCCCCTCTACATCGACGACACCGGCGGCCTGTCCATCGTCCAGCTCGCGGCGCGCGCGCGCCGGCTGAAGCGCCAGCGTGGACTTGACTTCATGGTGGTGGACTATCTCCAGCTGCTGTCGGGCTCGTCGAAGAAGGGCGAGAACCGCGTGCAGGAGCTGACCGAGATCACCACGGGCCTCAAGGCGCTCGCCAAGGAGCTGCACGTGCCGATCATGGCGCTGTCGCAGCTCTCGCGTCAGGTGGAGAACCGCGACGACAAGCGGCCGCAGCTCTCGGACCTGCGTGAATCCGGCTCCATCGAGCAGGACGCCGACGCCGTCATGTTCGTGTTCCGCGAGGAATATTATCTGAAGAACAAGGAGCCGAAGCCCGGCACCGAGGAGCACCTGAAGTGGCAGACCGACATGGCGCAGGTTCACGGCCGTGCCGAGGTCATCATCGGCAAGCAGCGCCACGGTCCGACCGGCACGGTCATGCTGCAGTTCGAGGATTCGGTAACGCGCTTCTCCGACCTCGCCGATGCCGACCGCCTGCCCGAGCGTTTCGAGTGATCCGATGACGATTCCCCCGAACGAGGCCGGCGCTGTCCTGACCATCGACCTCGGCGCGCTGGGACGGAACTACCGCGCACTGGCGGCGATGGGGAGCGGCGCGGCCTGCGCCGCCGTGGTCAAGGCCGACGCCTATGGCCTCGGCATCGAGAAGGCCGGACCCGCGCTGGTGGCTGCGGGCTGCGAGACATTCTTCGTGGCACACCTGTCGGAGGCCCGGCGCCTGAGGGCGGCGGTGCCGCGCGCGACGATCTACGTTCTCAACGGGCTCGTCGCGTCGGCGCTGGGGACCTATGTGGAGCTGAGCCTCAGGCCCGTCCTCGGCAGCCGCGAGGAGGTGGAGACCTTCGCCGCCTTCTGCGACACGCTGGGACGCCGCCTGCCCGCCGCCGTGCATATCGACACCGGCATGAACCGTCTCGGCCTCGACCTCGCCGAGGCCGCCCTGCTGGCGGAGCCGGGAGCGGCCTCCCTCGCCTTCGAGCCGGCGCTGATCATGAGCCATCTCGCCTGCGCCGATGAGCCGGGACATGCGCTGACCGGCCGGCAGATCGACCGCTTCCAGCAGATCCGCTCACTCTTTCCCGGCGTGCCAGCCTCGCTCGCCAATTCGGCCGGTTGCACCCTGGCAGCCGCCCGGCACGATCTGATGCGGCCCGGCGTCGCCCTTTATGGCGCCCGCTTCGTCGCCGGGCGGGAACCGCTGGCGCCTGTCGTGCGCCTCGACGCGCCCGTCGTGCAGGTGCGAACGATCCGTGCCGGAGAGACGGTGGGCTATGGCGCAGCCTGGACCGCGGGGCGCACCAGCCGGATCGCCGTCGTCTCGGTCGGCTATGCCGACGGCTATATCCGCCAGGCCGGCTCCACCGACCGCAAGACCGGCGCGCCGATCCGCGTCAACGGCGTCCTCTGCCAGCCGGCCGGCCGCGTCTCCATGGACCTGATCGCGATCGACGTGACCGACGCCGGCGCGGTCAGTCCCGGCGACATGGCGACGCTCATCGGCGACGGAATCGGCCTCGACGATGTGGCCGAGGCCGCCGGCACCATCGGCTACGAGGTCCTGACCGGCCTCGGGCGCCGGTATCACCGTCGCTATATCGGCTGACATGGCCAAGGCCACGACCACCTTCGTCTGCCAGGCCTGCGGCGCCTCCTACGGGCGCTGGCAGGGCAAGTGCGAGAGCTGCGGGGCGTGGAACACCATCGCCGAGGAGAGCGTCGCCGCAACCGGCATCGGGGGCGCGCCCGCGAAGGGCGGAGCGAGGGGCGGCAAGACGCGAGGCCGCGCCTTCGTGCTGGCGGGGCTGGACGGCGTCAACGACGATGCCCCACGCACCGAGACGCAGGTCGGCGAACTCGACCGCGTCTTCGGCGGCGGCCTCGTCAAGGGTTCGGTGATCCTGATCGGCGGCGACCCCGGCATCGGCAAGTCGACCCTGCTCATCCAGGCCTCGGCGCGGCTTGCCCGCATGGGCCATCGGGTCGTCTACATCTCGGGCGAGGAGGCGGTCGGCCAGGTCCGGCTCAGGGCGGACCGGCTGGCGCTGACGGCCTCACCCGTGGAACTCGCCGCAGAGACCAATGTCGAGGACATCGTCGCCACCCTGTCGGAGGGGCCCCCGCCGCGCCTCGTCGTCATCGATTCCATCCAGACCATGTGGACCGACACGGTGGAAAGCGCCCCCGGCACGGTCAGTCAGGTGCGCTCGGCGGCGCAGATCCTCATCCGCTATGCGAAGAAGTCGGGCGCCGCGGTCATCCTCGTCGGCCACGTCACCAAGGACGGCCAGATCGCCGGTCCACGCGTCGTCGAGCACATGGTCGACGCGGTCATGAGCTTCGAAGGCGAAGGCGGCCATCATTTCCGCATCCTGCGCGCGGTGAAGAACCGCTTCGGACCGACCGACGAGATCGGCGTCTTCGAAATGACGGGAAAGGGCCTGCGCGAGGTGCCGAACCCATCCGAGCTCTTCCTGGCTGGCCGCGATCTCGGCGCGCCCGGCACCGCCGTCTTCGCCGGCATGGAGGGCACTCGGCCGGTGTTGGTGGAGATCCAGGCTCTCGTCGCGCCGTCATCCCTCGGCACGCCCCGGCGCGCCGTGGTGGGCTGGGATCCGGCCAGGCTCTCCATGGTGCTCGCGGTGCTCGACGCCCATTGCGGCGTCCGTCTCGGCGGCCATGACGTCTATCTGAACGTCGCCGGGGGCCTCAGGATCGCCGAGCCCGCCGCCGACCTCGCGGTCGCGGCCGCGCTCGTTTCCTCGCTGTCGGGCGCCGTGCTGCCGGCCGACGCGGTCTATTTCGGCGAGGTCAGCCTCTCCGGCGCGGTCAGGCCGGTGGCGCAGGCCGCGGCCCGCCTCAAGGAAGCCAAGAAGCTGGGTTTCACGAAGGCCGTGGTTCCCGAGATCGCCCGCGGCGACAGCGGCGAACCGGGCCTTGCGACCCAGGCCGTTACCAACCTGTCGACGCTCGTCGCCGACATTGCGGCGTCCGGGGTTGCACGGGACAGGTCGAGGCCGCCTGCCGGGGACTGATCCGGCGCGATGGAGAGACGGGCGATGGGCAATCTGAGGCGGGTCTTCCTGGCGGGCGTGCTGCTGCTTCTGCCCCTCGCGGTGACCGCCTTCGTGGTCGGCTGGTCGGTGAGCTTCATCTATGGATTCGTCGGTCCGGGCACCGTCGTCGGCCGCTTCCTGACCTCGCTCGGCCTCGGCTTCTCGAGTTCCTCGCTCGCCGCCTATCTCATCGGGATCCTGATGGTGCTGGGCCTCATCTATCTCCTCGGCCTCATCGCCATCGTGCTTCAGGAACGGTTGCAGGACGCGCTCGACCGGATCATGCGGCGCATCCCGCTCATCGGCACCGTCTATGACCTCTCCCGCCGCTTCGTCTCCATGGTCGACCGCAAGGACGCCGACGGACTGAAGAGCATGAGCCCGGTCTGGTGCGTCTTCGGCGGCGAGCCCGGCGGCGCCGCGGTGCTGGCGCTTCTGCCCTCGCATGAGCCGGTGATGGTCGGCGAACAGCGCTATCTCGGCATTCTCGTGCCGACGGCGCCGGTGCCGATCGGCGGTGGCCTGATCTATGTGCCGGAGAGCTGGGTGACGGCGGCCGACATCGGCATGGACCAGCTCATGAGCATCTACGTGTCCATGGGTGTGACAGCTCCCAAGGGCGTCAAAGCGCCCAAGGCCACCGCGCCGTCCTGACAGCTTCCGCCACACTTTCTCCCCGCCGGCATGATGAGGGTTTGCACCCACCCAAGACGGGGTGACGAGCACCGGCGGCCCGGCTATAAGCGCGGGGTCGCGACCGGGTTGGTGACTCGGGCGCCCCATTGAGCATTCCGGAGCCGACATCGATGCCGGTCACCTATCTCGATATCGGCCTCGCCGCGATCATGCTGATCTCAGCGCTGCTCGCGATGGTGCGCGGCTTCGTCCGCGAGGTTCTGTCCATCGCCTCCTGGGCACTGGCGGCGATCGCCACCTGGTACGCCTTTCCGCGCCTGCTGCCGATCGCCCAGACGCAGGTCTCGAACGAACTGATCGCCAAGGCCATCGTCATCGCCGGCGTCTTCCTGACGGTGCTGGTGGTCGTCTCCCTCATCACCATCAAGATTTCCGACGCCATTCTCGATTCGAAGATCGGCGTGCTCGACCGCACGCTCGGTTTTGCCTTCGGGCTCGGCCGTGGCCTTGTCATCGTCGTCGTCGCCTTCGCTTTCTTCACCTGGCTGGTGCCGGGCCCGAACCGGCCGGACTGGGTGACGCGCGCCAAGTCCTATGCCGTGCTGGAGCAGACCAAGGACTGGCTGATCGCCCAGTTGCCGCAGGATATCGAGGGATCGGACATCCTGCGCCGCCTGAACCGCACGCAGGCGCCCGCCGGCGGC
>CAZPMD010000148.1:0-8678 GCA_964587395.1 uncultured Hyphomicrobiales bacterium
GCCAGTCGGGACGGGGAGGGGGGCGCCAGCCCGGCCGGTAGGGCGGATAGATGACGACGGGCGGCTCGACATAGACCGGCGGCGGCACATAGACCGGTGGCGGCACATAGACGCGCGGTGGCGGGGCGCCGCCGTCCTCGTCGAGAAAGCTCTGCGACACGAAGCCGATCCGGCCCCGATAGACGATCTCGCACCAGCCGGCGCTGCAGCCGCGGATGTCGACCGGGGCGCCGGCGGGCAGGGTCAGGATGACGGCGTAGCCGGTGCCGGGACCTGTACGCATGTTGACGTCGTCGGTGGTGACCGCGTCCTCGGCGAAGGCGCCGGTCGGGGCCATCAGGCCCGCGATCAGGGCGCCTGCCAGGACGGCCATTCGCTTCAATCCCCACGGCATGGTGGTGATCCTTTCCATCTGTGTCAGGCGGGCCACCGAGGCTGGCGAGACGCTCTCCGCCTGCCGGTTCGTCCGGACCTTCGGCGGCAACCATTGAATCCCGGCCATGAACGCCTCATGAACCCCTGGCCGCCGCCGATGTTCCGGACTGTCGCAGGCCCCCCCAGCGGTCCCGGGCTTTTCACCGCCATTCCTCTGCCCGGCATGAGACGCTATGAAGGGCCGTTCGGGCGGCAGCCCCTTGCACGAGGTTGAGGTCATGTCCTTCCTGAAATCGCTGTTCGGCTGGGGCAAGCCGGCGTCGGATGACGGCGCTGCGTCGGTGGCGGCCGCTGCGGCCATCGACCACAAGGGGTTCACGATCACCGCCACCCCGTTCCGCAACGAGGGTCAGTTCCAGACCTCGGGGATTGTCACGAAGACGGTCGACGGCGTCGTGAGGGAGCACAAGTTCATCCGTGCCGACCGCCATGCCTCGATGGATGATGCGGTGACCTTCTCGCTGGCCAAGGGCCGGCAGATCGTCGACGAGCAGGGCGAGCGGCTCTTCCGCTGAGGCGGGGCCCCGGCCCGGCAGAAACAGTCGCGGCCCGCATCCGACATCACGGTGATACCTGGCGGTGTCATGGTCGGCGGACACTCCCGAAGGAGGCTCGCCGTGGTTCCCCGTCTCGCCATCCTCGCCCTGCTGCTCGCGACCGCCGCCGTGGAGGCGGCGCCGATCCGTCCGGCGGATCGTCTGGAGATGTCGCGGTCGCGGGTCGGCCAGCCCGTCGCGGCAGGCAGCGTCATGGTGGTGAACCGCGGCTCGAGGCCGGTCTGGGTGCTTCAGGTGACGCCCACCGATGCCGGCACCTGGGGGCCGGACCGGCTCGGCAGCGCCTCCCTGCCGCCCGGGGGCAAGGGGGTTCTGCGTCTGGGGCGCGGACCCGTCTGCCACTACGACCTGCGCGCGGCCTATGCCCATGGCGGCGAGTTGACGCGCTTCGATGTCGACCTGTGCAACGGCGGCGAAGTCGTCCTGACGGATGCGGATCTGGCGACGCCGCTACCGCCGGCGCGCGATGGCCTCGCGCTCTACCGGATCACCAACCGGACGGGCAGCCCGATCGTCGCCCTTCACTCCTCGCCGGTGGAGGGGCCGCAGCGCGGCGACATGCTGGGCGCCTGGGTCATGGCCGAGGCCATGCACTATACGGGCCGGACCGCGCGCTCTGCCTCCTGTGCCTTCGACCTCAGGAGCGTCTTCTCGCTTCGCCCGAACGACGGCGTCACGCTGTCCGGCGTCAATCTCTGCGATGTCAGGGAGGTCATCCTGCCGCCGCGCAGCGCCGCTGAAGCGCTGTCCCACTAGCAGCAGCACCGCGACACACAAAAGGGGCCACGCGGGCCCCTTTCGTCATGTCTGTGATCCGGCCATGAGCCGGAAGGCGGTCAGCGCTCGGTGGTCGAAGCGACGGCCGGTGCGGCGCCTGCCGACGGCGCGCCGGGAGCCGCGCCGAACTTCGGCTTGCGATCGGGGCGCGGCTTGGGCTTCGGCGCCGCGATGAGGCCGTCACGCTGGGCCTGCTTGCGGGCGGCCTTGCGGGCGCGGCGAATGGCCTCCGCCTTCTCGCGGTTCTTCCGCTCCGACGGCTTTTCGAAGGACTTCCGCTGCTTCATCTCGCGGAAAATACCTTCGCGCTGCATCTTCTTCTTCAGAACGCGCAAAGCCTGATCGACGTTGTTGTCGCGGACGAGAACCTGCATGTCTTCTCCCGGTCGGGTGTTGATGTGATCGACGGTCAGGCCGACTTGGCCGGAACGTCCTTCTTGCGCCAGAGCTGGAAACCGAATTCGGCGATGCCGTCCTCGATCGCATCCCGCTTCAGGCCATGGGGTGGCTTCTGGTCGCCGCGGATCACGCCAATGCTGGTCCACGGGCCGAATTTCTCGGGCAATTTCCCACCGGAGGCATCGGAGGCAAATCCGAAGAGCGCTTCATTCGCCCCGGACTTGAACATGAAGAGCCTCGGATGATCGGAATTCATTACGCGCCCTCAATCGCACGGGCCTGGCCCATGCTCTGAACAAATGTAAGAGCCGCACCAACCCGAGGAAGGTACGGCTCCTTCAAGTCCGGGCCCTCGTCTGGCAACGCAAAGCGTCCAGGCGCCCAGGCTCTGATCCTGTCCTTGCGAGACCGCCGGTACATCCGCGGCGGCTCGCAGGAACGAGATTCGCTTGATCAGTCGACAGCCTTGAGATTGTCGGCCGACGACTTGCCGGAGCGGCGGTCGGCAACGATCTCGAAGGAAATCTTCTGGCCTTCGTTGAGGCCGTAGAGGCCAGCGCGCTCGACGGCGCTGATGTGGACGAACACGTCAGTGCCGCCGCCATCCGGCTGAATGAAGCCGAAGCCCTTCTGGGAGTTGAACCACTTAACGGTTCCGGTCTGCATGGGGTATCCTTTCGCGAAGCGAGCTGAGATCGACGACTCGCGTCACGCACGAGTAGTTCGGGTCACGTTTTGGGAGATTTTTTGTCAGCTATGCGCCGGATTTTACGGCGCCGGGCCAAGAAAGAACGGCCGAAACGTGAACTCTAAATAGTCGGTTCGCTCGGGAAATGCAAGGCAGATATTTCTGCGACGTCCGCTGAGCCCATTCCGGCACGGCAGGACATCAGAACGGGCGGCCAGTTCAACATTCACGCGGTTCCGCAGCTCTTGCGGCATTCGGAGAGGCCTGTTCAGGCCATCGCCCGCCCGCGTGACGGGTCAGATTGCCACGCCGCCGAATTGCTGCATGATTCATCGGCCGAACAGATGCATCCGGAACCACTCATGCCCCTTGCCATCCGGCCGACCGATTCCGAACCACGCGGCCAGCTCACCGTTCGGATCAGCGCCATGCCCGCCGACACCAATGCCAATGGAGACATCTTCGGCGGCTGGGTCATGGCGCGGATGGACCAGGCCGGCGGCATCGCCGGTGTCGAGCGGGCACAGGGCCGTGTCGTGACCATCGCCGTGGAGGCCATGACCTTCATTCGGCCCGTGCGGGTCGGGGATGTGCTCGAGGTCTATACGGATGTCTTCCACATCGGCCGAACCTCGATGAAGATCCACGTCGAGGCCTGGGCGCAGCGCTTCCGCACCACCGAGCGGGAGAAGGTGACCGAAGCGACCTTCGCCTTCGTCGCCATCGACGAGGACGGCCGGCCGCGGCCCGTGCCGCCGGCGCTTGCCTGAATCGTCGGCGATCAGCCCCAGCGGTAGTTGAAGCTGACGGAGATGCGCTCGTCGGCACTGCGGTTCACCGGCACCTCGTGGCGCACGAAACTCTCCCAGAGCAGCACGTCGCCGGGCGATGTCGCCACCGACACGAAGGGCTGCAGTTCGCGCGGCGCCGAGGTCTTGCGTGGGGGATGGGCCATCATCGACGCATGGCGCGGATCCTCGAGCTTCAGTGCAGCGGCGCCCTTCGGCATGGCGACGTAGAGCGTTCCGGAAATGACGCTGTGCGGATGGATGTGCGAGGCGTGAGCGCCGCCCTGCGGGAGCACATTCACCCAGAGGGAATCGAGCGCCAGCTTGCGGCCACCGAGGTCGAGGGCAAGGTCTCTGGCGAAGGCTGCCACATGGCGGTCGAGCTGGCGGGCGAGGATCTTGAACACCGGAAACCGCCACGGCAGGTCGTTGAGCGAGGCATAGCTGGTGTAGCCGGGATAGCCGTGCCGGGCGCACCAGCGGATGCCGGCGGCATCGTCGACCGCCAGTGAACGGCAGGCCTGCTCGATCTCGTCGAGGAGGCCATGGTCGCGATCGATCTCGCCGCGATAGAGCCTGGTTACGAAGAGCGTTTCGATGGTCGCCATGGGCCTCTCTTGGCACCGGTTTCCGGCATCGGCAAGAGCGGGGGACGACGGGGGCGATGAAGGGCAGTTTCGCGCCTGGCGGACCGCTGTTGCCTTGGTCTCGTCCCTGAAACCTGTTATGCGGCGCGCTGAGCCATTCCGCGAGTGCCGCAAAATTATGAGGCTTGTCAGCCTTCTCCTCAAGTTCGATGCCCAGCGCGGCCAGACCCTCAAGCGTCTGGTCAGCGAGAGCCTGCGCGCCTATGCGCCACGCTACGCGCTCGCCTTCGTGTTCATGGCGATCGTCGCTGCCTGCACCGCTCTGTCCGCGTGGATCATGCGCGACCTCATCAACGGCGTTTTCCAGAATCGCGACTTTACCCTGGCGATGTGGTTCGGCGTGACGGTGTTCTCGATCTTCCTGGTGAAGGGTGTCGCTGCCTACGCCTCCAACGTCATCCTGTCGCGCATCGGCAACGCCATCGTGGCAGCCCAGCAGACGCGCATCTTCCGGCATCTGCTGGCGCAGGGGGTCGACTTCTACCAGCAGCACGCCTCGGCCGATCTCGTTACGCGCGTGACGCACAATGCTCAGGCCGCACGCGACGTGCTGCAGAACATCGTCACGACGGTTGGCCGTGACCTTCTGACGGTTGCCGGCCTCGTCGGCGTGATGCTGATTTCCGATCCACTGATGTTCATCGTCTCCGGCGCCGTCATGCCGGTCGCCGTCTATGGCGTGAACCGCTTGCGCCGCCGGGTGCGCCGGCTGGCGCAAAGCGAGTTCACCTCGCTCTCGTCGATGGTCGGCGTCGTCCAGGAGACGGTTCAGGGCGTGCGCATCGTCAAGTCCTTCGGCCTCGAGGACCGGATGCAGGAGCGCATGGACGAGACGATCGATTCCGTCCGCCAGCGCGCTGACAAGATCGCCACTCTCGGCGCACGCACCGCCCCGCTGATGGAAACGCTCGGCGGGCTCGCCATTTCCGCGGCCATCGTCTACGGCGCCTGGCGGGTCATCCATCAGGGCGTCGATGCGGGCGCCTTCTTCGCTTTCGTCACGGCGCTTCTGCTCGCCTATGACCCCGCCAAGCGCCTTGCCCGCCTCGGCGTCGAGGTCGAGAAGGGTCTCGTCGGCGTACGGCTGATGTACGAGCTGCTGGACACCGAACCGACGCTCAAGGAGAAGCCCGATGCGGCCGCCCTGGCCGTGCGCGACGGCACGGTCGCCTTTGAGGGCGTGACCTTCGGCTATCACAGCGAGGATCCGGTGATCCGGGACCTCTCCTTCGTCGCGGCGGGCGGCAAGACCACGGCGCTGGTCGGCCCCTCCGGCGGTGGCAAGTCGACTATCATCTCCCTGGTGCAGCGCTTCTTCGACGTGCGCGCGGGCGCCATCACCGTGGACGGCCACGACGTGCGCGACGTCACCTTCGCCTCGCTGCGTGGCGCCATGGCCTTCGTCAGCCAGGATGTCTTCCTGTTCCAGGGAACGGTGCGCGAGAACATCGCCGTCGGCCGTCCGGGAGCCAGCGAGGCGGAGATCTTTGCCGCGGCGCGCGCCGCCCATGCCCACGACTTCATCCTGGCTCTTCCGGAGGGCTACGAGACCCTGATCGGCGAGCACGGCCAGGGTCTCTCAGGCGGTCAGCGCCAGCGCATCGCCATCGCCCGTGCCATCCTCAAGGATGCGCCGATCATGCTGCTGGATGAGGCGACCTCGGCGCTCGATTCGGAAAGCGAGTTCGAGGTGCAGCGCGCCCTCGACCAGCTGCTCACCGGGCGGACCTCCATCGTAATCGCCCACCGCCTGTCGACGATCATGCGCGCTGACAGGATCGTGGTGATCGATGCCGGCCGGGTGGTGGAGACCGGCACCCATGCCGAACTGATCGCCCGCAACGGGCTCTACGCCCATTACGTGTCGATCCAGTTCGGCGCGCGCGACGCGGCCGCGGAATAGGCCGCTCGTCGCCGGGTCCAGTCGGCGTCAGTCGACCAGTTCCCACACCACGGTGACAGTCATCCTGAAGGTCTGGTCGCCGGTTGTGACAGGAACGGGTTCGGCCGATGAGGCCGACGGCACGGCCATGCGGCGCATCATCGGGGGCGGAGAGGCTCCGCCCTGCTCGCTGATCGACAGCACCTTGCCGAGCCGTGCGCCGGCGGCCTGGGCCAGGATCTCGGCCTTGCGGCGGGCATCGGCGACGGCCGAGGTTCGGGCCTCGTCGACCTTCTGCGACCAGTCCGAGACCGTGAGTTGCAGGCCCTCGATCTGGTTGGCACCGGCCGAGACCATGCGGTCGAGAACGTCTCCGAGTTTCGTCAGGTCGCGTACGCGCACCCGCAGGCTGTGGCCGGCCGTATATCCGACGACGCGTGGCCTGTTGCCAGCCGACTGGTAGTCGATGACCGGCCGCAGCGACAGTGCCGAGGTGGCGATGTCGCGCTCCGCGATTCCGGTGCCGCGCAGCGCCTCCTGGACCTGGCGCATGGCGCGCGAGTTGCCGTCCATCGCCTCGCGGGCGGTCCGCGACTGGATCTGCGTACCGCCGGCGATCGTCGCCTCGTCGGGGGCGGCGGCGGCCTGCCCTTCGCCGTGGACCGTGACCTGCCGGACCGCGGGCGCGGACTGGGCCGATGCCGGGGAGGCAAGGGCCAGACCGCCCAGCGACAGGGCCATCACCGCGATCACCAGGGCACCGCGGCGGCCCGCATCCGCGCCCTGGACGACGTTGGCCATCGGCTGTCCGGAACCGGGCCATCCGGTCTCACGGTCGAATTCTGGCAGCGACATGTCTTCTTCCTCCGGTTGCGGGCGCGGATTGACGCCGCCGGATCGGGATGCGATCACCAGATCGTGCCGCGACATGGGTTTCTTTGCAGCCATTTCGCGGCGCGCCGCGCCCAGGGGCCGGCACGGTGGGCCTGTAGCTCAATGGTTAGAGCCGGCGGCTCATAACCGCTTGGTTGCAGGTTCGAGTCCTGCCGGGCCCACCAATGCCGTCCCTCAGCGCGGTTGTCAGGCCATCGGGTCGCCTTGCAGCCGCGCATCGCGGTGACAGCCCCGACCTCGTCATATCGGTCGACCGCCATGGCCCTCCCGCTGTAGGACAGGCCTGAACCTTGCTGGACCTGCGTAACCCCTTGTGAGCCCGATGGCCAAGAATCGCTTCCCTGTCTGGCGGCTGATCCAGAGCGAGCTTGAGGCCGAGATCCGCTCCGGCCTCATCGGTCCCGGCGACCAGTTGCCGTCCGAGAACGACCTGGCCGAGCGCTTCGCGGTCAACCGCCATACGGTGCGCACGGCGCTTGCCAACCTGGCGATCCTCGGGCTCGTGCGGGCGCGCCGCGGCCGCGGTGTCTTCGTCGAGGACCGCCCGCCGGAATACCGGATCACGCGCGACTCCAAATGGAGCGAGATCGAGCGCCAGATGAATGCCGCGCCTTCCGGCCGGCTGCTGGCGGCCAGCGAGCGACCGGCGACCTCCGCCATCGCCGACATGCTCGGCCTGGTCGAGAACGTCCCCATCCTGATGGTGGAGACGGTGCGCGGGGCGGCCCCGTCGCTGATCATCTACAGCTATCATATCTTCGAGCGCGACCGGTTCCGCGGCATCGACCAGGCAGTGGCGAGAACCGGCAGCTTCACCGAGGCGCTGGCCGAGTATGGCGTCGGCAGCTTCTTCCGTGCCTCGACCTGGATCGACTGTCGCATGCCGCGGCCGCGCGAGGCCGAAGCCCTCTCCATCCCGCTCGACGCGCCGGTCCTGGTCATGATGTATGTCGACAGCGACGCCGGGGGCCGGCCGCTGCTCTACGGCAATGCGGTCATTCCCAGCGGTAGCCTCGTGCTGCGCATCGACACGCTCTGACTGCGGTCTGCCGCATCGCAGCAATATCCTCCCGGCCGTCACATGCCCGTTAACTTGTCGGGTTAAAGGCGACAAGTGAGCGCGCCATCGGGGCGGCGCCGGGCGAGGCATCATGGCCGGCATATCGCTGCGGAGAATCCGCAAGACGTTTCGCGACACCCCGGTCCTGCACGGCGTGTCGCTCGACATCGCCGATGGCGAATTCCTGACGCTGGTGGGTCCTTCGGGCTGCGGAAAGACCACGCTGCTCCGGCTGCTGGCCGGCTTCGAACGTCCGGACTCGGGATCGATCGAGATCGACGGCGTTGTAGTCGCTGATGCAGGTTATTCAGTTCCACCGGAAAATCGCACCATAGGCATGGTTTTTCAATCCTACGCGCTCTGGCCCCACCTGACGGTCCACGGGAATATCGCCTTCGGTCTCAAGGTGCGGAGGCTCGGTAAAAAGGATATCGAACGGAGAATATCCGGATCCCTGAGGCTCGTGGGGCTGGAGGGATTCGAGAACAGACGGACGGACCAGCTCTCCGGAGGTCAGCGTCAGCGCGTCGCCCTGGCTCGCTGTCTGCCCC
>CAZPMD010000149.1:0-8643 GCA_964587395.1 uncultured Hyphomicrobiales bacterium
TCTGGGGCTGGTGCTCGAGATCAAGCGGTCGGCTCAGGCGGGCGAACTGTTCGGGCTGCTGGTCCGAGGCTTCCTGCTGCAGGTCGTCACGCTCGGCATCTACCGGTTCTGGTTCATCACCGACGTACGCCGCTACTACTGGTCGCACAGCTTCATCGGCCCGGAGGACGTGACCTACACCGGCCGCGGCATGGAGCTCCTGAAGGGCTTCCTCATCGCCCTCGCCAT
This sequence comes from uncultured Hyphomicrobiales bacterium, assembly GCA_964587395.1. Classification (GTDB taxonomy): domain Bacteria; phylum Pseudomonadota; class Alphaproteobacteria; order Rhizobiales; family Phreatobacteraceae; genus Phreatobacter. The sequence continues at coordinate 229 of CAZPMD010000149.1, forward strand.
CCTCGTGCCGATCCAGGCCGCCTCGTTCTTCATCCTCCTCGGCATGCCGCAGGCCGAACTCGTCGTCTCGGCGACGGTCTTCGTCCTCTACCTCCTGCTCGGCCAGTTCGCCGTCTATGCCGGACGGCGGTACCGGCTGACGCGGACCTCGTTTCGCGGCCTGAGGCTGCGCATGACCGGATCGGCCTGGGCCTATGCCTTCCGCGCCTTCGCCCTGTGGCTCGTCGTCATCGCCACCCTCGGCCTCGCCTATCCCTGGGCGGCGACCGCCATGGAGCGGATGAAGATGCGCGCGACATGGTATGGGGACGCCCAGGGCGACTTCGCCGGGACCGCCGGCGATCTGTTCCGGCGCGGCATCCTGATCTGGCTTCTCGCCCTCGGCCTGCCGCTCCTGGTGCTGCTGTCGGTTGCCCTGTCGATCCCGCCGGACCTGTGGAAGAGCCTGTTCAGCGCTGCCGGCAGCGGCACGCTCGACAAGCATCCCGCCGCCGGCATGATCATCGTCGCCCTGAGTACCGCCGGCATCCTGACCGTTTCCATTCCGGTTCTGCTGTTTCCCGCCTTCCAGGCCGTGCTGTTCCGCTGGCGGATGAATGGCGTTCGGGTCGGCGGCGCGTCTCTGTCCTCGAGCTTCACCATCGGGACCTCCTACGGCGTCTATATCATCGGCGGCCTCGCCATCTTCGGCGTCCTTCTCCTCATGGTGATCGTCGGCGCCATCGTGTTCGGTGGCATCGCGGCCGCGATCTTCGCCGGCGGAACGCCAGCGCTGAATTCGCCGGTGGCCGGCGTCACCGGGATCGTGCTGCTTGTACTGGCCTATCTGTTCTTCTTCGGGGCCATGTGGATCGCCAAGCAGGTCCTCATCGATCTGAGACTTTACCGGGCCCGCCTTGCCTCGCTCGCGGTTCTCAACCTTGCAGCGCTGGATGGGGTCAGGGCCTACAATGTGAACGCCTCCGCCATGGGCGACAGCCTGGGCGACGCGGTCGATTTCGGGTTTGGTGTCTGATGCCCAGCGTCGCGGCCATCTACTATGACGGGATCGTCAGCCGCCGGCATGCGGTGGAGGTCTCGCTGCATCCGGAGGGTCTGGCGATCTTCGCCGCGGAGGGCACCACGATCGCCTCCTGGCCCTATGCCGCCATCCGGAGGATCGAGGGTTTCCGCGGGACGGGCCTTGCCATCACGCGCCTGACCGAGCCTGGCTCCACCGCCGAGCCGCGGCTGGAGATCGCGGACCCCGCCTTCGCGGCGGATCTTGCCGCCCGTGCGCCGCTGACGCTCACCGGATCGGCGGAGACCCGCCGCGAGCGCCGCTCTGTCGTCGTCTGGGCGATCGCCGCGGTCATGTCGCTTCTCGGGCTCGCCTATTTCGGCCTGCCTGCCATCGCCGGCCGCTCGTTCCGGCAAGCGCGGAGATTCGCCTCGGCGAGACCATGGATCCGCAGATCCGCCGCGAGTTCGGCGGCCCGAACGGCATGAAGACCTGCTCGTCGCCTGCGGGCGTCGCCGCCCTCAACGAACTCGTCGCCCGCTACGAGCGGCACGCCAACCTGCATGTGCCGCTGCGCGTCGTCGTCATCGACCACTCCATGGTCAACGCCTTCGCGCTGCCGGGCGGCTACGTCTACATCATGCGCGGGCTGATCGCGCGCGCGCGCGGGCCCGATGAGGTCGCCGGCGTGCTCGGCCACGAGATCGGCCACGTCCGCTACCGGCACGGCCTGCAGTCGGCGATCCAGAGCGGCGGCCTCGGCTTCCTGCTCGGCACCGTCTTCGGCGATTTCGCCGGCGGCACGGCCATCCTGCTCGCCTCCCGCACCCTTCTCAGCAGCGCCTTCTCGCGCGAGGCCGAGCGCGAGGCCGATGCCTTCGGCGTCGACCTGATGCTCAAGGCCGGCGGCAATCCGGAGGGGCTCGCCGGCTTCTTCCGCTCGGCCGGCGGCAATGGCCCGCCGGGCGCGCTGTCCTGGATCACCAGCCATCCGGCCAGCGCCGAACGCGAGGAGGCGATCCGCCGCATGGCCCGCAACCGGCCCGTCGTGGCGCCCGCTCTCAGCCCCGAGCAGTGGCAGGCGCTGCGCGACATCTGCCAGACGACGAGCTAGAGCGGGAATTGCAGCGCATGCGCCGTCCCCTGGTCGAGCCGACCTCCCGCCTGGCGGTCTGGAGCCTTCGCCTGACGATGGTCGGCATGGCCGTGATGCTGATCGCCATCCTGGCGGCGCGCTCCGACCGGCTCGACGGCCTGCAGGCCGTCGTGGCGCTCGCCATCGGCCTCGGCGTCGTGGGGCTCGGCCTTCTCACCGCGCTGCTCGCTGGCGCCATCATCTGGTTGACGGGCTATCGCGGGGGGCGATATGCGGCCGCCGCCGTCGTTCTCTGTCTCGCCGTCTCGGCCTATCCCGTGGCCCTCGTCGCCATCGGCTGGCGCCTGCCGGCCCTTGCCGACGTGACGACCGATTTCACCGACCCGCCAGCCTTCGCCATCTCCGCCATGGCGCGGCCGCGGACCGCCAACCCGGTGACCTACGACGCGGCACGCGCCACGACCCAAAGGCGCATCTATCCGGAGATCAGACCCATCGAGATCGATCTGCCGGCCGAGACCGTCAACGAGATCGTCACCGACCTGATCGAGGAGCGCCGCTGGACCGTGCTCGACCAGGTCGACTACCGCGGCCCCGACCGAGACGGCCGTATCGAGATGGTGACGCGTTCCCTGGTGCTCGGCTTTCGCGACGACATCGTCATTCGCATTCGCTACGTGAATGGCAGGTCCCGCATCGACATGCGTTCGGCGTCGCGCTACGGACGGCAGGATTTCGGCGTCAATGCGCGGCGGACGATCGCCGCTCTGGACGAGATGCGGGCGGCGGCGCGACGGGCGCAGCGCGAGCGATAGGTGACTTTCCCATGAGCGTCAGGGCGGCAACCGTTCCCCTCCACGAGGACGAGGTGATCGAGGGCATCCGGCGCTGGGTGACGATCGAGAGCCCGACCTATGACGCGGCCGGCGTCGAGGCCGTCCTCGACGCCGTCGAGAAGGACTTCGACGGCCTGCCTGTCACCCTCGACCGGCGCGAGGGGCAGGACGGCTATGGCGGCATCCTCAAGGTGTCGACGGCGGAGCCGTCCAACGAGAAGCCGATTCTCGTCCTCACCCATATCGACACGGTTCACCCGAAGGGCACGCTCACCGGCCGCCTGCCCTTCCGCCGCGACGGCGACCGGCTCTACGGGCCCGGCCTCTACGACATGAAGGGCGGCGCCCATCTGGCGGTCGCCGGCTATCGGGCGCTGGTGCGCGCCGGCGTGCCGACCGCGCGTCCGGTCGTCTTCCTGTTCACGCCCGACGAGGAGGTCGGAAGCCCGACATCACGCAAGGCCATCGAGGAGGAAGCGGCGAAGGCCGCCTATGTTCTCGTCACCGAGCCGGCGCGGGACGGCGGACGGATCGTCACCGCCCGCAAGGGTGTCGGGCGCTTCACCATTTCGACCCACGGCAGGCCCGCCCATGCCGGCGCCCGGCATCAGGACGGCCGCAGCGCGATCCGCGAGATGGCGCACCAGATCCTCGCCATCGAGGGCATGACGGATTATGCGCGCGGGATCACCACCACCGTCGGCCTGATCAAGGGCGGCACCGCGGCGAACGTGACGCCCGAGACCTGCTCGGCCGAGATCGACCTCAGGGTGCCGGACCCGGCCGTCGGCGAGGAGATGGTCGCGCGGCTTCTCGGACTCAAACCGGTCGATCCGGACGTCACCATCACCATCGACGGCGGCATCAACCGGCCGGCCTATCCGAAGACGGCGATGATCGTCGACATGCTGGAGAAGGCGAAGGCCGTCGCCCATGCGGTCGGCTTCGACCTCGCCGATTGCCCGATGACGGGCGGTGGCTCGGACGGCAATTTCACCGCGGCACTCGGCGTCCCGACCCTCGACGGCCTCGGCATCGACGGGGCCGGCGCGCACACGCTGGAGGAATACGGTTTGGTTTCCTCCATCCTGCCGCGGGCAAGGCTACTTGCAGGCCTGATGGAAACGCTGAGGTAACGGCCATCCGCTAAGACTGGGCGCCGCGTCAGGGAACCGAGAGGCGTCGTATGGCCGAGATGTGTGGCAATTGCCGGAACTTCTTCGAACCGCGCAGCGGGGGGGTCTGTCGCGCCCACCCGCCGGTCGCGCGCGAGGACGGCTCGGCGCGCTGGCCTTCGGTCGCTCGCAGCGACTGGTGCGGCGAGTATCGGATCGCACCGCCACCGGAGAACCCCGGCATCCGCCGCCTGGCGTCAGTCTGACCGGCCTCAGGGAATCGAGGCGGACCCGAACGCTCCACAGGCGACGAGGACGGCGAGAACCGTGCGGCCCAGCGGGGCACTGCGGACCGTGTCGGCGCGGAGGTCCTGCGGTGCCGGCGCATCGCAGGATGGCGACGGCTTCTGCCGGCGATCAGGCTCGACGACCCCGGTGTCGGCGTCTGCCATGGCTCTCTTCTGCGAAGACTGCGGCGCGAAAGCACGGCATGGACCGGCGGTTCCGCCGCGCTGTCCGCAGCGGCCGCCAGTCGGTTGTCACGCGGTGGGGCCTGGCCGCTCGGCCGGATCTGCCTTGGCCGGCTGCAGCGAGGGGCCGAGGCGGAAGGTCGACGCTTCGGCTTCCATATAGGCGGCGTTGAGGTTGAAGGTCCGGATGACGAGTTCCTTGACGCCACGGATCAGGACCAGCTTCGTATCGGATTCGAGGGGCCCGTCGTCCATCAGCTCGGCGGCGCGGCCCAGCGCGGCGGTCGCCTCGGCGAAGGACCGCACCACCTTGGCACGGCTCGCGGCTTCTCCGGACGGCGCGTCCCGCTCGGAGAAGAGATGCACCACCTTTGGCTGGGGTGTGCGGCTGGTCGCCATCGCAGCAGTCTCCTCGTCGCCTGTTCCTGCCCATTTTTTTGGCAGTCGCAGGTGTTTTATTGCTTGATGGTAAATGAGCGGTTAACCGCAACCGGGATTTGGAGAATGCCCTGCTATCAAACAGCAGGCTGCATGCTACAGCATGGCGTCAGAAGACCGTTGATGGCACAGCCATTCTGCCATCGGGATATGCCGGCACCCGACTGCAACCTGCGGGAGAAGGCGCGCTCGGCGCGCTGCGAAACGAAAAAGGGCGGCCCTGAGGCCGCCCCTTTCGTTCACGAAGCCATCGACAGACCCGAAGGCCTTTCGCTGGTCGGAGTGGCAGGATTTGAACCTGCGACCCCCACGTCCCGAACGCCTGCCCGTCCGTTTCAGCGTCTCAGAACCCAGTGTTTCCGCGGGTGTCGCTGAGGCTGCGTTCTCTTCACGTTCTCTGGTTTCTGTCCATATTTGTCCAAGACCGCTTGATGTTCTTAATCCGCCCCGAGAGACTGAGGCATCTGGAGGGCGCCATGAGCGAAGACGACAAGCCGGCCATTCCCTTGGATGCGGTCATGCAGGTCTGCGGCATGGCGCTGAACCGCTTGAACGAGATCATACAATCCGAGATTGAGAAGGACCGCGCAAGGCTCGCCGCGGGTATCGATGTCTTCGAGGAGGTCTGGCTCCGCGCCTACTGGAACCGATACGTTAAAGTCATGTTGCGTGCCTCAACCTCAATGGCTGAGTATGAGACTGACGCTGGAAAGCTAAATCTTGTTGAGGATGTTTACGGTGAGGAACTAGGACTACGCCGCCCGCTGGTGGCCGACGACGTTAAGAGGCACGCCGAGTTTTTCAAAGAGAAGATTGCTCACGAATACATCAAGCAAATCGAGACGCTTATCGCGAAGCACGAAATTTCTTCGCCCGTCGAGCAACTGTTCATCGTGCAATGGCGCTACCTGGACGCATCGCGCCGTTACAAACTGACACTCTCCCCGCAAGAGATGGTGGAAACAGAGGCGGGTCGCTTCACCGTCGACTTCGTCGTCCGATCACCGGACCGGGAGCCGGTGGCCATCGAGATAGATGGCCATGACTTCCATGAGAAGACCAAGGAACAAGTGGCTTCGGACAAGCGGCGCGAGCGAGCCATCGTCAAGAAGGGCTTCAAGCTGCTGAGGTTCACTGGTTCGGAGATCACTCGCAATCCGCGCGCATGCGTCGCAGACGTGGTGGAGCTTGCCATCGGCGCGCCCATGAAGTGAGCCTGGCCACCCTCAGCGAGACGCTCTCTTCCCCGTAATCGCTCCGCTCGCCGTCGCTGCGTACTCGATGTCGGTGTGGAAGTAGACCTTCTGCATGGTCGCCTGGGACATGCCGGCATAGTCGCTGAGTGCCTGCCTGTCGGCCCGGTTCCGGAGAGCCCAGGTGATCGCGGTGTGCCGGAGGGTGTGGGGCACGACATCGTCGCCGAGCCCGGCTGCTTCGCACGCAGCGCGGAAGGCCTTGTTGATCCGCTTCACCGGCCCGCCCTGCCATTCCACGACATAGCGAAGGGAGCGGCCGTTCTCGCGCTTGCAGGCATCGTTCCAACGCCGAATGTGTCCGAGCAGCTTTGGGTCCAGCAGGATGTCCGGCGCTCGCTTCTTCGTCTCTCGGGCCTCACGCGGCTTCCGGTAAAACACGCCCGTGTCGAGATCGACGTAGCCGCGGCCGATCGTCGGGCCGACAGCCGCATTGACGATCACGCCCGGCCGCGACGCGGTGTAGAGCTCGGTGAGGATGAAGCGCGCGACGTGCTTGCCGATGCGCCGCTTCGTCGGGTTCATGACGGGCTTGCCGTCGGATCCGATGATCTTCCGACCCTTGTCGTCGAGTGCGGGGTAGCCCTGTGCAAGGCGCCAGGCTGCCCAGACCAGGCGAGCCATCTCGGGGCGGGTCAGCCACCGCTTCCGCGGCGCATGGCGCTCCGGCAAGGGTACGGGCACGGCGATGTTGGTCAGCTGCTCGGCGACAGCGAAGCGGAGCGCAGCGCGCATGTCCTCCAGCTCGCGGCGGGCCGCACCCCCACGCCGACGGGCGTAGCGCCGGAAGTCCTGGGGTGAAAGCTGCGAGACGAGGCGCTCGCCGAACTCGTCGCCCAGCCTGCGGAAGCGGCCGTCGATCTCACGGCGGCGCGCCGGCGTCAGGTCGGTTCTCGGATCGACCTTCTCGACGATGTAGTAGGCGAGGACGTCCGCGACGAAGGGGTCCTTTTCAGCCGAATGGCGGCTGGCGCCGGGATCGTGCTTCCCGGCGATGTAGGCGGCGAGGGCAGCCTCGGCTTCGACAAGAGCGCCCTCAGGTTGGCCAGTGCGGCGCTTGGTGGTGCCATCGCGGATGATCCACTGGCCGGCGGCGAGCAGGGTGCCGTCGGCGCCGTAGCGCGCCTTCTCGAAGTAGAGACGAGGGCCTTTGGATCGACGAGGCACGTTTCCCTCCACTGGCGGATGGCGGCGGGGGTGACGCGGTATCCCTTCCCCCAGCGCTCGGCGGCGAGCCTGCCGCCCCGGATGGCCGCGCGCAAGGTGCCGGGGCTGCAACATCCACGGAGAAGTTGCAGACAAGCCTCTTCAAGGGTGAGCGGGGTGTCGTCGTTCATGGCAGCTTCGGCCCGACATAGGAGCGCATCTTCGTAAGCAAACGCCGCAAGGTGTCGACGTAGCGGTCGACCGTGCTCTGATCCATGCCGCGCTGGCACACATAGTCGATCATCGCGACGCCGTTGTAGACGCGCCCGCCGATTATCTCGCCGACATAGGGCCGCTTCCCATCCCAGACCGGGCCGTTATAGGGCAGCGGGCCGATGAAGCGCCGAAGCGCCGGCCTCGAGTTCCAGCGCACATACTGCCGCTCCCGACGCAGATAGGACTGGTCGTCAATGAACGCGGCGATGCCGTCCGGTCGATGCCGGGCGAGCTCTGCCTGCCGGACCTCCAGCCAGGATTTGCCGTGTCGCTCGTATGCCCTCACGGCTCTCTCCTATTCGGTCGCGATGCGGCGCCTGCGAAAGTCCGGCACCAGCGCGGCCTTCTCGCTTGTCACCGCAACCCAGTTGCGACCTGGGCGCCCGTCCGGATGCTGCCCCCTCACCTCCCAGATCTTGGCTGGCAGGCGGACGCCGGCCTTGCCGAGGAGGATCAGGATGCGGCTCGCCTCCATGGGGTGGGTCTCGCGAAGGCGCTCCGCAATGTCGGCGATCTCGCCGAGGATCGGATCGTGCGCCGGCTGGCGGCTGCCCAGAGCCATGAGAGCGGTCACATCGTTGACGCCGACGCCGGCTTCGACGGGCGCCTGGGCGGGTGGTAGCTGCTCGAAGCGACCATCCTCGAACTCGGCCCTCCGCCGCGACCAGAGAAACCCGGTCTCCTCGCAGCGATAGACGGTGACCTGATCCATGTCCGTCAGAGGCACGTCAGATTGGACGCGGGCCACGCCGATGAGGGTGTAGGTGGTGCCGCGCTTCTTGTGG
>CAZPMD010000150.1:0-8557 GCA_964587395.1 uncultured Hyphomicrobiales bacterium
CCTCTACCGGCGTGTGCACGATCGGCGGCAGTGGGTCTGGCTCGACCAGATCGAACTCGTCCACTGCCGCGCTCGGCGCGGCATCGGCGAAGAGGCCGTCGTCCAGCATCATGTCGACGTCGTGTTGGACCAGACCCTCACCAGGCTTTGCCGGCCCGTTGAGAAGCGAGGCCTCAGGCTTCTCGGCGACCGGCGGCGGGGCCGCAGAGACGCCGGAATCGCCCCAGATCGCCATCATCGAATCGATGCGATCCTCGAGGAAGCGCAGCACGCCGATGACCTTGCGCGTGCGCTGGCCGGTGATGTCCTGGAACGAGCAGGCCGTGTAGATGTCGGTGGTCTTGGTGTCGATGAGGTCGCAGACCTCGCCCTCCGCGCCCATCTCGCGCAGCGTCCAGGCGATTTCCTGGATGGTTTCCGCGGCGCTGAGGATGTCGCCGGTCGCCGTCGCGGTGGCCTTCACGATGGCGTCGAGTTCGACGGAGGCATCCTCGAAATGGCCGGATCCGGCATCGGCCCCTTCCGGCTTGATCGCGGCGATCTCCGCCTTGGTGCGGGCGATGGCGTGCGCCATCTCGCGGATATCCATGCGCACGCGCTCGATGTCCGGTGATGTCCGCGGCACGGCGACCGCGCTTTCCAGACGCCCGATGGCGTCGAGCACCGTCACGGTGTCCGCATGGCGGTTGCGGCGGGCATATTCGGCAAGGAACCAGCGGCCCCTGGCGGTCTCCATCACCGCCTGTTCGATGGCGTCGTAGTCGGCCTCGGCCAGGGAGCCTCGCGGCAGCGTGGCGGGCGGTGTGATCACGTCAGTCATCCGGAACAGCGCTCTCGCAGGACAGGGCTCGACGGTCTAGAACGAACACCTGCATCCGATTCTCCCGTGAAATCTTAATGGTCCGTGACCTTTCCGCAAAATCGGACGATTCCAAGCGCTTCGCGACGCGGCTCGCCTTGTTCTATGCGGCCCTTTTCATCGGCTTCGGCTTGCACCAGCCGTTCTTTCCGGTCTGGCTGAAGGCCAAGGGCCTGGCTGACGGGCAGATCGGCGCGATCCTGGCCGGCGGCCAACTCATCCGCCTGGTGGCGACGCCGGTGGTGACCTATCTCGCCGACCGGGCCGGCGTTCTCTCCTACGCCATCGTCATCTGCTGCTTCGCCACGGCCATCGCCTTCATCGGCGTCGGGCTGGCCGACAGTTTCACGATGATCCTGATCGGTGTGGTCATCACAGGCCTCGTGTGGAGCCCGCTGGTACCGCTGGTCGATGCCTATGGGCTCGCTGGAGTCGCCCGCCGCACCCTCGACTACGGGCGCATCCGCGTCTGGGGCTCGGTGGCCTTCATGGCCGCCAGTATCGTCGGCGGCATCGTCCTCACCGTCATCGCGCCCGACTACATCGTCTGGATGATCTGGGCGAGCCTCGTTCCGTTGGCCATCGCCTCGGTCATGCTCGTCCACGACCGCGCCGACAGGTCGGTGGCCCCGTCGGGGCCGGGTTTCTTCAACCGGCGCTTCGTGTTGATCATGATCGCCGCCGCGCTGCTGCAGGCGAGCCACGCGGTCTACTACGGCTTTGCCTCCATCCACTGGAAGGCGATCGGCTATTCCGGCTTCACGGTCGGTACACTCTGGGCCATCGCCGTCTTCGCCGAGATCGTCATGTTCTGGGTCGCGACCCGGTTCACCCGTGACTGGCGGCCGACCACCTTCCTGCTCATCGGCGGCGCCGGCGGGCTCCTGCGCTGGTTGCTGATGGCGCTCGACCCGCCGCTCTGGATCAACGGGCCGCTGCAGCTTCTCCACGCCGCGGGCTTCGGCCTCGTCCACCTCGGCACCATGTCCTATCTCGCCGCGCGGCTTCCCGCCCACCAGCGCGCCAGCGGGCAGGGCACGGTGTCGGTCGCCATCGGCGGGGCCATGGCGCTGTCGACGCTGATCGCCGGCTATCTCTACGCTCGCATCGGCGTCTCGGCCTATGTCGCCATGGCGGCGCTCTGCGGCGCCGGGCTGGTCGTCACCATGGTCGCGCGCTCCATGCCGGTGCCGCGACCCGCCGTCCCCGCTCAGCCCCAGAGCGAGGGCGTCGGCGGATAGACGGTGGCGCCCTCGTAGCGCAGGCCCTCCGGGCGGTCTTCGCGCAGCAGCAGCGGCCCGTCGAGGTCGACGAGGAAAGCCCTCTGCGCGATCAACGTGGCCGGCGCCATCGACAGCGAGGTGCCGAGCATGCATCCCGTCATGATCTTCAGGCCGAGCTTCTCCGCCTCCGCGACCAGAAGGAAGGCCTCCGTCAGGCCGCCGGTCTTGTCGAGCTTGACGTTGATCGCGTCGTACTTGCCGGCGAGCTTCGCCAGCGACGGGCGGTCGTGGACGCTCTCGTCGGCGCAGATCGGGATCGGCCGGCGCACATGGCGCAGGGCCTCGTCGTCGGAGGCGGGCAGGGGCTGCTCGACCATGGCGATGCGGAAACGCTCGCAGACAGCGAGGTTCGCTTCCAGGTTGGCGGGCGTCCAGCCCTCGTTGGCGTCGATCACCAGCGTCGCCTCGGGGACCGCGGCGCGGATGGCGGCGAGCCGGTCGGCGTCGCCCTCGCCGCCGAGCTTGATCTTGAGGTGCGGGCGGCCGCAGTTCCTGGCCTGCTCGGCCATCTCCCCGGGCGAGGACAGCGAGATCGTATAGACCGTCGTCAGGGGCTTCGGCGCCGGCAGGCCGGCGAGTTCCCAGGCCCGCTTGCCCGCGAGCTTGGACTCCAGATCCCACAGCGCGCAGTCGACCGCGTTGCGGGCCGCGCCCGCCTTCATGGCGGCGAGCAGGCCCTGACGGTCGAGGCCGTTGTCGAGGGCCTCCACCATCGCCTCGATGTCGGCGGCCACGCCGTCCACGGATTCGCCATAGCGCGGATAGGGAACGCATTCGGCGCGGCCGACGGCGGCTCCCTGGCGGATCTCGCAGACGACGACCACCGCCTCCGTCCGCGAGCCCCGTGAGATGGTGAAAGTGCCGGCGATGGGCCAGCGTTCGGTGCGGACGGTGAGTTCGCGCGAGGGCATCTGTCCGGCGTCCTCAGTTCACTTTCCGGGAGGCCTTGGCCTTCTTCGGCTTCGGCTCGGGCTCGCCATAGAGCTCGGCGAGGGCGTCCACCAGCGGCTCGACGCCAAAGCGCATCGGGTCGGTCGCCGGCAGCTCGTACTCCCGCGACAGGCGGTCGAGATAGGTGAAGGCCTGGTCCTCCGAGAGATGCTCGGTGTTGATGGACAGGCCGGTGCAGATGATGGCCGGGTTGGTCAGGCGGCCGAGATTGACCGTCTGCTCGATCACCTCGTCGATGGAGGGCAGAGGCGTGTGAACGCCGCGCATCGTCCGGCGCGTCGGCTCGTGGCAGACGATGAAGGCATCCGGCTGGGCGCCGTGCAGCAGGCCCAGCGTCACGCCGGCGAAGGATGGGTGGAACAGCGAGCCCTGGCCCTCCACCACGTCCCAGTGCAGCGGATCGGCGGCAGGGGTGAGCCATTCGGCAGCGCCCGCGATGAAGTCGGCGACCACCGCGTCCACGGCGACGCCGCGCCCCGAGATGAAGATGCCGGTCTGCCCCGTGGCGCGGAAATCGGCGTCGAAGCCGCGCTCACGCATGCCCTTCTCCATGGCCAGCGCCGTGTACTTCTTGCCGACCGAGCAGTCCGTTCCGACCATCAGCAAGCGCTTGCCGGACCTGAGGCCGCCCTTGCCGGTGGCGAAGGTCTGCTTCGGGTGGCGCACGTCGTGGAGCTGGCGTCCGTGCTTCTTGGCAGCCGCAGCGATCTTCGGGATGTCCGAGAGCTTGGCGTGCAGGCCGGTCGCGATGTCCAGGCCGGCCTCGATCGCCTCGACGATGCTGGCGATCCAATGGTCGGGCAGCACGCCGCCGGCGTTGACCACGCCGACCACCAGTGTCCTGGCTCCGGCCTTCGCGCCCTGCGCAATCGTCATGTCTTTCAGGCCCGTGTCGGCCTTACAGCCGTCCAGGCGAACCTGGCCGACGCACCAGTCACGGCGCCAGTCGACGATGCCCTGCGCCGTCTTGGCGGCGAGCTGGTCGTGCACGTCCCCGAGGAAGAGGAGATAGGGCTTGGCGAGTTCCATGTGGCGGCCTGTATCGGAGAGGGAAGAGGTGCGGCGACCTCGACGGCGCCGGGCGGCTCCTTTATGGAGAGAGCGAGCGCGCGTGCCAAGCCGGGCCTGCGCATGCGACTTATCGAAATTCGCGCCGTGAGCGGGAAGAGCCTCGTGCCTGAAGCCCAGTTGGCGAGCAGAGTGGACGGCAGCCGGCTGACGGTCGCGCTTGCCGGCAACTGGACGGCGGAGACCGCCGGCGCCATCGAACCCGAGGTCAGGCGCCTGATCGCGGAGGGCGGTTCTCCCGCCACGGTCCTGCTCGACTTCTCCCGTGTCCAGCGCCTCGACACACTCGGCGGGACCCTGGTGCGCGGCATCGAGATGGCCTTCGGGGCGCGTGGCGTGCCCGTCGAGCGCGCCGGACTGTCGCCGGCCTCCTCTGCCATCTATTCCGAGATCACCGAGGGCTTGGCGGCGCCCGCTCCACCGGCTCCCCAGGAGAAGCCGGTCGTCATCCAGGCACTCGACAAGGTCGGCAACCAGGCGCTGGATGCCGGGCGCGACCTGGTGGCGCTCGTGTCCTTCTTCGGCGAGGTCGTCGCTGCGGCCGGATTGGTCGTCACGGGCCGTGGCCGCCTGCGCCTTCCCGCCATTGTGAACCAGCTCGACCACGTGGCTTTCCGCGCCGTGCCGATCATGGCGCTGATTACCTTTCTGATCGGCGGCATCATCGCCCAGCAGGGCATCTTCTTCTTCCGCGATTTCGGCGCCGACACCTATGTTGTCGACCTCGTCTCCATCCTGACGCTGCGCGAGATCGGCGTGCTGATCGTCTCCATCATGGTGGCGGGCCGGACGGGTTCGGCCTTCACCGCCGAGATTGGCTCGATGAAGATGCGCGAGGAGATCGACGCCCTGAAGGTCATGGGCCTCAATCCGGTCGAGGTGCTGGTGCTGCCGCGCCTCATCGCCCTGGTCATCGGCCTGCCGCTGCTCACTTTCGTCGGCGACATCTCTGCAATCACCGGCGGCGCGCTGGTGGCGCAGTTCTACGGCAATATCCCGGTCGACATCTTCTTCAGCCGCATGCAGGAGGAGGTCTCGCAGCGCCACATCTGGGTGGGCCTCGCCAAGGCGCCCTTCATGGCGCTGATCATCGGCCTCGTCGCCTGCATCGAGGGCATGCGGGTGAAGGGCTCGGCGGAAAGCCTCGGTCAGCAGACCACCGCCTCGGTGGTCAAGGCGATCTTCCTCGTGATCGTGGTCGATGGCCTTTTCGCCATCTTCTTCGCGTCTCTGGGCTACTGACGGCGGGAGACGGGCGTGGCGGACTACGCGGCAGGCGAGGTCATCATCAGCGTGCGGGACGTCGCCATCGGCTTCGGCGAACGCCTGGTGATCGACGGCCTCGACCTCGACGTCCATGCTGGCGAGATTCTCGGCGTCGTCGGCGGCTCGGGCACCGGCAAGTCGGTCCTGACCCGCTGCATCCTTGGCCTGGTCCCGAAGCGCCGCGGCACGATCACGGTCTTCGGCCAGGACCTCGACACCATCTCGCAGGCCGAGCACAAGGCGATCGAGCGGCGCTGGGGCGTCCTGTTCCAGCACGGCGCGCTGTTCTCCTCGCTGACCGTGAAACAGAACATCCAGGTGCCCTTGCGCGAGTATCTGAAACTGTCCGAGCCCCTCATGGAGGAGATCGCGCGGCTGAAGATCGCCATGGTGGGCTTGAAGCCGGACGCCGCCGACAAATACCCCTCGGAACTGTCCGGCGGCATGATCAAGCGCGCGGCGCTGGCCCGGGCCCTGGCGCTCGATCCGGAGATCGTCTTCCTCGACGAACCGACCTCGGGCCTCGATCCGATCGGCGCCGAGGAGTTCGACACCCTGATCCGGACCCTGCGCGACACGCTGGGGTTGACCGTGTATATGGTCACGCACGACCTCGATAGTCTGGCGCGAATCTGCGATCGAATCGCAGCGCTCGCCGAGGGTAGGGTCATCGCGTCGGGAACGATGGCGGACATGCTCCGCCATCCGCATCCCTGGCTGCGGAAATATTTCGGAGGCGAGCGCGCCCGCGCCGCCGGGGTCAAGGCGTGAGGGATGTGAGCCGGAGCGCATGGAGACCAAGGCCAATACCACGCTGATAGGCCTGTTCACGCTGGGGGTGCTGGCGGCGTTCGGCCTGTTCCTCTGGTGGTTCCTGCGCGTCGGTGACAGCACCAACCGCGAGGACTTCCGCATCGTCTTCACCGGTCCCGTCGGCGGATTGCGCACCGGCTCGGCGGTCTTCTTCAACGGCATCCGCAAGGGTGAGGTCCGGCGCATCGACATCGACCCGGCCGATCCGAGAAAAGTGGTCGCGGTGGTTGCCCTGCAGCAGGGCACGCCCGTGTCGACTGCCACGCGCGCCAGTCTGAACGTCCAGCTTCTCTCGGGAATCGCCTCGGTCGGTCTCGTCAACGGCCCCGATCCGGCCGTGCGGCTGACGCGCGCGGCCGGAGAACCGCCGCCTCAGATCGGACCTGACGTGCCGGGCGGCTCGGACATCATGTCCGGCGCCCAGCAGACCATGAACACGCTGAACGGTCTGGTCCAGCGCCTCGACGAGGTCATCGCCAATGGCCAGGGCTCGTTCCAGCGCAGTCTTGAGAACGTCGAGAAGTTCACCGCGGCTCTCGGCGACAACACCGACAACGTTCGCTCCTTCCTGAGTCAGACCGGCGAGGCCGCAAGACAGATCGCCGCGCTCGCCCAGAGGCTCGACCGGGTCACGACCCAGGTCGAGTCGATGATGGAGGGCTCGCAGCCGGGCCGGATCAGCTCCATCCTGAAGAACATCGACGAGTTGACCGGTGGCCTGAACGCCCAGAACCAGAACTTCGCCGATCTCATCCGCGACGCCCGTCAGGCGGCCAATTCGCTGACGCAGACGCTGGGGTCGGTCAACGATGTGGCGACGACCTTCGACGTCCGCGCCCTCAACCGGACGCTGGCCGGCGCCGACCGGGTGATCCAGGCCCTCGACAGCGAACGGATCGGTCGGGCCATGGCCAACATCGACCGATTCACCCAGGTGCTCGGCGAGAATTCGGCCAATGTCGATCAGTTGCTGAAGAACGCCAACGAGGTTTCCGCCAAGCTCAACACCATGGCGGATCGTCTCGACAATCTCCTGAAGGGCTTTGCCGGCGAGGGATCAAACAACATGTTCGCCGAGTTCACGGCGACGGCGCGGTCCGTGCGGACGCTCGCCGAGCGGCTCGACACCCGCACGGCGCAGCTGACGACATCCATCTCCGGCTTCACGGATCGGACGATCCGGGATATTCAGTCCCTGTCGGCCGATGGTCGTCGCACGCTGTCGGAGCTGGAGCGGACGCTGCGTTCACTGGAACGCAATCCGCAGAGGTTTATCTTCGGCGGATCGGGCGTGCCCGAATATAATCGCCGCTAGGGCGGAACTGAAGGTTCGGGCGTGCAGGACAATCATACGGGGTCGCGATCGGGACAGACGAGACGTCAGGCGACGCTCGCGATCCTCGGCGCGTCCTTCGCGCTGGCGGGCTGCGCCTCGTCGAGCAACACCCCGCGCGCATACGACATCATCGCCCCCACGACCTTTCCGGTGCGGGCCGGCGCAGTGCGCGGCCAGTTGCTGGTGGTCGAGCCGAAGGCCATCGCCAGCCTCGACACCGAGCGCATTGCCGTGCGCGGGCAGGGCGGCGCCTATTCCTATCTCTCCGACGGCGCCTGGGCCGACCGGCTGCCGAAGCTTCTGCAGGCGCGGATCATCCAGGCCTTCGAGAACGCCAGCCGGCTCAGGTCCGTGGGCCGTCCCGGCGACCGCCTCGCGTCGGACTGGCAGCTTCTCGCCGACGTCCGCTCCTTCGAGGTGGTCGCCGCCGGCGCCAACGAGGTGGTGGTGGAGCTGTCGGTCAAGCTGGTCAACGACCGGTCCGGCCGCATCCTCGCGGGCAAGGTGTTCGCCGCACGCGCCCCTGTCTCCGGTATCGACGCGGCGAATGTCGCCGTCGCCTTCAACACGGCGGTCCAGGCCGTGCTGCGCGAGATCGTGCTCTGGGCGACCGCCCAGGTGTGACGCCGCCGTGCGGCCGCTGCCATTGGCCGAGCCAACGAAAAGGGCGCCTCGCGGCGCCCTTCGTCATATCCGGAGTCTTGCGGCCGGTCAGTCGAACCGGCCGCTCGCATGGGCGAGCAGGGTGAAGACCTTGCCGGTTTCCGAGGTCAGGTAGGACCTGGACAGGGACCCATCGCGGTCGTTCCGGTCGACATCGGCCAGCAGCCGCTGGAACTCGTCGACATAGCGGTCGACCGTGTCGCGGAACTCCGTGTCGCGACGGTAGCGACGGCGCAGTTCGTCGAAGGTCTGCTGGCCCTGGGCCGTGTAGAGGCGGCGCGAGAAGACGTTGCGCTCGCCGCGGCGCCAGCGGTCCCA
>CAZPMD010000151.1:0-8556 GCA_964587395.1 uncultured Hyphomicrobiales bacterium
CCTTGTTTCGCCCCGTTTGGTCGGCTAGACGAATGCCGGGCCGCGGCGGCACCATCGTGCAAGAGACCTGCGCGATTCGACGCCCGGGGCGACCTCCGCTCCAGCCCTCCCTCCGAGGAGTTCCGCATGGACCGCATCCGCATCACGGGTGGCCGCCCGCTTCACGGCAGCATTCCGATCTCGGGCGCCAAGAACGCCGCGCTGCCGCTGATGATCGCCTCGCTCCTGACCGAGGACGAGCTGACGCTGGCCAATGTGCCGCGTCTCTCCGACGTGTCGAACCTCGCCCGCATCCTCGGCAATCACGGCGTCGACGTCACCATTGCCGGCAAGCGCAACGGCGACGAGGTGCTGACCGGCCAGACCGTGCGCCTCAATGCCCGTTCCATCGTCGACACCACCGCGCCCTACGAGCTGGTCTCCACCATGCGCGCCAGCTTCTGGGTCATCGCGCCGCTGCTCGCCCGCATGGGCCGCGCCAAGGTCTCGCTGCCCGGCGGCTGCGCCATCGGCACGCGTCCGGTGGACCTCCTCCTGATGGCGCTGGAACGCCTCGGCGCCAGGATCGACATCGACGCCGGCTATGCCGTCGTCTCGGCCGAGAAGGGCCTCAAGGGCGCCGAGATCGACTTTCCCAAGGTGACGGTCGGCGGCACCCACGTCGCCCTGATGGCCGCCGCCCTCGCCGACGGCACCACCGTCATCCACAACGCCGCGCGCGAACCCGAAATCGTCGACCTCGCCGACTGCCTCATCAAGATGGGCGCGCGCATCCGTGGCCACGGCACCTCCACCGTCGAGATCACCGGCGTGTCGCGGCTGCGCGGCGCCCACCACGCCGTGGTCGCCGACCGCATCGAGACCGGCACCTATGCCATGTGCGTGGCCATGGCCGGCGGCGACGTGCTGCTCGAGGGCGCCCGTCCCGAACTGTTGCAGGCCGCTCTCGACGTGCTCGCCGAGGCGGGCGCCGAGATCTCCTCGACCAACGAGGGCATCCGCGTGAAGCGCAATGGCCAGGGTCTCCAGCCGGTGACGGTGACGACCGAACCCTATCCGGGGTTCCCGACGGACCTGCAGGCCCAGCTGATGGGCCTGATGACCCGGGCAAAGGGCACCTCGCGCATCACCGAGACGATCTTCGAGAACCGCTTCATGCACGTGCAGGAACTCGCCCGCCTCGGCGCGCGCATCCACCTCGACGGCCAGACGGCGACGATCGAGGGGGTCGAGACGCTGAAGGGCGCGCCGGTCATGGCCACCGACCTGCGTGCCTCGGTGTCGCTGGTCATCGCCGCGCTGGCGGCGCAGGGTGAGACCACCGTCAGCCGCGTCTATCACCTCGACCGCGGCTTCGAGCGTCTGGAGACCAAGCTCGCCGCCTGCGGCGCCGATATCGAGCGCATTTCCGCCGGCTGAACGCAACGTTGCGTTGCGTCAAGGCTTTCGCAACCCGCTGGTGTCATGATTTCCGACATCTCGTGAGGGTGGCATCGCCGCAATGGCATCGGCAAAGCGATCAGGCTCGGAGGACCGGCGTTCCGGGCGGCGGCAGGATTTGCGCTATGCGGCGCGGATCGAGACCCTGACCGACGGCACGGAGATTCCCTGCACGCTCCTGGACGTGTCGCAGACCGGCGCGCGCCTGGTGGCGAAGGATCCGGAGCAGGTTCCCGACGAGTTCCTGCTCAGGCTTGCCGTGGGGCGCCAGGCCTTGCGTCACTGCGCCGTGGTCTGGCGTGCCGGCGCCAACGTCGGCGTGCGCTTCATCGTGACACCTGACGCCGACCTCTGACGCCCCGCCGCGGGCCTCCCGCGCGGCCGCGACAGGGGATCCATCTTCCAGATCGGCAATCGCCCCGAACTGTCCGATACGGTCGGCGACGGCAACCGGCTGCTCCCCATCGATGACAGGTGCCATCCCGATCTGGCCCGAGCCGAGGCGCTTGATCGCATCGTCGCCGACAGAACCAGACGGGTGAACATCACCGGCGACCTGGCCTGTCGCCGCCGTGTTCGCTTGATCCCCGTCAAGGCGCCCGGTTGTGGGCAGTGATTGTGTTCCGAGCATCAAGAGTGAACACCCCAGGTCGTGGAATGTTGCGCTGGGAGGCCCTCGGGGCACCTCTGCGGCGAAGGGCGGGGCTGCGATGGTCCGGCCAGTCGAGACGTCCGGAGGAGCCCCGGCCTGGGCGAACAGGGAACGGGTGCGCGGGTCAGTCGGTTCGCGATCATCCGGCCGGAGCATCGCCCGGCCATGGGGGAATGACGGACTGACCAGTCACAAGGATGGAAGACGATGAGAGAGGACACGATCCTGAACCGCCGACACGCGCTTCTCCTGCCGGCCGCCGCGTACCTTTGCCAGCCCGCGGTGGCGCAGACGCCGCCGGTCGATCCGCGCTGGCCGGCCTCGCTGGAAGAGTATGTCCTGAACATCCGTCGCGGCCTTCGCAGCGTGGACATCGAGGCGTTTCGCACTGTCGTGGCCAATCCCGGCGGAGCCTTGCTGATCGACGTGCGGGAACCGGACGAACTGGCCGCCACCGGCCGCATTCCCGGCACGGTGCATATCCCGCGCGGGCTGCTTGAATTCCGCATCTGGCGCACCCTGGGTCATCCTGGGCCGGTGGACCGGGGTCGCGCCATATACACCCACTGCGCCAACGGACTGCGCGGGACGCTCTCGGCCAGGCAGCTGACCGACGTCGGCTTCACCAATGTGACTGCTGTGGTGATGGACGTCGCCGACTGGCAGCGCCGCGGCTACCCGCTGGAGCGGGTGGGCTGACAGCAACCGTTCACCCGTGCCGCACGGACAGCGGCGGGGCACGACGGGGTCGCCTTGACGGCCATGTCGGTCGTCGAGGGATGCCATCGAAAGGGTTGCCCGGCGCTGCAGGTCGGGAAGCTGCGAGCGCAGAAGGCACTGTCCAGGTGAGCCTCAAGGCGGGGAATGCCCACGAGTGAGGCCTCGTGGTCGGTTGATCCGCGTGGTGAGACACGGATGGTGGATCCCGCCGGCCTCGCTGACTCCCCGAGGCGACGGGCGAGGGCGTAGGCCCCTGCTCTGCGCCCCGGAAGGCGGCATGTGTTGGTATCCGCGGACATACCAGCCCAGATGCCAACGGCATCACTGGATGCCAACGCATCGCGCCGGACCACGGCGGACCACCAGACAACAAAAAAGCCCGGCGAACCGGGCTTTTCTGCGGGTTTCTGGACGATCTCGGATCGTCTGAAACATGAAATTGGTGCCCAGAAGAGGACTCGAACCTCCACGCCTCGCGGCGCTGCTACCTGAAAGCAGTGCGTCTACCAATTCCGCCATCTGGGCGAAGGCGGCTCTCTTAGCGAGCCCGGCGGGGCGCGTCAACGTTCCTGTGCGCCAAAACGCGTGAGGCGGCGTCAGGGGGCGAAGACGAAGACGCGCTTCGGCACCAGTTCGCCGCGCTCCACCTCGCAGAGGGCGATGGGTTCGCCCCCGGTCGAGGCCCAGGCCGCGCCCTCCACCGGCGCGTCGCGGCCGCGCAGGATGGCGCTCTGGCCGCGCATCAGGCGGGCGGCGATGTCGCGGGTGACCTTCACCTCCGGCACCTCGGCCAGCGCGGCTTCCACCGGCAGCAGGGCGTCCTCCAGCGTCTGGCCGGCGATGGTGCCCGCCGCGAGTTCGCGCAACTCCTCCAGCGTCACGGTATCGTCCTCGCCGAAGGGGCCGACGCGCGTGCGGCGCAGCGCCGTCACGTGGCCGAGACAGGCGAGGTCGCGGCCGATGTCGCGGGCAATCGCCCGCACATAGGTGCCCTTGCCGCATTCGGCCTCGAATTCGGCGGCCTCCTGCGAGAAAGCGGTGAGGCGAAGGCTGTCGACCGTGATCGGGCGCGCCTCGAGCGTCACCTCCTCGCCGTCGCGGGCAAGGTCGTAGGCCCGCTCGCCATCCACCTTGATGGCGGAGAACTTCGGCGGCACCTGCATGATGGTGCCGGTGTAGCGCGGCAGCAGGGCCTCGACCGCCTCGCGGGTCGGTCTGATGTCGGAGCGGGCCGTCACCTCGCCCTCGGTGTCGTCGGTCGCGGTCTCGGCGCCCCAGGCCACGGTGAAGCGATAGGTCTTGCGCCCGTCCATGACGAAGGGAACGGTTTTCGTTGCCTCGCCGAGCGCGATGGGGAGGATGCCGGTGGCGCGCGGGTCGAGCGTGCCGGCATGGCCGCCCTTCCTGGCGTTGAACAGGCGGCGGACCTGCGACACCGCATGGGTCGAGGTCTGGTCGAGATCCTTGTCGAGGACGATCCAGCCGTGGACGTCGATCTTCTTGGAGCGGGGCTGGTTCACGCGCCGTCCTCCTTGTCGATGTCCCGGCGCACCACATCGCTCTCCAGCAGCCGGTCGATGCGCGAGCCCTCCTCGAAGGACTCGTCGATGCGGAATCGCAGGTCGGGGGCGAATTTCAGGTTGGTGCGGTGGGCGAGTTCGCCGCGCAGGTAGCGCTTGTTGCGGGCGAGCGCCTGGATGACCTCCTGCTGGTCCTTGCCGCCGAGCGGCATGACGAAGCAGGTGGCGATCTTCAGGTCGGGCGACATCCGCACCTCCGGCACGGTGACGACATGCTGCTGCAGCACGGGATCGTGGACCTCGCCGCGGGCGAGAACCTCGGCGAGGGCATGGCGCATGATCTCGCCGACGCGCAACTGCCGCTGGGACGGGCCGGAGCCCGTGTCGAATCGCTTGGCCATGGATGTGGTGTCCTTCTCCCGGGATCGGACCGGGTGGAAGTGGAAAAGGAGGCGGGCACATACACCCGCGGAGGGGAAAAGGGAAGTCAGGAGGCCGCGATGGCCCGTTCGGCCTCGCCGATCGCCTGGGGCGTGCCGACATGCAGCCAGAGCCCGTCGAGCACCAGGCCGAAGAGGCGGCCCTTTGCCAGCGAGGCGTTCCACAGGGCGTTGAGCGAGAAGACGTCGCCATCGGGCCGGCCGGCGAAGTCGCCCTTGCGCATGATCGCCGCCCCCGCATAGGCGAAAGGCGCGCGCGCCGCCGCGCCGCGGCGGGTGAGGCGGCCCTCGGCATCGAGGAAGAAGTCGCCGGGACCGTCGAAGCCGACGCTACCCTCAAGGGTGGCGAGCAGCAGCAGCGTGTCCATGCGGGCGGGGTCGAAGGCCTCGATCATCCGCGTCAGGTTGGGGCGGCCGCGGTCGGTCCAGAAGGAATCGGCGTTGCGGATGATGAAGGCCTCGCCGAGATGCGGCAGGGCGCGGGCGACGCCGCCGCCGGAATCGAGGATCGCCTGACGCTCGTCGGAGATGACGACGGCGGGGCGGCTGCGTCCGGCGACCGCGGCCTCGATCTGGTCGGCGAGGTGGTGGACGTTGACCACCGCGCGCGTCACCCCGGCCTCCGCCAGCGGATCGAGCACATGATCCAGCAGCGTCTTGCCGGCCACGTCGACCAGCGGCTTGGGGATGCGGTCGGTGATCGGCCGCATGCGTGTGCCGAGACCCGCCGCCAGCACCATGGCCGTGTCGATGGCGCTCACGGCGGCGGCACGCGGTCGTCGACCCAGCGCTTCACCTTGGCGAGCGCGGGATGGGCGAGGCAGCGCTGCAGATAGGCCCAGATGCGCGGCAGGTGGGCGAGGTATTGCGGCTTGCCGTCGCGCTTGTCGAGGCGGGCGAAGATGCCGAGGATCTTCGTCGCACGCTGCGCCCCCATGATGGCGTAGAGGCGGGCGAAGGCGGCCATGTCGAAGGCGGGGTCGTCGGCCCGGCGGGCCGCCGCATAGCGCGACAGCAACTGCAGCTCGAGCTCCTCGGGCACGGTGATGCGGGCATCCTGCAAGAGCGAGGCGACATCATAGGCCGCAGGACCCATCACCGCGTCCTGGAAGTCGATGAGGCCGACTCGCTCGACTCCCTCGCGGCCGGCGAGCCATATCAGATTCGGCGAGTGGAAGTCGCGCAGCACCCAGGTCTGCGGCGCCGCGGCCACCTCGTCGAAGAGTTCCGTCCAGCGTTGCAGGAAGACGTATTTCTCGCTCGCCGGGATGCGCGCGTCCTTCATCGGCAGGTACCAGTCGAGCAGCAGTTCCACCTCGATGGTCAGGGCGTCGCGGTCGTAGGGCGGCAGCCGATAGGCCCCTTTCGGCGTGCCGAGTGTGGGGGGGCGCGGCCGGGCATGGATCAGCGCCAGCACGTCCACCGCCGCCATGTAGCGCTCGGCGATGGGCGCGCCGTCCTTCACCACGCCGTCGCCGCCGAGGTCCTCGATGATGAGGAAGCCCTGGTCGAGATCGATCGCCTCGATTTCCGGCGTCGACAGGCCGATGTCGCGCAGGCCCTCCGCCATGGCGACGAAGGGGACCATGTCCTCGGCGAGATGGGCGATGCGGCTGTAGGGCAGGCCGTTCTTCACCGGCGGGCCGTCGGGCTTCTTCGGCGCGTTCATCAGCACGGCGCGTCGCTGGCCGTCGAGCAGGCGCTCGTAGGAGCGGGAGGAGGCATCGCCCTGCAGATGGCGGCGGAGCGAGCCGCCCCAGCCGGCATTGTTGAGGAAGGCGCGCAGGGCGGTCATGCGGGCGAGCCGCGCCGCCCAGGCGCCATGGCCGGTGAGAACCGCGCTCCGGGCATTGGGACCGCGGCCGGGCACGAGCGACAGCTCGATCTCCAGCCGGTCGCCCGACAGCGCGCCGCCGAGGCGGTCGGGCCATTCGACCAGCAGCAGGGCCTTGTCGGAGACCTCGTCCCAGCCGAGTTCGGCGATCTCGTCATGCGAGGAGACCCGGTAGAGGTCGGCATGGACGACGGGCAACCGCTTCAGGTCGTAGGGCTGCACCAGGGCGAAGGTCGGGCTCGGCACCTCCAGCCGGTCGTCCTCGGCGATGGCGCGGATGAGGGCGCGCGCCAGCGTCGACTTGCCGGACCCGAGGTCGCCTTCGAGGGTGACGATGTCATGCGGCTGCACCGCCATGGCGAGGTCCATGGAGAGTTCGCGCGTCTCGTCCTCGTTGGCCAGCAGGCGGCTGATGCGGAACGGCTCGGTCATTCGGCGGCCTTGGAGAAATCCTCGAGATGGGCCGGGAACGTGACCTTCACCTGGGTGCCGCTGCCGGGCGCCGATTCCACCTCGATCCGTCCGCGGTGCAGATGGACGAAGCTCTGGACGATGGAGAGACCGAGGCCGGCGCCACGATGACGCGTGCCGGTGGTCCGCGTCTCGAATCGCTCGAACATGCGGCCGACCATGTCGGGCGGGATTCCCGTGCCCTGGTCACGCACCCTGAAGATGATCTCCTCGCCCTCGCGGGCGGAGTCGAGGACGACGAGGCCGCCGCGGTCGGAGAAGCCGATGGCATTGGACAGGAGGTTGAACAGCACCTGCCTGACGCGCTGGGCGTCGGCACGGAACGTGCCGATATCCTTCGCGACCCGCATCTCGATGCGGATCTGGTTTTCTGCCAGCCGGTCGCGCACGGCATCCACCGCCGCCTGCATGGAGCCGCGGATATCGACCTCGGAGAGCTCGAGCTGCATCACCCCGGCATCGATGGTGGCGAGATCGAGGACGTCGTTGATGATCGACAGCAGCGAGGCCGAGGAGGCGCCGATATAGCCGAGATATTCCCGCTGCTTGTCGTTGAGCGGACCGATCGAGGGGTCGTCCAGCACCTGGGCGAAGCCGATGATGGTCGTGAGCGGCGTGCGCAGCTGGTAGGAGACGTGGTGGACGAAGTCGTTGCGCAGCTTGGCCGCCGATTCCAGCGCCTCGTTGCGCTCCGTCAGCGCCCGCTCGACCATCACCATGTTGGTGACGTTCCTGAAGGTGACGAGGGTCGCCCCGCCCGGCAGGGGTGCGGTGATCGTGTCGAGGACCGATCCGTCGTTGCGCTCGATGCGGACCGCATGCTGGCGGCGCTCATAGGCGAGGGCCGTGACCGCGGAGCGGATCTCCGACCAGACGCCGCCGTCCCTGACATAGGGCATGCACAGGGCGGCGATCTGGTCGATGCGCGGCCGGTCGCCGAGGGCGGCCGCATCGAGCTCCCAGAGCGTGGCGAAGGCGCGGTTGGACAGCGACAGGCGTCCGTCGGGGCCGAAGACCGCGACCGCCTCGTCGAGATGGTCGATGGTCTCTCGCTGGACGCGACCGAGGGCCTGTACCTGTGTTTCGAGCTGCAGGCGCTGCGTCAGGTCCTCGAAGACATAGGTGACGCCGCCGGCCGGATCGGGGTTCTGCACGACGCGCAGGAAGCGCCCGTCGGGCAGCGGCCATTCGAGAATGCGTGGCTCGGTGTCCACCGCCTCGTAGACCTGGTGCAGGGTCTTCTTCCATTCCCGGTAGTTGGGCTGTTCGGGCAGCAGCCGGCGCTCGCGCAGCCGGTCGAGAATGTCGCCGTCGGTCGGCCCCTGGTGCAGGAAGGCCGGCTCCAGGTCCCAGAGCTGGCGGAAGGCCTCGTTGTTGAAGACGAGGCGCTTCCTGGTATCGAAGATGGCGACGGCGGTCGCGAGCTGGTCGAGCGTGCGCTTGTGCGTCTCCATCTCGACGGAGAGCTCCGAGCGGACC
>CAZPMD010000152.1:0-3280 GCA_964587395.1 uncultured Hyphomicrobiales bacterium
GAACACCCGGCGCTCCCGGTGCGCCGGGACTGGTCCAGCAGCCCCAGGGATTCCCGCAGCAGTCTCCGCCTGTCGGCCCGCGCGGTCCCGGTGCGCCCGGCCAGCCCCCTGGCGTTGTTCCAGGCGCTCCGGGCGGATTCGCCGGCGGCCAGCCTCCGAGCGGACCTCCGGAACAGCGGCGCGGTTCGCGCATCGGCCCGGCCGGTGCTGCGGCGATCGGCATCGGCGCTGGCCTGATCGGCGGCTTCATGTTGAGCCAGGGCGCGCGGGCCGAGCGGGTCGATGAGATCCGCGACCGCCGCCGCGAGTTCACGCAGGATGGCGTGACGGTCATCCATGAGCCTGGGCGGACCATCGTCCGTGACGGCGAAGGGGTGTTCATCCGCCACGACGAGACGGCGCGCTTCCGCGATCTCGGCGGTGATTTCCGCACCGAGCGGCGCGGCAACGAGATGGTCTCGTTCTACGACCGGCCGGGCGGCGTGCGCGTCATTACCGTGACCGACGAGAACGGCCAGCTCGTCCGCCGCATTCGCCGCTATCCCGACGGTCGCGAGGTCATCCTGATCGACAATTCCTTCCGGCCGCGCGCCCGGACCTTCGAGGAGCAGATCATCGTGCTGCCGCCGCCGGAATATTCGATGTCGCGCGAGCGCTACATCGTCGATGCCGGCGAGGCGCCGCCGGAGATGATCTACGAGGCGCTCACCGCCCCTCCGGTGCAGCGTCCGCCGCGTCGCTATACGCTCGACGAGGTGCGTCACAGTCCGACGGTGCGTGCCTATACGCGCAGCGTCGACCTGAACACGATCAACTTCGACGCGGGATCGTGGGAGGTGAAGCCGGACCAGGTCAGCCGCCTCGACACCATCGCCGCCGCGCTCGGACGGGCCATCACGGCCAATCCGAACGAGGTGTTCCTGATCGAGGGCCATACGGACCTTGTCGGCAACGACACGGACAACCTGTCGCTGTCGGATCGTCGCGCCCAGGCGGTCGCTGCGGTGCTGACGCAGTCCTACAACATCCCGCCGGAAAACCTGACGACGCAGGGCTATGGCGAGCAGTATCCGAAGGTTCAGACGGAGGCCGCCTCGCGCGAGAACCGCCGCGTGACGCTGCGCCGGGTGACGGACCTGCTCAACCAGCAGAACACCCAGGCGCCGCAGCAGTAGCGCTTCAGGCTCGGGCAGAATGGCAAGCGGGCGCCTTCGGGCGCCCGTTTCGCGTCACGGCCGGTGCAGGTGCAGGCCGACCAGCGTTTCATGCGCCTGGAAGCCGAGGCGGGCATAGAGGTTGAGGACGCCAAGATTGGCGGCGGAGATCACCGTCTCGACGCGCCGGACCCCCTCCTGCTTCAGCCGGCCGAGCACGGCGCTCCAGAAGGGATAGGCCAGAACCGCCTGTTCGGCGCGCGTTCCGCCGAGGATGAGGTCGGCGGTTCCCTCCTCGATTCTGTACGCCATGAAGGCTCCAGGCCGGTCGCCGATATCGGCGACGAGGACCTGCGCCTTGCCAGCGAGCAGGCCCTCCATCCAGTCGATCTGCCGCCGACGGTTGACCGCGGGGTCGATGGCGGGGTCCTCGGCGAAGCGGCCGTAGTGAAACGTGGCGGCGGCCTGTTCGATCAGCGCCGGCCCATCCTGCGGACGCGCCTCGCGCAGCGCCATGGCGCGCCCGGTCGTGGGCGGCGCGAAACGGGCGAGATTGGCGTAGCGCAGCCGCAGTACCGTCTCGACATAGCGGAAGCCGGCCGTCTGCAGACGCGCCACGGCCAAGCGACGCTCGGCGGAGAGGCGCGCGGTCACGAGGCCGGCCTGCCACTCGTCGCAGACCTCCTCCAACGAGCGAAAGAGGCCGTCGTCCCCGGAAGAATCCGGCGCCGTCTCGCAGGCGAAGGCGAGATCGGTGACGTCCAGCGTCGGCCGCCCGAGGGCGCGGGCGTCCCATGGCGTCTCTCGCAGGACAATCCGGTTGCCGTGGTCGCCGGCGATCGCGATGGTCATGTCAGGGCGGCGTGCGCCGGAACGCCGCGTGCAGGTCGAGCACCAGGTCGTTCGGCCCGACGATGCCGGACGGTGGCGCCTGCACGAGCGCGAAGGCCTTCGGCGTTTCGGAGGCGGCCCGCGGGTCGCGGCGGCGGATGATCGCCGAGCGGATCTTGGGGTTGAGGCTCTCCAGCGTGTCGTCGGCGATGAGGTCGTCGAGCACCAGGAGAGGGCGTGCCTGCGCGCGCGCCTCGGCGACCAGCGTCTCGATGGCGCAGAGGCCGGAGACCACGGGCCGCATGTCGGGATGACAGCCGGTCTGCCCGTAGGCGCGGACACGGCGGTCGAGATGATAGGCGTGGCTCCAGTTTCCGGCCTGAACATGCAGATTGATGGCCACCTGCATCCGCTTCAGCGTGAAATCCTGGAACCGCCGCAGCAGGGGGGCCGACTGGACCGGGTCGGCGAGTGGGGCGGGCTCGATGAAGGAGGCGAAGAACTCGATGCCACCGCGGAAGCGGTCCCACCCGTCCATGGTCTCACTGTTGCCGGAATGGTTGACCCCGCCCTTGGAGATGGCGGTGACGCGGGCGAAGGGCCGTGGCGCGAACAGGACCGAACCGACAGTCAGCGCACGGGCGAGGTGCGCGAAGTAGTGGAAGACGAAGCCGGTGACCGGCTCGATCACGTCGTGCACCACATCGGTGCGGATGATGAACCACTCGGGAAAGATGTGGTGGTCAAGGAGATAGTCGAGGCAGCGGGCATGGTCGCCCTGCCGGAAGGTCCGCTCGCCGTCGATTCGATAGAAGGTTCCGATCTCCGCGTTGTCCCGCGTCTCGTCGATCAGCATCCACGGCGCCTGGACCATGACGAGGTCGGGGTCTGCGGAGAGGCGGCCGAGATAGTCGATGACGACATCGGGGACCAGCAGGTCGTCATCGCCCACCCAGATCGCGAACTCGCCGCGCGCCTGACGCCAGCTGTAGAGGAAGTTGCCGTAGGCGCCGATGTTCTCGGTCTGGCGGACCGAGCGGATGCGCGGATCGTCCTTGCTCCAGCGGGCCACGATCTCTGGCGTGTCGTCTGTCGAGCAGTTGTCCGAGACGAGGATCTCGAAGTCGATGCCGCGGGCCGTGAAGGCATCGATGTGATGGCTGAAGAAGCGGTCGAGATACTGGGCACGGTTGTAGGTCGGCAGCGCAATGGTGACGAGCGGGCGCGCCGCCGGAGCAATGGCGGGCGACGTCAGGGCGGCGGCGCTGGCAGACATGGCGGATCCGATCGTCAGG
>CAZPMD010000152.1:3290-8487 GCA_964587395.1 uncultured Hyphomicrobiales bacterium
GGCATCGGCGGCGCGACGGGCGTGCCGCGCCAGGATGGATTTCAGCGACCGCGAGACGCGGGTGGCCACATCGCGGGTGACATTGTAGCCGCTCGGCAGGTTGATGCCGGTGGACGAGATCGCATAGGCGTTGGGATTGCGCGCAGCCGCTCCCTCGGCGGAGGGCTGGTCGCGGAAGGCCGGCTGCCAGCTGAGCGGATAGAAGAAGGGCCTGGTGTCGATCCCGTCTGCCCCGAGTTCCGCCGCTACCTGCTGCTTCAGCAGCCCGAGCGAGGAGTCCAGAACCGCCGTCACCATCCAGTAGGAGTTGAAGACCTGAGGCGGCTCCGCGTTCAGCGTCAGGCCGGGCACACCGGACAGGTCCTCCGCGTAGAAGGCGAAGATGTCGCGCTTCAGGGCGATGAGCTCCTCGAGCCGCTCCATCTGGGCGACACCCATGGCGGCCTGCATCGCGGACATGCGGTACTTGAAGCCGACCTCCTCGGTGATGAGGGCGCGCGAGGTCGGATGTCGGCCCTGGTCGCGCAGGATGTTGACGCGCTCGGCGAGAGCGTCGTCGTCGGTGACCAGCATGCCGCCCTCGCCGGTGGTCACCGTCTTGGAGCCGTGGAAGGAGAAGACGGAGGCGCGGCCGAAGGACCCCGCCGGTTTGCCGCGGTAGCGCGAGCCGATGGCCTCCGCTGCGTCCTCGATCAGGATGATGCCGGCGTGGCGGGCGATCGCCTCGAGGCGCGCCCAATCCGCCATGCCGCCATAGAGGTCGACGACGATGGCCGCCTTCGTGCGCGGGGTGATGGCGGCCGCAAGGCTCGCCGGCGACATGCACCAGGTCACGGGGTCGATGTCGACGAAGACGGGATTGGCACCCACCTGCACGACAGGCGAGGCCGTGGCGACCCAGGTGCATTCGGGAACAATGACCTCGTCACCCGGCCCGATGTTGAGGCCAGCGAGGGCGAGGTGGATCGCCGAGGTGCAGTGGGCGAGGGAGATCGCGTGCTTGCGGCCGGTCTGCTCGGCGACCATGGCCTCGAAGCGCAGATTGTATCTGGCGTGGTTGGCGAACCAGGCGGTGCGGGCCGCCTCTGCGACCAGCTCGACCTCTCGCTCGGTGATGGAGGGACCGGCGACGGGGACGCGCTCGCGCGCGGCGGTGAGGGGAGCGGTGTCGGGCTCGCCCTTCCAGGTGAGGTCGGCGGCGAGCGCACCCTTCTCCATCAGGTGCCTCAGGCGGGCGAGGCGGACATAGCGCTGCCCCGTCAGATCGGCGGATGAGGTTCGTCCGGCCATGGCCGCAACCAGCTCCTTGGCCCCCGAGGCTGCGGTGTGGAGGAAGTGGAAGTCGGGGAAGGCGCGGGCGAATTTCGTGAAGTCGACGCGGTAGGAGCGCGGGTCGATGGTGTTGCCCTCGGCGAAGGTGACCCTGGACCCCGGGACGGCCTCGGCGACGATCGTTGCGATGTCGCGGACGAAGTGGTTCTCGTCGTTCTGGCCTATATTGAAGGCCTGGCCGCAGACCGTTGCCGGATCCGCCGCCAGGATCGCGGCCGCGGCGCGTGCAAGATCGCGCACGTGGAGGAGAGGGCGCCAGGCGAGACCGCTGGAGAGCAGCTTGACCTCGCCGGTGGACAGTGCCGAGCAGACGAGATTGTTCAGGACGAGATCGGTGCGGACCCGCGGCGACAGGCCGTAGCAGGTGGCGTTGCGCATGAAGGTCGGGGCGAAGCTCGCGTCGGCGAGGGCAAGCAGGCCATGCTCCGAGTCGACCTTGCTCGCCGCATAGGCCGTCAGCGGATTGACCGGTGCCGTCTCGTCGAGCAGCAGGTCGGGGTCGCCGGCGCCGTAGATCGAGCAGGAGGAGGCGAAGATGAAGCGGGAGACGCCCGCCCGTTTCGCCGCGCGGGCGAGGGCGATGGTGGCGTCGCGGTTGATGGCGGCGGTGAGCTCGGGGGCGAGGTCGCCCATCGGGTCGTTCGACAGGGCGGCGAGGTGGAGGACGGCGTCGAAGCCGGCGAGGTCCTGCGCGGTGACCTGGCGGACGTCCTTCGCGATGACGCGCGGCGGATCGACCGGCTCCATGCCTTCGGTATGGCAGGGGGCGAAATAGCCGGTGTCGAGGCCGGTGACCTCATGGCCGGCCTCGGCGAGAACCGCTGTCGCGACCGAGCCGACATAGCCGGCGTGTCCGGTGATCAGAACCTTCATCTCAGCCTCATGCCGCCGCCGCCGAGCGGATGGGCTCGTCGGTCCACGTCTTCCACGGCGCCTTGCCGCTGTCCCACAGGCCCTGCAGCAGGCGCAGTTCGCGCAGGGTGTCGACGCATTGCCAGAAGCCCTCGTGCCGGTAGGCGCCGAGCCTGCCCTCGCGGGCGAGCCGTTCGTAGAGAGCGACTTCCAGTGAGCCGTCGTCGCCGTCGAGGGCGAGATAGTCGAAGACCCCGGGCTCGAAGACGGCGAAGCCGCCATTGATCCAGCCCTCGCCGGTCTGCGGCTTCTCGACGAAGCCGGCGACGTCCTCGCCATCGAAGCGAAGACCGCCGAAGCGGGCAGGGGGGTGGACCGCGGTGATGGTGGCGAGGTGGCCCTGGGCGCGATGCTGCGCCACCACCTCGGCAATGGGCACGTCG
Organism: uncultured Hyphomicrobiales bacterium; assembly: GCA_964587395.1. Taxonomy (GTDB): domain Bacteria; phylum Pseudomonadota; class Alphaproteobacteria; order Rhizobiales; family Phreatobacteraceae; genus Phreatobacter. The sequence goes on from CAZPMD010000152.1 coordinate 5,918, forward strand.
GAGACGCCATCGCCGTAGGTGACGAGGAAGGGTGTGCCGTCGAGATGCGGCTTGAGGCGCAGGATGCGGCCGCCGGTGTTGGTGTCGAGGCCGGTGTTGACGATCCTGACGCGCCAGCTGTCGAAGGCCGGCCCCGACCGCAGCACCCTCCCGCGTCTGGTGTCGACCATGAGGTCGCCGGCCATCCGCACCTCGTCGAGGAAGAAGCGCTTGATGACGTCGGCCTTGTAGCCGCCGGCGATGATGAAGTCGTCGAAACCCTGCGCCGCGTAGTGCCGCATGATGTGCCACAGGATCGGACGGCCGCCGACGTCGACCATCGGCTTCGGCTTCACGTCGGTCTCTTCGGAGATCCTGGTTCCGCGTCCACCCGCGAGAATGACCACCCGCATCTTTCGCCCCTGGCCCGCACCGGGACAGGAGCATGGGCGGTTATGGTAAATGGACGGTAAAGGTCGGGCGGGTCGGGACGCCGGTGTCTTCAGACCTGGGCAACCGTGCCGCGGCGTGCCAGAGCGAGTTCCATGAGCGCGCCTTCGCGCTCGACGATCAGGCGGGCGTGGTCGAGGGCGACGGCATAGTCGCCGTCGAACAGCGCGAACTGCATGCCGATGACCAGGGGACGGGCGCTCGGCATGGCTTCCAGGATGAGAGCGATACGGGCGGCAAGATCGGCGTGATCGACGGAATCGAACCCCTTCAGCAGGATTTCCTGCACGAGAAAGGCGATGCTCTTGCCGATCGTGTCGACCTCCTCGATGCGCAGGAGGAGGCCAAGTTCACGCACCTCCGGAGTTGTCACTCCGGCCCCATGTGACCGCATCTCCGTCCCGCGTTCCGCCATGAATCACCCCTGATCTCGATCCTTTAAGTAATTTGTCAAGGTTAACAATTTATAAATATAGTAGTATTTGTGTTGTGTTTACCATCAATCGGAACTGCTCAAAGTGAACTTAAGAAAAAAGATTTTTTTAATCGGCGGACGCCACAGTCGGCGTGCCTTCGAGAACTGAAGGCCCTCCCAGAATGTGGAGGCGTCACCGTCCACCCCTCAGAAGCAGGGGTCCCTAGGAAAGGGTACTACAATGTCTGACATCACCATCTCGCGCGGCGTTCGCTCCAACCTTCTCTCTCTGCAGAACATCGCGACGCAGCGTGAGACGATCCAGGGGCGCCTGGCCTCGGGCAAGAAGGTCAACTCGGCCCTCGACAACCCGACCAACTTCTTCACAGCCTCGTCGCTCAACTCGCGCGGCAATGACCTCGGTGCCCTGCTGGACTCCATGTCCAACGGCATCAAGACCCTGGAAGCTGCCGACAACGGCCTGAAGTCGATAACCAAGACCGTCGAGTCGCTGCAGTCGACGATCCGCCAGGCCCGTCAGGACAAGTCCTGGCAGGGCGAGAGCTACGCCTTCACTGCCACCTCCGGCACGGGTGACATCGTCTTCACCGGTGGCGCCGTCGGCACCACCGCCGTGACGGTGGCTGTCTCGGCCAACGCCTCGGTCGACGACGTCGTCGCCTCGATCAACGGCAACTCGTCGCTGACGTCCAAGGTTCGCGCCTCGAACGACAACGGCAAGCTGCGCATCGAGAACCTGTCGACCGCCGACCTGACCGTCACCGACACCGCTGTCGCCACCACCGGCACCGGCGGCACGATCGGCGGCAACACGGTTCGCGCCGACCTGATCACGCAGTTCAACGACCTGCGCCAGCAGCTCGACCGCACCGCGGAAGATGCCTCCTTCAACGGTATCAACCTGCTGCGCGGCGACGCCCTGTCGATTACCTTCAACGAGACGGGTTCGTCCTCGCTGAACATCCAGTCCAAGGGTGGCGATGCGATCAACGCGACCAACCTCGGCATCGACGCACAGGCGACCACGGTCGCCGACAGCGACGCTGACCTGGACGCGGTCCTTTCCGGTCTTTCGACGGCGCTGGGCTCGCTCCGGTCGCAGTCCTCGGCCTTCGGTTCTAACCTCTCCATGGTGCAGAACCGCCAGGACTTCACCAAGTCGATGATGAACACGCTGCGCGGCGGTGCGGACAACCTCACCCTCGCCGACCAGAACGAGGAAGGCGCCAACCTGCTCGCGCTCAACACCCGCGCGCAGCTCGCCACCTCGGCCCTGTCCTTCGCCTCGCAGGGCGACCAGCAGGTCCTCCAGTTCCTCCGCTGATCTCAGCCCTCTCCGAATAGTACGAAAGGGCGGCCTTCGGGCCGCCCTTTTGCATTGTTGCGGTGACCTTACGGCATTTGTGAGCATTAATCTTCCATAAACCGTAAAAAATGTCGGTGCGTTAAGACTAACGCATCATCATGGTACCGCCTTCAAGGAACGGAGGCCCTCCCGGGACCGGGGGGTGTGTTCACCCTCTCGGTCTTGCTGAGGGGCCCTAGAAAAGGGACTTGCGTACCATGTCTGACATCACCATCTCGCGCGGCGTTCGCTCGAACCTCCTTGCCTTGCAGAACATTGCCGCCGGTCGCGAGACCATTCAGAGCCGCCTGGCCTCGGGCAAGAAGGTCAACTCGGCCCTCGACAACCCGACCAACTTCT
>CAZPMD010000153.1:0-4783 GCA_964587395.1 uncultured Hyphomicrobiales bacterium
CGCAGCTCGGCATTCACCGCCTGCCCTGGACCAAGGCGCAGCTGGCGCTGCGCCATCGCGTCGCCTTCCTCCGGCGCGTGGATGAGAGCTTTCCGGATCTCTCCGATCAGGCCCTCGCCGCGACGGTCGCCGAATGGCTGGTGCCGCACATCACCGGCAGGACTGCGCTGTCGCAGATCGGCGCCGACGACCTCGGCAATGCGCTCGACCAGTTGGTGCCCTGGGACGTGAAGCGGCGCATCGAACAGGACCTGCCGAGCCATTTCGACGCGCCGTCGGGTCAGCGCCACCCCATCGACTACGAAGGCGAGGAGCCGGTGCTCTCGATCCGCGTGCAGGAGCTGTTCGGCCTTGCCGTGCATCCCAGCGTGGCACGCGGCAAGATCCCGCTGGTGGTGGAACTGCTGTCGCCGGCGCACCGGCCGGTGCAGGTGACGCGCGACCTCCCCGGATTCTGGAGGGGGTCTTACCAGGCGGTGAAGAGCGAGATGAAGGGGCGCTATCCCCGCCACCCCTGGCCCGACGATCCCGCCGCCGCCTCGGCGACGCATCGCGCGAAGCCGCGGGGGACGTGATAGCCCGCGCGTGCCTCGCTAGGGCGTGATGAGGATCGCCCCCGTCGTCGCCCGGGCCTCCGCCACCCGATGGGCCTCCGCGATGTCCTCCAGCCGGAAGCGGGCGCCGATGTCGACCGCCACGTGCCCCGCCGCGATGGCGGCGAAGAGCTCGGCGGCATTCTCGCGGAACACGCCGGGATCGGCATTGTGCGGGAAGACCGAGGGGCGCGTCAGGAAGAGGCAGCCCTTCTTGTTGAGCAGCTCCGGGCTGATGTCCGGAGCCGGGCCGGAGGCCGCGCCATAGACGACCATGAGGCCGAAGGGCTGGATGCAGTCCAGCGACTTCAGGAAGGTGTCCTTGCCCACCGCGTCATAGACCACCCGCGCCTTGCGGCCGCCGGTCGCGGCGAGGACCGCTGCCGGCCAGTCGGCCTGCCGGTAGTCGATGGCGTGGTCGGCGCCGATACGCTTCGCCAGCGCGCATTTCTCCGGTCCTCCGGCGGTGGCGATCACCTCGGCGCCCAGCGCCTTGCCCCAGCGCACGAGGATCTGGCCGACGCCTCCGGCCGCCGAATGGACGAGGATGAGGTCGCCGGGGGCGACGCGGTGCGTCTTGCGCAGGAGATACTGGGCCGTCAGGCCCTTGAAGACCAGGGTCGCCGCAGCCTCGTCGCTGACCGCCGCGGGCAGGACGACGAGCCTCTCCGCCGGGACGTTGCGCCGGTCGGCATAGGCGCCGATGCCGGCATTGATGTAGGCGACGCGGTCGCCGGGCTTCAGCGCGCCGACGCCCGGTCCGACGGCCTCCACCACACCCGCCGCCTCGTGGCCGAGGCCGGTGGGTGTGGGGAGCGGATAGGTGCCGCGGCGCTGGTAGACGTCGATGAAGTTGAAGCCGATGGCGGTCTGGCGGATCTGCACCTCGCCGGGACCGGGCGGCGGCAGGTCGAGGGTCTCGACCTTCATCACCTCCGGCTCCCCGAAAGCATGAAGCTGGATTGCGCGTGCCGTGGTCATGGACCCGGTCTCCCTCGTGTCGTTCCGTTCCTGCCGCCGGTGGCGGGGTGCGAAGCTATGCCATGGCGCGGGACCTGCCGCCATCCGGCCGTCTTGCCATGGTTCCCGTCATTGCCGACAACTGCCGGCCGGAGGATGCCATGACCGACACACCGCGTTCCGTTGAGATCATCGAGGTCGCCCCGCGCGACGGGTTGCAGAACGAGAAGGTCATGGTCTCGACGGAGGACAAGATCTCCCTCGTCGAGCGCTCGTTTGCTGCCGGTTTCCGCCATGTCGAGGCGGTGTCCTTCGCCAATCCGAAGCGGGTGCCGCAGATGGCCGATGCGGAGGCCGTCATGGCCGGCCTCGCCCCGCGCTATGCCGACCGCAACCTGATCGGCCTCGCCCTCAACGCCCGCGGCGCCGACCGCGCCGTCGCGGCGAAATGCACCCAGATCAACTACGTCGTCGTCGCCTCCGAGACCTTCGCCAACCGCAACCAGAATGCCTCGGTCGCCGACCTCGTGAACGGCACGAAGGAGGTCGCGGCCATCGCCCGCGCCGCCGGCGTGCCGATGTCCATCTCTCTCGCCACCTCCTTCGGCTGCCCGTTCGACGGCGAGGTGCCGGTGGAGCGCGTCATGGCCATTGTCGAGGAGCTCTTGAAGAGCGATCCCTTCGACATCGGTTTTGCCGACACCATCGGCTGTGCGGTGCCGCCGCAGGTGACCGGGATGTTGCGGCGGGCGAAGGCACTGTCCTCCACCGTCAAGTGGCGCTGCCATTTCCACGACACACGCAACACCGGCGTCGCCAATTCCATCGCCGCGGTGGAGGCGGGCGTCGACTTCCTTGACGCCTCCACCGGCGGCGTCGGCGGCTGCCCCTTCGCCCCGGCCGCCACCGGCAATGTCGCGACCGAGGACCTCGTCTATGTCTTCAACCGCATGGGCATCGCGACGGGCCTCGACATCGACACGCTGCTCGACACCTCGCGCTGGCTCTCCGGTGTCCTCGGCAAGCCGCTGCCTTCGGCGCTCGGCCGGGCCGGTGTCTTCCCGGCGCGGGCGGCCTGACAGATGACCCTGTTCACCCTCGACGAACTCCACGCCGCCCACGCCGTCGTGCAGGAGGCCATGCCGCCGACGCCGGCCTTCGCCTGGCCGCTGCTGGCGGAGCGCTTCGGGCTTCCCGTTGTCGTCAAGCACGAGAACCACACGCCCATCGGCGCCTTCAAGGTGCGCGGCGGGCTCGTCTATGTCGACCGGCTGAGGCGCGAGCGGCCCGAGGTCAGGGGCATCGTCTCGGCGACGCGCGGCAATCACGGCCAGAGCCTCGCCTTCGCCGCCCGGCGCGCCGGACTGCCGGTGGTCATCGTCGTGCCGCAGGGCAATTCGGTGGAGAAGAACGCCGCCATGCGGGCCTTCGGCGCCGAACTGGTCGAGCATGGCCGCGACTTCGACGAGGCGCGCCAGAGGGCCGCCGAGATCGCCGACGAGCGCGGCTACGAGTTCGCCGCCTCGTTCCACCGCGACCTCGTCATGGGGGTGGGCACCTATGCGCTGGAGCTCTTCAGCGCCCATCCCGACCTCGACGTGGTCTATGTGCCGATCGGGCTCGGCTCCGGCATCTGCGGCGTCATCTCGGCGCGCGATCTCCTGGGGTTGAGGACCGAGGTGGTGGCGGTGGTTGCCGAGAACGCGCCGGCCTATGCCCGCTCGCTCGCTGCGGGCCGGGTGGTGGAGACCAACACGGCCGCGAGCTTCGCCGACGGCATGGCCGTGCGCATCCCCAGCGCGGAGGCCTTCGCCATGATCCGCCAGGGGGTGGCGCGCTGCGTCGAGGTCTCCGAGGACGAGATTGCGGCGGCCATCCGCATCTACTGGACCGACACCCACAATGCGGCCGAGGGCGCCGGCGCCGCCGCCCTCGCGGCGCTGGCGAAGGAAGCGACGGCGCTTGCCGGACGCAAGGCCGGTGTCATCCTCTCGGGCCACAACCTCGACATGGGGGTGATGGGCGAGGTGCTGGCCGGGCGGACGCCGCAGGTCGCCTGACCGGGCGCGACCGGTCGTCACCTTGCGGCCGGCGGCCGGAAGGGCCAGCTATGGCCGCGGAGGATGTGAGATGATCCAATTGCGCTGGCTCGTGCTCGGCCTGATTGCGCTGCCCTTTCTGGAGTTCGCGACGTTCTTCTTCGTGGCGGGCAAGATCGGCTTCTTCGGCGCGCTGTTCGGTGTGTTTGCCGCATCCTTCCTCGGCATCATGCTGCTGAAAGGCGGGGCGAGCCTCCTGTTCTCGCAGGTGGTGCGCTCCGGCGGCGTCGTGCTGGTGAGCGGCGATGCGGCGCGCAGCGGTCTCCTGACCGCATTCGCCGGCCTGCTGCTGGCCATCCCGGGCTTTGTCACCGACCTCATCGCCCTCGTGCTGCTCGTGCCAGCCCTGATGGGGCTCTTCACCGGTGGCGGCGTGACGACGACGGGCCAGCGGCCGACGCCCCCCGGCGTCGTCGATCTCGACCCGCAGGACTGGCGCGAGGAGCGGCGGCCGCCTCCCGCCGATCCGCGGCTCCGGCCGCCCGGCCAGGGCTGATCCGGCGCCCCTCCGCCTTGCCCCTCCGCGCCGTGCGTGCTAGCGAGCGCGCCACGCCATGACTGCCACCCGAAGCCGCCCCGTCTGCGGCGCCACCGGAGACTTTCGATGAACCCGAACGGCGACACCGCCCTCGAAGCGGCCCCGCAGCTCAATGTGCTGGCGCAGTATGTGCGCGACTTCTCCTTCGAGAACCGCAACGCGCCCCGCTCGCTGATGCCGCAGAGCGACCAGCCGGCGATCAACATCCAGATCAACGTCAACGCCAATCCGATGAGCGAGCAGGAGTTCCAGATCGAGCTCACCATCGAGGGCGACGCCAAGACCAAGGAGATGACGCTCTTCAAGTTCGAGCTCATCTATGGCGGCATCTTCCGCATCGCCAACGTGCCGCAGGAGGCCGTCCATCCGATCGTCCTGATCGAGTGCCCGCGCCTGATCTTCCCCTTCGCCCGCCAGATCATCGCCAATGCGACCCGCGACGGCGGTTTCCCGCCGCTCTATCTCGACCCGGTCGACTTCGCCGCGCTCTATCGCCAGCGCATGGCCGAGACCGGCGGCCAGCTGCCGGGCGGCGCAGGCCTGACGCAGTAAGCGACAGCAGCCGAGAAACACGAAAGCCGGGCTCAGGGCCC
>CAZPMD010000153.1:4793-8403 GCA_964587395.1 uncultured Hyphomicrobiales bacterium
CCCGGCTTTTTTGTGGGTGACGGTCGATGGCGGTGGCGAGGGATGCGCCCGCCGCAGCCGGGATCAGCTATCCTTCGCCAGCCCGTCCCAGAAGGCCTTGGCCCTGGCGAAGAAGCCGGCCGTCTCGGGCTGGGTGGCGCCGGAGCTCTCCTTCTCGAACTCGGCGAGAAGCTCCTTCTGGCGCTTGGTCAGCGCGCGGGGCGTCTCGACATCGACCTGCACGTAGAGATCGCCGACCGCCTTGGAGCGCAGCACGGGCATGCCCTTGCCGGAGAGACGGAAGCGCTTGCCGGACTGGGTACCCTCGGGAACCTTCACCTGGGCGCGGCCGCCGTCGATGGTCGGCACCTCGAAGGACCCGCCGAGCGCCGCCGTCACCATGGAGACGGGGGCGCGGCAGTAGAGATCCTGTCCGTCGCGCTGGAAGAAGGCGTGGGGCTGGATGGAGAGGAAGATGTAGAGGTCGCCCGAGGGGCCGCCGCGGAATCCGGCCTCGCCCTCGTTGGCGAGACGGATGCGGGTTCCGTCCTCGACGCCGGCGGGGATGTTCACCGAGAGCACGCGCTCCTTGGTGATGCGGCCCGAGCCCGTGCAGTTGCCACAGGGGTCCTCGATCACCTGGCCGCGGCCCTGGCATGTGGGGCAGGTGCGCTCGACCGAAAAGAAACCCTGGGAGGCGCGCACGCGGCCGTGGCCGCCGCAGGTGCCGCAGGTCTTCGGCTTCGATCCCGGCTTGGCGCCGGTGCCCGAACAGGCCTCGCAGGACACCGTGGTGGGGATGCGCAGCTGGGCGGCCTTGCCGGTGAAGGCCTCCTCCAGCGTGATGTCCATGTTGTAGCGCAGGTCCGCGCCGCGCTCGCGGCCGCCGGCGCCACGCCGCCGCCCGCCCATGCCGAACAGCTCCTCGAAGATGTCGGACATGGAGGAGGCGAAGTCGCCGCCGAAGCCGGGATGGCCGCCTCCGCCGCCATTCTCGAAGGCCTGGTGGCCGAAGCGGTCGTAGGCGGCGCGCTTCTGCCCGTCGGACAGCACCTGATAGGCCTCGTTCAGCTCCTTGAACTGGGCCTCCGCCTCGGCGTTGTCGGGGTTGCGGTCGGGGTGATACTGCATCGCCTTCTTGCGGAAGGCGGATTTCAGCGCCGCATCGTCGGCGTCGCGGCCGACGCCCAGTGTCTCGTAGTAGTCGCGCTTGGACATCGACAGTCGCTTTCGCCCCTCGTCAAGCGAATGCCCCCGGATCGGAGTCCGGGGGCTCGATGGAAAGGCCGGTCAGGCCTTACGCGCTCTTCTTCTTGTCGTCCTTCACTTCCGTGAAGTCGGCATCGACGACGTCGTCCTTCTTCGGCTCGGCACCGTCGGCGCCGGCCGCGTCCTGCTGGGCCGCATACATGGCCTCGCCGAGCTTCATGGAGGCCTGCGCCAGGGCGTTGGTCTTCTCCTTGAGGCTCTCGACGTCCTCGGACTTCACCGCTTCCTTGACGGCCGCCAGCGCGTCCTCGATGGCCTTGCGGTCACCCTCGGCGACCTTGGAGCCATGCTCGGCGAGCGCCTTCTCGGTCGAGTGGACGAGGCCGTCGGCCTGGTTCTTCGCCTCGGCGAGTTCCTTGCGCTGCTTGTCCTCGGCGGCATGCGCCTCGGCGTCCTTCACCATCTTCTCGATGTCGGCGTCGGAGAGGCCACCGGAGGCCTGGATGCGGATCTGCTGCTCCTTGCCGGTGCCCTTGTCCTTGGCCTGGACGTTGACGATGCCGTTGGCGTCGATGTCGAAGGTGACCTCGATCTGCGGCACGCCGCGCGGCGCCGGCGGGATGCCCATCAGGTCGAACTGACCGAGCATCTTGTTGTCGGCCGCCATCTCGCGCTCGCCCTGGAAGACCCGGATCGTCACCGCGTTCTGGTTGTCGTCGGCGGTGGAGAAGACCTGACTCTTCTTGGTCGGGATCGTGGTGTTGCGGTCGATGAGGCGCGTGAACACGCCGCCCAGCGTCTCGATGCCGAGCGACAGCGGGGTCACGTCGAGGAGGAGAACGTCCTTCACGTCGCCCTGCAGAACGCCGGCCTGGATGGCGGCACCGATGGCGACGACCTCATCCGGGTTGACGCCCTTGTGCGGCTCCTTGCCGAAGAACTGCTTCACGACTTCCTGCACCTTCGGCATGCGGGTCATGCCGCCGACGAGAACCACCTCGTCGATCTGGCCTGCCGAGATGCCGGCATCCTTCAGAGCCTTCTTGCAGGGCTCCATGGTGCGCTGGATGAGGTCGTCCACCAGCGCCTCGAACTTGGCGCGGGTGAGCTTCAGCTGGAGATGCTTCGGACCCGAGGCGTCGGCGGTGATGAAGGGCAGGTTGATCTCGGTCTGCGTCGAGGACGACAGCTCGATCTTCGCCTTCTCCGCGGCTTCCTTCAGGCGCTGCAGGGCAAGCTTGTCCTTGCGCAGGTCGATGCCCTGCTCCTTCTGGAACTCGGCCGCCAGATAGTCGACGAGGCGCATGTCGAAGTCCTCGCCGCCGAGGAATGTGTCGCCATTGGTCGACTTCACCTCGAAGACGCCGTCGCCGATCTCGAGGATCGACACGTCGAAGGTGCCGCCGCCGAGGTCATAGACCGCGATGGTGCCGGCGGTCTTCTTGTCGAGGCCGTAGGCGAGCGCTGCCGCGGTCGGCTCGTTGATGATGCGCAGCACCTCGAGGCCGGCGATCTTGCCGGCGTCCTTGGTGGCCTGGCGCTGGGCGTCGTTGAAATAGGCGGGAACCGTGATGACGGCCTGGTCGACGGTCTGGCCGAGATAGGCCTCCGCCGTCTCCTTCATCTTCATCAGCGTGAAGGCGGAAATCTGCGAGGGCGAGTAGCTCTTGCCCTCGACCTCGACCCAAGCGTCGCCGTTACCGGCCTTGGCGATCTTGTAGGGGACGAGCTTCTGGTCCTTGGTGACCGTCGGGTCGTCGAAGCGACGGCCGATGAGGCGCTTCACCGCGAAGATGGTGCGCTCGGGGTTCGTCACCGCCTGGCGCTTGGCCGGCTGGCCGACGAGGCGCTCCTCGTCGGTGAAGGCGACGATGGAGGGCGTCGTGTTGGCGCCTTCCGAATTGATGATGACTTTCGGCGTGGTGCCTTCCATGACCGCCACGCAAGAGTTGGTCGTTCCGAGGTCGATACCGATGACCTTGCCCATGGTCTTCTCCTTCTCAAGCGGGTCGGCCGGGCCCGAAGCACCCGTGACGCTGACGGTCCGTGGACGGAGAGGGATTTCCGCCCGGACCGCCTGCGCCGACCCCTTCGTCAAGCTGGGGTTTGCAAGCTGATGTTGGCATGGCGGGAAACCGCGAGAGGTTGCCGCTTTCCGCCGGTTGCGCCGGATATAGGGGGGGCGTCATGGCGCCGCAAGCGCCACCGTCACATCGCCGTGAAGGAATCACGCCCGGCCGACGTGCCGCGTCAGGTGCGTCCCTGGCGCAACATGAGGCGGAGCAAGCGCAGAAGGCCATCACGGATGGGTGACCGCCACCCGTGGTCGGGGTATGTGTCGAATTCACGTCCCTGGATGATTCATGTCGCGCCGCGCCGCACTGCTGCTTGAACGAGAAAAAAACCTTTTTTGACCGTAAGG
>CAZPMD010000154.1:0-8297 GCA_964587395.1 uncultured Hyphomicrobiales bacterium
CGAAGGAGCCGTCCGGCGTCTCATAGCCCCAGATGCGCTGGGAGGAGGAGAACATCGGATCGCCGCCGTTGCACTCCTCGTCGTCGCCGTCGTCCTGATTGCAATGAACGATGACCTCGTCGCCGACCTTCCAGCGCTTCACCTTGGCGCCGACCGCCCAGACGATGCCCGAGGCATCGGAGCCGGCAATGTGGAAGGGGTGCTTGTGCCCGTCGAAGGGCGAGATCGGCTGGCCGAGGCCGGCCCAGATGCCGTTGTAGTTCACGCCGCCGGCCATCACGTAGATCAGGACCTCGTCCTCGCCGAGCGACCAGGTGGGCACCACCTCCACCTTGAACGACTGCTCCGGCGGACCATGGCGCTCGCGACGGATCGCCCAGGCATACATATTGGCCGGCACATGGCCGAGCGGCGGCACTTCTCCGAACTCGTAGAGATCCTTCAGGGGACGGGACTGGGGAGCGGGAGCTGCGGCTGCCATGGTGTCACCTCGGGTCGTTGGCGCCTTCTTGAGGAGCGCGCGGGAGGGGAGTATGTGCAGTGCAACATGGTTGCGCAAGCGCGAAATGGACGCACCCGACGTGGCCAATGCACCGACTTTCGGCTGAGGCGCGGGGCGGGGAGGGAACGCGCGCGGGCCCATGGTAGCGCCCCGCCTGACCCATCTTCCCGGGCGATGAGGACCTTCCGCCCCGTTCGCGCGTTGAGGCGAACGCAGCGGGATCGCCGTGCTATGCTGGCGAGGCCCGACCAGCTCCACATCAGCAAAGGATACCCTCCATGCCCATCGAAAGCCTGTTCGTGCTCATCATCGTCGGCGCCATCGCCGGCTGGCTCGCCGGCCTCATCGTCAAGGGTTTCGGCTTCGGCCTGATCGGGAACATCGTCATCGGCATTCTCGGTGCACTGATCGCCACCTGGCTCTTTCCGCGTCTGGGGATTTCCCTGGGGCGCGGCGTGGTCTCGGCCATCATCAGCGCCACGCTGGGTGCGGTGATCCTGCTCGTCGCGGTGGGTGTCATCCGCAGGGCCTGACTGCGCCCCGGACACCAGCCTTTCGCTGCATTGCAATAAGTCGCCTCCCGGCACAGAATGCCGTCCAATTATCCGCTCGGGAGGCGACATTGCGCAGCAACGACAAGCGCGACAAACCCTGGTTGATCCGCACCTATGCGGGCCATTCGACGGCTGCGAAGTCGAACGCGCTCTATCGTGCCAACCTCGCCAAGGGGCAGACCGGCCTCTCCGTCGCCTTCGACCTGCCGACCCAGACTGGCTATGATGCCGACCACGTCCTCGCCCGCGGCGAGGTCGGCAAGGTCGGCGTGCCCGTCGCCCATCTCGGCGACATGCGCACCCTCTTCGACGGCATCCCGCTCGCCGAGATGAACACGTCGATGACCATCAATGCCTGTGCCGCCTGGCTGCTGGCGCTCTATGTCGCGGTCGCCGACGAGACCGGCGCACCGCGCACGAAGCTCTCGGGCACCACCCAGAATGACATTCTCAAGGAATATCTCTCGCGCGGCACCTACGTCTTCCCGCCGGAGCCGTCCCTGCGCCTGACCAAGGACACCATCCTCTTCACGACGGCCGAGATGCCGAAGTGGAACCCGATGAACGTCTGCTCCTACCACCTCCAGGAGGCCGGGGCGACGCCGGTGCAGGAGCTCGCCTTCGCCCTCGCCAATGCCATCGCCATCCTCGACACGGTGAAGGCTTCCGGCGAGGTGCCGGAAGGCGGCTTCGGCGAGGTGGTCGGGCACATCTCGTTCTTCGTGAACGCCGGCATGCGGTTCGTCACCGAGATGTGCAAGATGCGCGCCTTCGTCGACCTCTGGGAGGAGATCGTCGAGACCCGCTACGGCGTCACCGACCCCAAGCACAAGCTGTTCCGCTATGGCGTCCAGGTGAACTCGCTCGGCCTCACGGAGCAGCAGCCTGAGAACAACGTCTACCGCATTCTCATCGAGGCGCTGGCGGTGACCATTTCCAAGAAGGCCCGCTGCCGCGCCCTGCAGCTTCCTGCCTGGAACGAGGCGCTCGGCCTGCCGCGGGCCTGGGACCAGCAGTGGTCGCTGCGCCTGCAGCAGATCCTCGCCTACGAGACCGATCTCCTCGAATTCGGCGACCTCTTCGACGGCAATCCCGTCGTGGCCGCCAAGGTCGAGGCGCTGAAGGCCGAGGCGACCGCCGAGATGAAGCTGATCGAGGAGATGGGCGGGGCCATCGCCGCCGTCCCCTACATGAAGTCCAAGCTCGTCGAGAGCAACACGAAGCGCCTTGAGGCCATCGAGAGCGGCGACATGACGGTCGTCGGCGTCAACCGCTTCACCGAGACCGAACCGTCACCGCTCACCACCGGCGAGGGCTCGATCATGGTGGTCGATCCCGCCGTCGAGGCCGACCAGATCGCCAACCTCCGCGCCTGGCGCGAGGCCCGCGATCCGAAGGCCGTAGCCAAGGCGCTTGCCGATCTGCGAACCGCCGCGCAGGAAGGCCGCAACGTCATGGAGCCCTCCATCGCCGCGGCCAAAGCCGGCGTCACGACGGGCGAATGGGGCCAGGTCCTGCGCGAGGTCTTCGGCGAATACCGCGCGCCGACCGGCGTCGGCCGCGCCGCGCGGGCGGACGCCGGCGATCTCGCCCCCATCCGCGACGAGGTGGAGAAGGTCTCGCGGGCGCTCGGCCGCCGCATCAAGTTCCTGGTCGGCAAGCCGGGCCTCGACGGCCATTCCAACGGCGCCGAGCAGATTGCGGTGCGCGCCCGCGACTGCGGCATGGAGGTGGTCTACGAAGGCATCCGCCTCACCCCCGCCGAGATCGTCAACGCGGCGCTGGAAGAGGGCGTCCACGTCGTCGGCCTGTCGATCCTCTCGGGCAGCCACATTCCCCTCGTCACCGAGGTGATGGAGCGCATGCGTGCCGAGGGCCTCGACGACGTGCCCGTCATCGTCGGCGGCATCATCCCGCCCGAGGACGAGACGGTGCTGCGCGGCGCTGGCGTCGCGGCGGTCTACACGCCGAAGGACTTCCAACTGAACGCAATCATGGCGGACATCGTCCGCATCGTCGGGGCAGGCGCGAAACGGGCGGCGTGAGGCCTGCACCGAAGTTCCCATCCCTGCGAACAGCAGCCTTGAGATGACCTTCCGCGTCGTCTGTGCAAGGGTCCGCCTCCCTTCCCGTCTCCAGAATGAACCTCGCGCTCGTGTATGCTGCCTGACGCCCGCACCTACGACGCCATCGCCCGCGACTTCCGATGGCGGATTCCCGACCGCTACAACATCGGCACGGACGTCTGCACCCGGTGGGCGCTGGCCGACCCGGATCGTCCGGCGATCATCTGGCAAAGGCCGGACGGGCTGGTCGAGCCTGTGACCTTCGGCCAGTTGGAAGAGGACTCGAACAGGCTCGCCAATGTCCTCGCGGCCCGCGGCATCCGCCGCGGCGACAGGGTCGCCATCATCCTCTCCCAGGGACCCGCGGCGGCCGTCGCCCACATCGCCATCTACAAGATGGGCGCCGTCGCCGTACCACTGGCGGCGCTGTTCGGTCCCGACGCCCTCGCCTTCCGTCTCGCCAATTCCGGGGCGCGCGCCCTTCTGACCAATGCGGAAGGGGTGGCCAAGCTCGGCGAGATCCGTGACGGGCTGGGCGAGTTGTCGGTGGTGTTGTCGATCGACGGGCGCGCCGACGGGGTCGATGGTCTTGCCGATGCCCTCGCCAAAGCCTCGCCGGGCTTTGCCGCCGTGGACACCTTGGCCGATGACCCCGCCATGATGATCTACACCTCGGGGACGACGGGCCCGCCCAAGGGGGCGCTGCACGGCCACCGCGTCCTGCTCGGACACCTCCCCGGCATCCAGATGCCGCACGAGTTCTTTCCGCAGGCCGGCGACCGTATGTGGACCCCCGCCGACTGGGCCTGGGCCGGAGGCCTGCTCAATGCGCTCCTTCCAGCCTTGCACTACGGCGTGCCGGTGGTCGCCCGGAAATTCGAGAAATTCGATCCGGACGAGGCCTATGCGCTGATGGCCACCATGGAGGTGAGGAACTCCTTTGTGCCGCCCACCGCCCTGCGGATGCTGCGCGCCGTCGATGATCCTCGTTCGCGCTACGACCTGAAGCTGCGCACCCTGGCATCGGCCGGCGAGACACTCGGCGCCGAGACCTTTGCCTGGGGCCGCGACGTCCTCGGCCTCACCGTCAACGAGGCCTATGGCCAGACCGAGTGCAACCTGGTGATCGGCTCATGCGCCGCCATCGGGGTGTCGCGGGCGGGCGCCATCGGCAAGCCGGTTCCTGGCCACACCGTCGGCATCATCCGCGCCGACGGATCGCTCTGCGACGTCGGCGAGCAGGGCCAGATCGCGGTGAAGCGTCCGGACCCGGTCATGTTCCTTGAATACTGGGGCCGGCCGGAGGCGACGCGCGACAAGTTCATCGGCGACTGGATGACCACCGGCGACCAGGGCGTGCGCGACGACGAAGGCTACATCCGCTTCTTCGGGCGTGACGACGACGTCATCACCTCGGCCGGCTACCGCATCGGTCCCGGCGAGATCGAGGACACGCTGATCAAGCATCCGGCGGTGTCGCTCGCCGCCGCCGTCGGCAAGCCCGATCCCCTGCGCACCGAGATCGTCAAGGCCTTCGTCGTTCTGAAGACCGGCGTCGAGCCGTCCCCGGACCTCGCCGATCATATCCGCGATTTCGTCAGGACGCGCATGTCGGCGCATTCCTACCCGCGCGAGGTGGAGTTCATCGACGAGATGCCCATGACCACGACCGGCAAGATCATCCGCCGGCTGCTGCGCGACAGGTCCTGACGCCTCAGCGTTTCAGGAGGCGCTTGGCGAGGGTCTTGCCCTCGGCGAGACCCCGGCGTACGGCCAGCGCCGCCCGATAGCGCCAGCCCGGCGCCCCTTCGGCGACGGCGATGAACCGGCTCGTCATGGTCATGCGTTCCGGCCAGATGCGATCGATCATCGGATGACCCGCAATGGCGCAGGAGTCGACATGGCGAACGGCGGGCAGGGCGATCAGGGCCTGGCCGATGGCGTTCGACAGGAGGAGGCCGGGCGAGAAGCGCGAGAGGCTCTCGTCATAGGCCGTCTTCCAGTACCAGGCCCGCGATCCCATTGAGAGGACGACACCGGCCGCGATCGCCCGGCCGTCGAGCAGAAGCATGTCGATCCGCGCCTGTCCGCCAGCGGCGAGGGCACCGACAGCCTTCTCGAAGAACTGGCGTGTCACCGGCGACGAAGCCAGCGCCGTGCGGCCGCGGCCTTTCCATCCCTCTGCCTCGAGAGCCAGGAACGCCGCGATCCCGGCATCGGGATCCTCACCGTCGGCGGTCGACACGACGTGAATCTCACCCTGCTCGCCGAGTCGGCGCAGAAGCCGGCGATGGTCCTTCGACAGCGCCGGGGGCACCTTTGTCAGCACGGCGCGGGCATGGCTGTCCTGGATATGGATGCGGCGCCCGCCCGCGACGGCGGCGAGGGCGTCGGAAAGTTCGCTACCGTCCAGCATCGGCCAGTCGACCGCGGCGATGCCCTCTGCCTCGAGGTGGCGGAACAGTGCGGCGATGACGGTACCCTCTTCCCCGGGCGAGACCAGCGGCGCGCCATAGGGGGCGTAGTCATGGGTCCAGATGGAGAAGACCGTGCCCATCATCGACCGGCGACCGGCCACGAGACCGATCCAGGCACGGTCACGGGTGACGACGAGGGCGCCGAGGCCTCCGGCAGGATCAACAGCCACAGCGGCAAGGGCAAAGGCCGGAGACAGGAAGACATTGGCGGAGGCCCGGGTGGCGAACTCGCGCCAGTCGGCCTCGATGTCATGCCAGTCGGCCGCCGGCACCCAGCGGACGTCGACGACACCCAGCCCGGAGGGCGCGATGGCCGGCTGGATCGACGGCGAGGTCACCGCGACAACGCCTTCGTGTCCTGTCCGAAGAGCCGCCGGTTCCATCGTCATGCGGCCACCGTGCGGCCCCAGAAGGCCATGGAGAGGCCGAGTTTTGCCGTCGTGATCCACAGCAGCAATGCCGACTCGAGCATCAGTGCGCCGGCTGTCGCCATGGCGGCGCCCATCATGCCGAAGCGCGGGATCAGAAGGAGGCAGAGGCCGACCGCCACGGCGAGCGCCACGCCGTAGATGAGGGCGCAGGCCGTCTGGTGGCCGGACATGGTCAGGAGCCGCTCGACGGGCCCCACCGCGGCACGGGCGAGGAGCCCGATCGACACCACGAACATGGCGGGATAGCCGGCGACGAAATCCGGGCCGAACATCATCAGGAAGGGCTTGCCCAGGGCGAGGACCACGATGGTCGCGGCGAGCGAGGGAAAGAAGGTCCAGCGGATCGACGCGCGCAGGAAATCCGCCAGTTTCTGCCTGTCGCCGGCCGCGTGATACTCGCTGAACCGGTGCGCGGCCGCGGCAGCGACAGCGAAATAGATGAAGGCCACCAGCGCCAGCGTCTTCACAGCCGCCCAGTAGACGGCGACCTCCTCCGGCCCGCGCAAGTGTTTGAGAAGAATCACGTCGGCATAGGTGAGCGCGAGATAGAAGGTCTCAACGAGGAAGATCGGCAGGCTGGTCTTCAGCCAGATCGCCGGCTCTGACCGTCGCCGCCCAGCCGGCACCTCGGCGCCGAGGCGACGGTTGAGCAGCCAGAGCTGGACGACCGCCGCAGCCCATGTGGCGACGACGGCGCAGCCCATCGCCGTCACCGCATTGCTGGCAAAGCCCGCGAGGTGTCCTGCCCCCATGCCGGCCAGCAGGATCAACGGGCGCAGAAGATAGGGTGGTCCGAGTGCGAGGTCGGTCCAGTTGTAGGAGCGGGCAATGCCGTCCTGGATATCGGTGAGCACGAACATCGGCAGGCACAGCGCTGCCAGCGCCAGCGGCATCACCATCGGGCCGGTGAGATAGGTGCCGAAGCGCCAGAGTGTGAGGAGCCCGAGGGCCGCGACGATCGTAGCGATGGCGACGCCGAGACGGCGCGAGCCGGCAATGAAGCCTCTGAGACCGTCATGGTCCTTCCGCTCCGCGTAGTCGGGCACGAAGCGCTGCGCGGCGGAGGCGAGCCCGGCATTGGCGAAATGCCCGATCAACAGCACCCAGACCCAGACTGCGACATAGGTACCGAATTCCGAGCCGCCCATCCAGCGCGCCATCAGCACCTGGCTGACATAGGCGATTCCAGCACTGAACACGCGGATGAGGAAGGCGGCGCCGGCCATGCGCTGGGCGACGGACTGGTCGGAACGGTCGAGGAGGAAGGAACGCAGGCGCGCAACGATGCCGCCGGGCGACAGCAGCGTCCTGGCGCCGCGCCCCATCTGCGCTTCCTCCGAGCCCATCACCGACAAGAGGCACGTCCCTTGTGACGGGTCGGCACGAGAGGCCGACCGCTGATCGACGACGCATAACGTCGCGGCACTTAAGAAACGGTTCGAACGCCGGAAATACCCAGAAACGAATTGCACAAAGGGAAAGGCCGGCCGCAGTCACGGCCGGCCTCCAGAGACACCTGAGAAAGCGCCGTCAGGGACGCGGCGTGGCCGGCGCGCCGGGCAGGCCCGGGATCTGCGGACGGGCCGGCGGCTCGACGAAACGCTGCACCTGGGCCTCGGAGCGCAGGCGCTGGACGAGATCGGCCTGCACACGGCGGGTGAGGAAATCCTCGATCTGGCCGCGCACCTGCTCGAAGCTCGGGATCTGCCGCTGGCGGCGCTCCTCCACCTTGATGATATGCCAGCCAAACTGCGACTTGACCGGCGCCTCGGACAACTGGCCGGCCTGCATGGCGAAGGCCGCCTCGGCGAACTCCGGCACCATCTGGGCCTTCGTGAAGAAGCCGAGATCACCACCGTTGCGCTGTCCGCCCGGATCCTTGGACTTCTCCTTGGCGAGCGCCTCGAAGTCGCCGCCGCCACGGATCTGGGCGATCAGCGCCTTGGCCTCGTCCTCGGTCTCCACCAGGATGTGGCGGGCGCGGACCTCTTCCTCGGGCGTGATGCGGGCGCGCTGCTCGTCGTAGATCTTGCGCATCTCCTCCTCGGTGACACGGGCGCGGGTCTCGGCATTGAGAAGCGTCTCCACCAGCAGCTTGTTGCGGTAGTAGGTCAGCTTGCGGGCGAAGTCCGGACCGCTCTGGACGTTGCGCTGTTCGGCCGCCTTGGCTGCCAGCGTCAGGTCGATGACGAAGCTGAGGAGATACTCCCGCTTCTGCTCCGGGCTCATCTGGGCAGTGGTCTGGCCGCCGATATCCTCTTCCGCGG
>CAZPMD010000155.1:0-8197 GCA_964587395.1 uncultured Hyphomicrobiales bacterium
CGGCAAAGGCCATCAGCGCGACGCCGAGCGGCGAGGGCGCGGCGACCCCGGGCGAGACCAGCCAGACGAGGGCGGCGAAGGCGACCGCGAGGCCGGTCCATTCCAGCGGGCCGGGCCGGTCTCCCGCCACGAGGGCGCGGGCGATCATGCCGAACTGCACCGCTCCGAACAGCACGATGGCGCCGACCGCGGCGCCGAGCCAGAGATAGGCGATGGAGAAGGCGAGGGCATAGCCGAAAAGGGCGGCTGCCTGGGGCCAACTGCCGGCGACCGCGTGGCTGTCGTCACGACGGCCGACCAGCCGCACAAGCAGGAACAGCACGAGGGCGCCCGAGGCGAGCCTCCAGCCGGTGTAGCCGAGATCGTCGATGGTGTTGCCCGCAAGCGCGAGCCTCGCCAGCACGGAGTTGGCCGCGAAGGCGACCATCGCCGTCGCCGTCAGGGCGATGGTTCTCAGCATGGTGGCGGGCCTTGGCGTCTGCGGACGGGGTGCGGGCGGGCTGGCGGCGCCGCCCGCCCTGCCGCATCACTTCCAGGCGATGACCTTCTGCTTCTGCTCGCCGAGGCCCTCGATGCCGAGGGCCATGACGTCGCCGGCCTTGAGGAACTTCGGCGGCTTCATGCCGAGGCCGACGCCGGGCGGCGTGCCGGTGGTGATGACGTCGCCGGGCTCCAGCACCATGAACTCCGAGATGTAGGAGACGATCGTCTTGACGTCGAAGATCATGGTCTTGGTCGAGCCGGTCTGCATGCGCTGGCCATTGACGTCGAGCCACATGCCGAGCTTCTGCACGTCCTTGATCTCGTCCTTGGTGACGAGCCATGGGCCGAGCGGGCCGAAGGTCTCGCAGCCCTTGCCCTTCATCCACTGGCCGCCGCGCTCGATCTGGTACTCGCGCTCGGAGACGTCGTTGCAGATGCAGAAGCCGGCGACGACCGACAGCGCGTCCTTCTTGGAGACGTAGCGGGCGCGCTCGCCGATGACGATGGCAAGCTCGATCTCCCAGTCGGTCTTCACCGACTTCTTCGGCAGCATCACGTCGTCGTTCGGGCCGACGATGCAGGAGCGCGCCTTGTTGAAGAGGATCGGCTCGGTGGGAATGGCGGCGCCGGTCTCGGCGGCATGGTCGGCATAGTTGAGGCCGACGGCGATGAAGTTGCCGACGTCGCCGACACAGGGGCCGAGACGCGGCTTGCCCTTCACCAGCGGCAGCTTCTGCCAGTTGGCCTTGGCGATCTTGGCGAGGCCCTTGGCGGAGAGGGCGGCGCCGGCGATGTCGGGCACGACACCGGAGAGGTCGCGGATCTTGCCTTCGGGGTCGATCAGGCCGGGCTTTTCCTTGCCCTTGGCGCCATAGCGAACGAGTTTCACGACTTCCCCTCCCATTGTTGTTGAAGCGTCGTTGGGAGGGATGATGACCGCGTCTTCAAACGTTTCGCAAGGGCATGGCGCGCATGGAAGGGCGGCGCGGGAAGGGGCGGTCACCCCCCACCGGCGGCGGCCGGGGGGGGCCGAGCGCTACTGGCCCTGGCCGAGGCTGTAGCCGGGCACGCCGTCGAAGGTGAAGAGGTGCTCGGTCTTCACGAAGTCGATCCCGGCGCGGGCGAGTCCCGCCAGCAGTTCGGCAACCATGGCCTTGGTGAATTGCCGCGGCACCGGCATCTCGAAGCGGCACCGCCAGTGGTCGGTCAGGAAGGTCTGCGGCTGGCCCTCTGGCCAGACCTTGACGCCGCGGTTGCTCACCATGGTCAGGGAGACGATGCCGCACGCCGCGGCCTTCATCCGGGCGGCAAGGGCGTCGGGACACGTGTCGGCGGCATGGACGAAGACGTCGACGCCGACCAGCCGCTTGTCGGACGGCGGCCGCCGGGGCGGGGTGAAGGGCACGATGGCGGTAGCCGCCGCATAGTCGGGACGGGGCAGGGTATGCGGTGCCTGGCCAAGCCTGTCGATCACCGCGTCGGCGAAGGCCTGGGTTCCGACCCTGCGCGCGGACACGCCCTCGCGGAAGATGTCCGGCGTGTGGATACCGTCCTCGATGGTCTTCAGCCAGGCGAGGTGGAGCCGTTCAGCGACCTCCCGCTGGCCGACATGGACCAGCATCATGATGCCCGACAGCAGCAGCCCGGAGGGATTGGCGATCCCCTGGCCGGCGATCTGCGGCGCCGATCCGTGCACCGCCTCGAACATCGCGCCGTGCTCGCCGATGTTGGAGGAGCCTCCGAGCCCGACCGAGCCGGAGATTTCGGCGGCGATGTCGGAGACGATGTCGCCGTAGAGGTTCAGGGTGACGACGACGTCGAACTGCTCCGGCCGGGCAGCGAGCCGCGCCGCTCCGAAGTCGATGATCATATGCTCGGCGGCGATGCCGGGATAGTCGGCCGCCACCTCGTCGAAGACCTGACGGAACAGGCCATCGGTCATCTTCATGATGTTGTCCTTGGTGAAGCAGGTGACCTTCCGCCGGCCGTTGGCGCGGGCGTAGTCGAAGGCGTAGCGGACGATCTTCTCGCAGCCCGGCCGGCTGACGAGCTTCAGGCACTGGACGACCTCGTCGGTCTGCCGGTGCTCGATGCCGGCATAGAGGTCCTCCTCGTTCTCGCGGATGATCACCACGTCCATGACCGGGTGCCGGGTGGCGACGAAGTGCCCGTAGGACATGCAGGGCCGCGTGTTGGCGAAGAGGCCGAGGCTCTTGCGCAGCGTCACGTTGAGGCTCTTGTAGCCGCCGCCCTGGGGCGTGGTGATCGGCGCCTTGAAGAGCAGGCGGGTGCGCCTGATGCTGTCCCAGGCCTCGGGCGGAATGCCGGACCCGTGCCCGTCGCGATAGGCCGTCTCGCCGATGACGATGGGCTCGACCGCGAGCCGGGCGTCTGCGGCGAGCATCATCTGCAGGGCCGCCTTCATGATCTCGGGACCGATGCCGTCGCCAAAGGCGACCGTCACCGGCGTGGCGCCGGGCATGGTCTGGGACCGGAAGGCGGCGGCTGGGGTGTGGATGGTCATGGCTGAGCTCCCGTGGTTGGACGGCCTCTCCCTTGCGTGAGCCACGAAGATTTGTGAAATTGATTATATCGGTTTCATCGATTGACAATTCCAATGACACGGCTGGCCAATCTCGACATAGATCTCCTGCGCTCCTTCCTGGCGGTCGCGCGGACGCGCAGCTTTTCGCGGGCCGGTGCCGAACTGCACCGGACCCAGTCGACCATCTCGCTGCAGATCAAACGGCTGGAGGACAGTCTCGGCTACCGCCTTTTCGACCGCACGCCGCGCTCCGTCACGCTGACGCCGCGCGGCGAGGCCTTCAGCGCGGCGGCACAGAAGCTGGTGGCGCTGAACGACGAGATCGTGGCGCGGATCAACGAGCCCGACCTCGCGGGGACGG
The DNA here is from genome assembly GCA_964587395.1 of uncultured Hyphomicrobiales bacterium. Lineage (GTDB taxonomy): Bacteria > Pseudomonadota > Alphaproteobacteria > Rhizobiales > Phreatobacteraceae > Phreatobacter. The sequence continues at coordinate 3,390 of CAZPMD010000155.1, forward strand.
TCAGGCTCGGCACGCCGGAGGATTTTGCCACGAGCCACCTGCCGGACGTGCTCGCGCGCTTCGCCGAGGTGCATCCGCGAGTCAATCTCGAGGTGACGTGCGACCTGACCCTCAACCTGCTCGACGGCTTCCGCGAGGGCGCCTTCGACATGGTGCTGGTGAAGCGCGAGCAGGGGCGCCGCATGGACGGCACCCGCGTCTGGCGCGAGCCGCTGGTCTGGGTCGGCAACGGCCCTGCGGTCGGCCTGCGTGAGATGCTGCCACTCGTCGTCTCCCCCACTCCGTGCGTCTATCGCAAACGCGCCACGGAGGCCCTCGCGACCGCCGGCCGGGCCTGGCGCATCGCCTATACCTGCGGCTCGCTGGCCGGTTCCATCGCCGCCGTGCGGGCGGGCCTGGGGATCACCGTGCTGCCGAAGGAGATGGTGCCGCCGGGCCTGACGAGGCTCGACGGCGTCGGCCTGCCGGACTTGCCCGATACGGAGATCGCGCTCCTGACGGCGGCCACCCTCGCGGCGCCGGCGTCGCGCCTCAGGGACCACATCACCCGCTCGCTCGAACAGGGCGGGGCGTGAACGGGGCGGGCGCTACCGCACCAGTTCCTTCATCGCCTTGTCGAGGCCGGTGAGGGTCAGCGGGAACATCCGCTGCTCCATGATGTCGCGCATCATGCCGATGGAGTGGGTGTAGTCCCAGTGCTTCTCCTTCACCGGGTTGAGCCAGACCATGGAGGGGTAGATGGAGGCGACGCGCTTCATCCAGGTGACGCCCGCCTCCTCGTTGAAGTGCTCGACCGAGCCGCCGGGCTGGGCGATCTCGTAGGGGCTCATCGAGGCGTCGCCGACGAAGATCACCTTGTAGTCGCTGCCGTATTTGTGCAGCACGTCCCAGGTCGGCATGGTCTCGTCGAAGCGGCGCTGGTTCTTCTTCCACACCTTCTCGTAGAGGCAGTTGTGGAAGTAGAAATACTCCATGTGCTTGAACTCGGCCTTGGCCGCCGAGAACAGCTCCTCGCAGAGCTGGATGTGCCAGTCCATCGAGCCGCCGACGTCGAAGAAGATCAGTGTCTTGATGGCGTTGCGGCGCTCGGGCCGCATCTGCACGTCGAGGAAGCCATGGCGCGCCGTCTCGCGGATGGTGCCGTCGAGGTCGAGTTCGTCGGGCGAGCCGGTGCGGGCGAACTTGCGCAGGCGGCGGAGCGCGATCTTGATGTTGCGGGTGCCGAGCTCGACCGTATCGTCGTAGTCCTTGAACTCGCGCTTGTCCCAGACCTTCACGGCCCGGAAGTTGCGGTTCGAATCCTGGCCGATCCGCACGCCTTCGGGGTTGTAACCGTAGGCGCCGAAGGGCGAGGTGCCGCCGGTGCCGATCCACTTGGAGCCGCCCTGGTGGCGGCCCTTCTGCTCCTCGAGGCGCTTCTTCAGCGTCTCCATCAGCTTGTCCCAGCCCCCGAGCGCCTCGATCTGCGCCTTCTCCTCCTCGGTGAGGAACTTCTCGGTCAGCTTGCGCAACCACTCCTCGGGGATGTTGACCTCGAGCCCCTCGGCCAGCGTCTCCAGCCCCTTGAAGGTGGCGCCGAACACCTTGTCGAACTTGTCGATGTTCCGCTCGTCCTTCACCAGCGTGGCGCGGGAGAGGTAGTAGAAGTCGGTCGGCGCGCGCTCGATGATGTCGGCGTCCAGCGCCTCCATGAGCGTCAGATATTCGCGCACCGTCACCGGCACGCCCGCCTTCTTCAGGTCGTGGAAGAAATTGATGAACATGGACGCAGCTTAGAATGCTCCGCAGCGCGCGTCATCCCGTGCCGTTGGGCGGATCAGACGAGGCCACCGCCGGCGGCCCCCCCGAAACCGGTTCCGGCGGACAGTCGGTCCACCTCGGCGCGGTTGTCGTCAATACGGCTGATGCCAGGATCGCGCCGGCTGCACACGACCAGCCACCATGAAAGAGGCAGGGTCAGTAACATCGCCACGAAAAGGGCCAGGTAACCCAAGTTGCGCATGTAGAATTGATACCACCGTCGTGCGCTGAGGTCAATGAATCGCGGACTCGCACATGCGGGCCAACGCCCGCCGGCGCGGTCGCCGCCATCTCCAGGAGACGACAGGAGCCCATCCGCGGACGGTTGACCCATCCGGGCGCGGCACACCATTGCGATGGTGCTAGCGCCTGAACGGGAGGTCGGTCACGTCGAGTTCCATGGCCGGCAGAGTTCCTGGGGGCGTAACCAGACGAGACGAAGCCGGCCGAGCAGACCGGGTGGCGACATTGCCCGGGATGATCGCCTGCGACATTTTCCAGAAACGGGCGCGCTAAAGTCTCCGACCATGGCCTCGACCTCCGTACCGTCTCCGCCCCCCGCTCCCGTCCCCCGCTCCCGGGGCAACGTATGGCTCGTGCTTGGCTGGATCCTTGCCCTGCCGGGCCTCTGGGTCATCGCCAGCTTCCTGCTGTTCACGCCTGTCTCGAACTGGGCAGGATGCCCGGCCCCGCTGGGCATGGACTTCCGGCCTTGTCCTCCCGGGCCGCTGGCGGGTGTCGCCGATGCCATGCGCCAGTCGGTGGCCATCACCCTGCTCCTGAGCTTCATCGGCGTCGGCGTGCTGCCGCCGTTCTATTCAGGGTTCTTCGTGGCGCTCCGGATCGGCCGGTTCCTGGACCGGTGGTGGGCGCGGCGGCGCGGGGAGCGGGATGATTCCGTCCGTTGGGGGCGCGCCGTCGCCATCGCCTTCGCCCTCTTCATGGGGCTCGCCATGGTCGCGGGAATGGCCGGCCGCATCCTCGAGGACGCCGGCAACGGACGCCTGTCCATCGCCGGCGTAGCGGAAGGGCTGCTGGGCCTCGCCGCGATGGTCGGTGTGGTCTACGGCGGCTACCGCCTCGTGCGGTGGGGCGTCGCCTGGCTGCGTGGGGCCTGAGGGGCGCCTCAGCCTGCAGGGCCGAGACGCGGATCGTCGTCGGCGACGAACTCGAGAAGATCTCCGGGCTGGCAGTCAAGCGCCCGGCAGATGGCGTCCAGCGTGTCGAAGCGCACACCCTTCACCCTGCCCGACTTGAGCAGCGAGAGATTGGCCTCGGTGATGCCCACTGTGGCGGCGAGCTCCTTCGACCGCATCTTGCGGCGCGCCAGCATCACGTCGAGGTTCACCAGGATCGGCATCAGATGAAGCTCGCATTCTCCTCGGCGATTCGCGCCGCTTCCCGCAGTGTCCAGCCGATGGCGACGAGCAGGGCCCCGACGATCGCCCAGAGAATGTCGTCCCCGCTGATGCCGATCGTGAGGAACCGCTGGCCCTGCGGATTGCCGAGTGTCAGCACGACCCCGGCAGCGGCGCGCCAGAACGGCATGAGGCAGCCCTTGGCGACGAGGATCCAGCCGATGCGCGCGATGCGGATGGCAACGAGATCGGTGAAGCGGAGGCCGTTGGCGAAGCCGCGGAACACGGAACGCGCCTGCATCAGCAGGTAGATCAGCAGCGCGAGCGGTGGGGCGGAGAGGGCAAGGCCCGCCAGTTGCACTCCGGGGGTCACGGTCAGCGGACGACCGGCCAGACCGAGGTAGGGCGCCAGCAGGCCCTCGACCAGTTGCCTGTCCGTCCACACCCAGAGTGTCGCCGCGACGGCGCAGACGATGCCGCCGAGCGTGATGCCGGACATCCAGAGCGCGAGCCTGGAGTGACGATCGGCGGGGTGGGTTCGGCGATGATCGACAATTTCAGTCATGGTGGGCCTCTTGACGATATTAAATTTCTGTAAAACAATAATTCAATATCGTCAATCGGAATTCTCACATGAACCTCTCGCGGATGCCCAACCTGTCACTCCTTCTCGCAGCCTCGCTTGTCCTCGCAGGATGTTTCGCGACGCCTCTGCGAAGCATTCCGCGGCTCATGCGCCTCGACTTCGCGACCATGAAGATGGATGAGGTGCGGGCAGGGCTATGCCTGCCGGAGATGCTGCGGGTCAGGCCGGGTGATGCGACGATGACCGTCAAGACGCGCGGGCCGGAGGGGACCACCGAGGATGTCTTTGTCCTTGCCGAGGACAGCGATGCGGGAGAACGGGCCGGCCTCGCCGCCGAGGCGCGGCCGGGATTTGCCCTGTCGCTCTGGCGTATCGCCCCGGACGATCTGGCGCGGGTTGCGGACATCCAGAACAGGGTCCGCGCCTCGCAGGGGCAGGCCGGGCGTCTGCGCGGCAGCATCGAGATCAAGGTGTCCGGCGGCTGCAGGACTGCCCGCATCCCGGCCGGACCGGTGCTCATGTCGAGCTTCCTGAGGCCCTCGCGGGCCGAGACCTATATCACGCTGGTGGACGGCCTCGACCTTCGCCAGTTCATCCCCGTGGCGGACTGGCAGGCCAAGATACCCGCCTGCGGCGCGTGATCGTCAGTCGCCGCCACCGCCGCCGTCTCCCCCACCGCCACCATCACCGCCGCCGCTGTCGCTCGCGCCGGACTCCTCGCTCGTCGCTTCCGCTCCTGTGCCGTCAGGGCCGGAGTCGCCGTCGCCCCCGAGCGTTCCGCGCAGGACGAGGGCGAGGAGCGCTGCGCCGACACCGCCGGCGGCAAGGATCATGGCGAGGGTTGAACTCATGGCAGGGCCCGCAAGCAGGGTTGTGGATCAGGCCAGTCGAGCGCTTCCGTGTTTCGGTCTGTTGTCCCGCTCCCACTGACCGGGTGTCGCCGATGCTATTCCGGCTGCCAGGCGCCAGTCGCGAGGCGGCACATGCGCTGCTCGTCGAGTGATACCGGAGGCGGCGCTCCGACCAGCGGGCCAGTCGGGTCGCCGAAAACGGTAACCGTCGCA
>CAZPMD010000156.1:0-7999 GCA_964587395.1 uncultured Hyphomicrobiales bacterium
TGTCGTAGGTGACGAGGATGCCGGCGATGCCGATGATGCCGACGGCCGTCCACTTGACGGTGGTTCCGCCGCCGACGGCGACCGGGATGAACCGCCCGGCATGGGCGGCAGGCGCGGCGCCGACGACGGCGGTGAGCGTCAGGGCGGCGGCAAAGGCGGCGCCCTTCAGGGTGCATGTCATGGCAGTGTCTCCATTCGCTGAGGATGAGGGCGCCCCTTGCGGGACGACGGCGTCATGGATGGCGGCGCCCGCAGCGAGCGCCGCCGTCGACAGCGGTCAGCGGGGCAGCGTGCAGCGGCGCGGCGGCATGATCGGCTGGTTGCCGATCGGGCTGGTGAAGCCCGGGCCACCGAGGCGCAGGAAGTCGCCCGTGCAGCCGAAGCGGCGCATGATGTCGTAGGTGACGAGGATGCCGGCGATGCCGATGATGCCGACGGCCGTCCACTTCACGGTGGCGGCGGAGCCGACCGGAACGATCATGGGCTTCTTGGCATGGGCGGCGGGAGCGGTGCCGACGACGGCAGCAAGCGACAGGGCCGCGGCGAAGGCGGCGCCCTTCAGGGTGATACGCATGGAACTTGACCCTCGATACGCAGAACAGGACTGGAAGACGCTGGGCGTTCCTGCCCATCGGCGCGAGACGCCGACGTTCAAAGCTTATCAAGAGCTTAAGACGATGTCAGAGGGTGGGACGGCCTTCCTCGACGTAACCTTAATCGCTAACGCCGGTTAACCCGCATCGAGCGGCGTCGCCCCTGCCGGTGATCCATCCGCCGCCAGGGTGATCTTCTGCACCCGTGCCTCGGCGTCGCGCAGCAGTGCCTCGCAGCGCTTCTTCAGCGCCTCGCCGCGCTCGTAGATGGCGATGGAGTCCTCGAGGGGAACGTTGCCGCCCTCAAGCTTCTGGACGATCTGCTCAAGTTCACCCAGCGCCTTCTCGAAGGAGAGGCCGGCGACATCGGCATGGGGGGCGGCGCTCTTGTCGCTCATGGGGGCACTCCGGATCAGGGAATCGGGCAGGTCAGCCCCGCATCAATGCCATGACATGGGCGCCGACGGAACGGCCGAGACCCTCGAGATCATAGCCGCCCTCCAGCAGGGAGACGACCCGGCCGCCGCAGGTCTCGTCCGCCACCTCCATCATCCGCTTGGTCGCCCAGGCAAAATCGGCCTCGGTGAGGTTGATGTTGGCGAGGGGATCGCGCTCATGGGCGTCGAAACCGGCGGAGATGATGACGAGATCGGGCCTGAAGGCCCGCATGCGCGGCAGGATCACCGTGTCCATCGCCTCGCGGAACTGGTCGCCGCCGTCGCCGGCGCGCAGCGGCGCATTGACGATCTGGTTGTGGGCGCCGGTCTCGTTCAGCGCGCCGGTGCCGGGATAGAGCGGCATCTCGTGCGTCGACAGGTACATGACGGAGGGGTCGGACCAGAAGATGTCCTGGGTGCCGTTGCCGTGATGGACGTCGAAATCCATGATCGCGACGCGTTCGGCGCCGTATCTGGCCTGGGCGTGGCGCGCCGCGACGGCGGCGTTGTTGAACAGGCAGAAGCCCATGGCGGTCGCCATCTCCGCGTGGTGGCCGGGCGGGCGGGTGGCGACGAAGGCATTGGTCACCTTCCGCGTCATCACCTCGTCGACGGCGAAGATTCCGCCACCGGCCGAGCGCAGCGCCGCCTCGTAGGAGCCGGGCGACAGCGTGGTGTCGCCATCGACATGGACGAGACCGACGAAGGGCGTGGCGTTGACCAGCTTGTCGATGAACTCGGGCGGATGGACGCGCAGGATCGCCTCGGCCGGGGCCTCGGGCGCCTCGTCGCGGGCGAGGTCGGCGAAGCGCTCATGCTCCAGCACATGGGTGATCATGCGGAGGCGGTCGGCGCGCTCGGGATGGCCGAAGGGCGTCTGGTGCTCGAGGCACTTGGCATGGGAGATGACGAGTGTGGTCACGGCAGCCGGCCCCTCGATGCACTCTGACAGACCGGGCGCCGCCGCCCGGAACTCATGGGGCCATGAATAAAGCATGGCACGGCCTTCGCAAACGATGCCGCCCACGCAATCGTGATGGGGCTGTCCCCAATCCCCGCCGGTGCCTTGCCGAACATGCGTTCCCCCCTCCTCCGCCCTGTGTCAGGCTGATGACGTTCTCAGACACTGCTCGGGGTTTTTCATGGTCCGTGCATTGATCCTTGTCGTGTTGATGGCGATGGGCTGGCAGGTGCCGGCGCAAGCGCAAAGCCGCTCCGCTGCGAGCGAGGTCGACGTCCAGATCGTGCTGGCGGTGGACATTTCCTACTCGATGGACCCGGAAGAGCAGCGTCTGCAACGCGAGGGCTACATGAAGGCCATCACCTCGCCCGAGGTGATAGACGCCATCCGCAAGGGCCTGATCGGCAAGATCGCCGTCAGCTATATCGAATGGGCGGGCCATCACGAGCGGCAGGTCGTCATCGACTGGCGCATCATCGACGGGCCCGAGAGTGCCCGTGCCTTCGCCACGGAACTGGAGGCCAAGCCCTACCGGAGGGCCTTCCGAACCTCGATCTCCGGCGCCATCCAGGCGAGCGTCGACCTGCTGGAGAAGTCCGGCCTGAGGTCGATGCGGCGGGTCATCGACGTCTCCGGCGACGGCACGAACAACAACGGCCCGCATGTCGAGATCGCCCGCGACGACGCCCTCGCCAAGGGCATCGTCATCAACGGGCTGCCCATCATGATGCCGCGGCGGAATACCCGCTATGCCGATTTCCCCAACCTCGACGCCTATTATCAGGACTGCGTGGTGGGCGGCCCCGGTTCCTTCGTCATTCCGATCACCACGCCGGAGGAGTTCGTCTCCGCGACGCGGCGCAAACTGGTGCTGGAGGTGGCGGGGATCGCGCCCGCGTGGCCGCTGCCGGACGGACCGCGCGTCATCCCCGCCCAGGCGCAGAAAGTCGATTGCCTGATCGGCGAGCGCATCTGGCGCGAGCGCTTCGAGCGGAACTGAGCCGGCAGGCCGACGCCGACCTGTCCCGCGACCCGTCCTCTTGCATCGGCGCGCGCTTCGGGTTTGTCTGCGCGCCCAATCCCAAGGAGGGTGAAATGGATTTCGGTCTGTCCGACAAGAAGGCACTGGTTCTGGCCTCAAGCCGCGGTCTCGGCCTCGGCATTGCGGAGGCGCTCGCCGCCGAGGGGGCAACCGTCATGCTCGTCGGCCGCACCGCCGACCGCATCAAGGCCAATGCCGAAGCGATCACCGCCCGCGGCAAGGGCAAGGCCTACGGCATCGCCGCCGACCTCGGCGCCGAGGGCGCAGTGGAGGAGATCGTCGCGCTCGCCGAGAAGACCCTCGGCCAGATCGACATCCTGGTGAACAACACCGGCGGCCCGCCGGCGAAGCCCGCCACCGAGGTCGCCCCCGACGAGTGGGCGAAGCTGTTCAAGGTCATGGTCGAGCCGGTGTTCCAGATCACCGCCAAGGTTCTTCCGGGCATGCGCGCCCGCAAGTGGGGCCGCATCCTGACCGTCGCCTCGTCCGGCGTCGAGAACCCCATCCCGAACCTCGCCCTGTCGAACGCGCTGCGCTCGACCATCGTCGGCTGGTCGAAGACCCTGTCGAACGAGGTCGCCAAGGACAATGTCACCGTCAACATGATCCTGCCGGGGCGCATCGCCACCGACCGCATCAAGGAACTGGACGAGGCCAACGCCAAGCGCTCCGGCAAGTCGATGGACGAAATCCAGGCCGCCTCGATCTCGACCATTCCGGCAGGCCGCCTCGGCACGGCCGCCGAGTTCGGCGCCACCGCCGCCTTCCTCTGCTCGGAGCAGGCCGCCTACATCACCGGCTCGAAGATCCGCGTCGACGGCGGCGCGACGAAGAACGTCTGACGCCTGACATCGCCTGAGACAACCAGATGCCCGGGCCCAGTCCCGGGCATCCGCATTGCGGGAGCCAGTCGCTTCCAACCCTCTTTGCGCTGATGCAAGTCCGCCGGGCCCGGCTGCTGGTCGCCTTGGTCCACGCCCTCGGCTAGCCTTCCTGACATCGTTCTCCAGCCCCCGAGGAGCACCCGATGTCCTTCGCCCCGACCCCCGATCCGACCCCCGGCGACAAGCTCGCCTGCGATGCCATCGACATGGTCATCGTGCCGCGCACCCACGACATCGGCGGGTTCACGGTGCGGCGCGCCCTGCCCTTCGCCAGGCGGCGGATGGTGGGGCCCTTCATCTTCTTCGACCACATGGGTCCGGCCGAGTTCAAGGACGGCGGCGGCATCGACGTGCGCCCGCACCCGCATATCGGCCTGTCGACCGTCACCTATCTCTTCGAGGGCGAGATCCAGCACCGCGACTCGCTCGGAACCTACCTGCCGGTCCGCCCCGGCGAGGTGAACCTGATGACCGCCGGTCGCGGCATCGTCCACTCCGAACGCACCGACCCGGCCCTCAAGTCGAGGGGCCACAGGCTGCACGGCATCCAGAGCTGGGTCGCGCTGCCGAAGACCCACGAGGAGACGACGCCGGGCTTCGAGCATGTCGAGGAGCGCGAGCTTCCCGTCATCCGCGGCGACGGCAAGACCATCCGCGTCGTCATGGGGACGCTCTACGGCGAGACCTCGCCGGTGACGCAGAACTGGGAGACCATCTACGGCGACATCATCCTGGAGGCAGGCGCGAAACTGCCGGTCGACGCCGGCACCGAGGAGCGCTGCCTCTACGTGGTATCGGGCGAGATCGACCTGCAGGGCGACATATTCCGCGAGGGACAGTTGCTGGTGCTCCGCCCCGGCGACCGCATCACCCTCTCCGCCCTGACTCCGGCGCGCCTCATCCTCTGCGGCGGGGCGACCATGGATGGGCCCCGCCTCATCTGGTGGAACTTCGTCTCATCGTCGAAGGAGCGGCTGGAGCAGGCCAAGGAGGACTGGAAGCAGAAGCGCTTCGACACCGTGCCGGGAGACGAGGAGGAGTTCATCCCCCTGCCGGAGTGAGGCGTCAGGCGGTGGCCTTCGCCTTCTCCTCGAACTGCAGGAAGGCCGTGTAGGCGTCGGCGGCATACATCAGCGAGGGGCCGCCGCCCATCTGGATGGCAACGCCCAGCACCTCGGCCACCTCCTGACGGGTGGCGCCGAGCTTCACCAGCGCCTCGGCGTGGTAGCCGAGGCAGCCGTCGCAGCGGGCCGCGACGCCCAGCGCCAGGGCGATGAACTCCTTCGTCTTCTTCGAGACGGCACCGTCCTTCATGGCGGCCTGCGTCATGGTCGAGAAGCCGGCCATGGTGTCGCCGGCCTCCTTGCGCAGTTCGCGCAAACCGGCGGACAGGGCCTTGGTGATTTCCGGGTAGGTCTTGGTCATGGCTGCGGATCCATTTCACATTCAGGATTTTGCATATAATGACAAGTGACACGGCAGACAATGGCTGCGACCGCACACCACGCCTGCGCCGGTCAGCCCTCCCGGCCACGCCACATTGCGCGCCCCCATCCGGTGGTGTACCCCTCGGACCCCTGCGATCCCCATTGATCCGTCCCGCCACAAGCCGGTGACACGAGTGACAGAACGCCCCAGTACGCCGCTTCTCGATACGATCCGCATTCCCGCCGATCTCCGCAAGCTGACCGAACATCAGATCAAGCAGGTCGCCGCGGAACTGCGTGCGGAGACCATTTCCGCGGTATCCGTGACGGGCGGGCACCTGGGCGCGGGCCTCGGCGTGATCGAGTTGACCACAGCGCTGCACTACGTGTTCGACACGCCGGCCGACCGCATCATCTGGGACGTCGGCCACCAGGCCTATCCGCACAAGATTCTCACCGGCCGTCGCGACCGCATCCGTACCCTGCGTCAGGCCGGCGGCCTGTCCGGCTTCACCAAGCGGTCGGAGAGCGAATACGACCCCTTCGGCGCCGCCCATTCCTCGACCTCGATCTCGGCCGGCCTCGGCATGGCGGTCGCCCGCGATCTCAACGACGCCAGGAACCATGTGATCGCCGTGATCGGCGACGGCGCCATGTCCGCCGGCATGGCCTACGAGGCGATGAACAATGCCGGTGCGCGCCACGAGCGCCTCATCGTCATCCTCAACGACAACGACATGTCGATCGCCCCGCCGGTCGGCGCCATGTCGGCCTATCTGGCGCGTCTGGCTTCCGGAAAGACCTATCTGAAGCTGCGCGACATCGGAAAGCAGCTGACCAAGCGCCTCGGCCGGACGATCGACCGAACCGTGACGCGGGCGGTGGAGCATGCGCGCGGCTTCGTCACCGGCGGCACGCTGTTCGAGGAGCTGGGCTTCTACTATGTCGGGCCGATCGACGGGCACAATCTCGACCATCTGCTGCCCGTATTGAAGAACGTGCGGGACGCCGATTTCGGCCCGATCCTGGTCCATGTCGTCACCCAGAAGGGCAAGGGCTACGGACCGGCCGAGGAGACCGAGGACAAGCTCCACGCGGTGGCGAAGTTCGACGTCGTCACCGGCACCCAGGTGAAGGCCAAGGCCAATGCGCCGAGCTACACGAAGGTGTTCGGCGAGAGCCTGATCAAGGAGGCGGCGAAGGACGAGAAGATCGTCGCCATCACCGCCGCCATGCCGTCGGGCACCGGCGTCGACCTCTTCGAGAAGATCTATCCCGCCCGCACCTTCGACGTCGGCATCGCCGAGCAGCATGCGGTGACCTTTGCCGCAGGTCTCGCCACCGAGGGCTACAAGCCCTTCTGTGCGATCTATTCGACCTTCCTGCAGCGCGCCTATGACCAGGTCGTGCACGACGTCGCCCTGCAGGGGCTTCCCGTTCGCTTTCCCATCGACCGTGCCGGCCTGGTGGGCGCCGACGGCGCCACCCATGCCGGTTCCTTCGACGTCGCCTATCTCGGCTGCCTGCCGGGCATGACCATCATGGCGGCGGCCGACGAGGCCGAGCTGGTGCACATGGTGGCCACCGCCGCCGCCTTCGACGAGGGCCCCATCGCCTTCCGCTACCCGCGCGGCGAGGGCGTCGGCGTCGATCTTCCGGCGGAGGGTGTTCCGCTCGCCATCGGCAAGGGGCGGATCGTGCGCGAAGGGTCGCGCATCGCGCTGCTGTCGCTCGGCACCCGTCTCGCCGAATGCCTGAAGGCGGCCGAGGATCTCGGTGCGCTCGGCCTGTCCACCACGGTGGCCGACGCCCGCTTCGCCAAGCCCCTCGACATTGATCTCGTCACCCGCCTCGCCCGCGAGCACGAGGTGCTGATCACGGTGGAGGAAGGCTCCATCGGCGGCTTCGGCTCCTTCGTTCTGCACGCCCTGGCCGACCGCGGCCTTCTGGACGGCGCCTGCCGCGTCCGCTCCATGGTGCTGCCGGATGTCTATCTCGACCACGACAAGCCGGAAGCCATGTATGCCCGGGCTGGCCTCGACGCGAAGGGCATCGTCGCCCGCGTCTTCGAGGCCCTCGGCCGCGACGCAGTGCCGGCTGCGGGCGGAGCGCTGCGGGCTTGACCTCCTCCCGCGGCCGGGCCGACGTGCTTCTCGTCGAGCGCGGCCATTTCGAGAGCCGCGCGCGGGCGCAGGCGGCGATTGCCGCCGGGCTCGTGGTGGCGGACGGCAAGCTGGTCCGCAAGGCGTCCGAGGAAATCCCCTCCGATGCCGCCATCGTCGCGGAAGCACCCCATCCCTGGGTGTCGCGCGGCGGCGTGAAGCTGGCCAAGGCGCTGGAGACCTTCGCGGTGCGCCCCGGCGGCAGGGTCTGTCTCGATGTCGGCTCCTCGACCGGCGGCTTCACCCACGTGCTGCTGACCGAGGGCGCGAAGCATGTCTTCGCGGTCGATACCGGCCGCGGCCAGTTTCACACCAGCCTGCGCGAGGATCCGCGCGTCACCCTGATGGAAGGCACCGACATCCGCCACCTGACACCCGACGCCCTCACCGACCGGCCCGATCTCGCCGTCATCGACGTCAGCTTCATCTCCCTGAGGCTGGTCCTGCCGGCCGTGTCCGGCCTCCTCGCGCCGGATGCAGAGCTGCTCGCGCT
>CAZPMD010000157.1:0-7605 GCA_964587395.1 uncultured Hyphomicrobiales bacterium
CGCGCTATCGCTCGCACCTCAGGATGAGGAGGGTGGTGAGTGGCAAGGCGGGAGGCGGTCGCGGCATCCTCGCTGCAAGCCGAATCCCTCCTCATCCTGAGGTGCGAGCCCAGAACGTGCGAGCCTCGAAGGACGCACTTCCGTCGTGCAGGCCCCCGTCAGGGCAACAGGTCCTTCAGCCGCAGCAGCGCAATGCGCTCGATCTGCGACAGGGCCTCGGCGAATTCGGCAGCGGCATCGTTTTGCAGACGCGCCAGGAACGCGTCCCTGATCTCGCCCTTGCTCCGGCCCTTCACCGCGAGGATGAAGGGAAAGCCGAACCGCGCCTTGTAGGCATCGTTGAGCCGGGTGAACTCCGCCCGCTCCCCATCCGTCAGCCTGTCGAGCCCGGCGGAGGCCTGCTCACCGGTCGATTCGGCGGTGAGACGACCGGCTGCGGCGAGCTTTCCGGCGAGGTCGGGATGGGCGCGGATCAGGGCGAGCTTCGCAGGCTCCGCTGCCGCGCGCATCACGGCAGCCATCGCCGCATGCAGGCCCCCGGCCGTATCGTGAGCCGCTGTCAGGCCGGCATCGAAGGCGCCCTCGGCGATCCAGGGCGAATGTTCCCAGACGCCGCCGAAGCGCGCGACGAAGGCGGCGCGGGACTGGCGGCTGGGCAGATCGGATTCGGCCATGGCGGGTTCCTGGAGTGAGGCGCCCAGCCTAGGACGCGCCGCCTCCTTACTCCACCTTCTCGTTGGGATAGACGCCCCACAGGCGCGTCTGCTCGATCCAGCCGTCGAAGCCGACGCCGGTGATGCGGCACCAGGTGCCGTTGCAGGAGCGGACCGTGCCCTGCACGCGCGGTTCGAGGCGCGCCACGATGCGGTCGCCGCCGGCACGGTTCATCAGGGGAACGAGTTGCTCGGCATTGCCGCGGGGCATCACCACGCCGGTGCGCCGGCCCGACAGCATGGAATGGAACACCCAGGTCTCGGTGCCGTCATGGTCGCGGATGCGGCGCCAGTTGTCGAACTCCGCGGTGACCTCAACCGGAAGGCCGGCGCGCTGGTAGATCCAGACGACCTGGTGCTCGCGGGTCGGTCCCATGCGGGCATTGACCCGCTCGGACTTCAGGCTGACGAAACGGGGAACGGGCAGGCGGGTCTGCGACCCGAGCGAGCCGGTGATCTCGGCGGCCGATACCACAGGGGTGGCCACGGCGCAGGCCATGATCACGGCGGCGAGAACCGCGCCAAGGCGACGAACACTCATACGCAACCCACACAACACTGGCGCCGGACCCTTCGAAAGACGGGTGATCTCGAGGTGCCGACGGCTTTGTCTCCCGCAACCCATCTGGTAGAGAGGTCGCGACAAAAGCCATTCTCGCCGCACAGGGTTAAGATGGGCTTGATGGCCGTCCGGAATGATCCGGCCGGGCGCCCGTCCCAGATGGGCGCGACGATACCAGAGGTTGGGGCATGGCGAACCGCAAGAAGCCGCTCGTCGTCGTGACGAGGAAACTGCCGGACACGATCGAGACGCGGATGCGCGAGCTTTTCGAGACGCGCCTCAATGTCGACGACAAGCCGATGAGCCAGGCCGACCTCGTCGCCGCGGTGAAGACGGCCGAGGTCCTGGTGCCGACCGTCACCGACCGGATCGACGCCGCCGTTCTGTCGCAGGCCGGGCCGCAGCTCCGTCTCATCGCCCAGTTCGGCAACGGCGTGGACAACATCGACGTGGCCACCGCCGTCCAGCGCGGCATCACCGTGACCAATACGCCGGGGGTCCTCACCGAGGACACCGCCGACATGACCATGGCCCTCATCCTCGCCGTGCCGCGCCGCCTGGCCGAGGGCCTGGAAGTGCTCGAGCATGGCGAATGGACCGGCTGGAGCCCCACCTGGATGCTCGGCAAGCGCATCCACGGCAAGCGTCTCGGCATTGTCGGCATGGGCCGGATCGGACAGGCCCTGGCCCGCCGCGCCGCCGCCTTCGGCATGCAGATCCACTATCACAACCGCCGCCGCCTGCCCGAGAAGACCGAACAGGCGCTTGACGCCACCTATTGGGAGAGCCTCGACCAGATGCTCGCCCGCATGGACATCGTCTCGGTCAACTGCCCGCACACGCCGGCGACCTATCACCTCCTGTCGGCGCGGCGGCTGAAGCTCCTCAAGAAGGAGGCCTTCGTCGTCAACACCGCCCGCGGCGAGATCATCGACGAGGTGGCGCTGACGCGGATGATCGAGGCGGGCGACCTCGCCGGCGCCGGCCTCGACGTGTTCGAGAGCGAGCCGGCGGTCAATCCCCGGCTGATCAAGCTCGCCCGGGCCGGCAAGGTGGTGCTGCTGCCGCACATGGGCTCGGCCACCATCGAGGGCCGCATCGACATGGGCGACAAGGTCATCGTCAACATCAAGGCCTTCATGGACGGCCACAAGCCGCCGGACCGCGTGCTGCCGTCGATGCTGTGAGGCGGCTCAGCCGCTTCGGCCGTTCAGCGGGTTCTCCGGGTCCCAGCGGTAGCGCACCGTCTCGAAGCGCATGGCACGGGTGTCGATCATCAGCAGGCGGCCGACGAGGCCCTCGCCGAAGCCGACGATCTCGCGGATGACCTCCAGCGCCATCATCGATCCGACGATCCCGGTGAGCGCGCCGAGAATGCCGGCCTCCTGGCAGGAGGGAACGGTGCCGGGCGGCGGCGCGTCGGGGAAGAGGCAGCGATAGGTCGGGTTCGGCCGACCCTCGGCGTCCTTTTCGTGCGGGCGAAGCGTCGTCAGCGTGGCGTCGAAGGTGCCGACCGCCGCGGTGACCAGCGGCCGGCCTTCATGGAAACAGGCGTCGGACACCGCATAGCGCGTGGCGAAATTGTCGGAGCCGTCGGCGACGATGTCGTAGGGCGCCACGAGCTCGCGGGCGTTCGCCGCCGTCAGCCGGGTGACGTGGGAGACCACCTCGACATGGGGATTGAGCCGGCGGATGGCGCTGGCCGCGCTCTCGGTCTTGAGCACGTCGACATCCTCGGTGCGGTGGATGACCTGGCGCTGCAGGTTGGAGAGCGCCACGCCGTCGTCGTCGACGATGCCGATGGTGCCGACGCCGGCGGCGGCGAGGTAGAGGAGCAGCGGCGCACCGAGTCCGCCGGCGCCGATCACCAGGACCCGCGCCGCCTTCAGCTTCTGCTGGCCGGGCCCTCCCACCTCGCGCAGGACGATGTGGCGGGCGTATCGCTCGAGTTCCTCGGGTGAGAACATCAGTCGATCGAGAGCCCCAGCGACTGGCGAACACGGGCGCGGACGGCATGGCCGTCGCGGGTCGGCAGGACCCGCTCGCGCTCGGCCTGGTCGATTTTCACCACCGCGACGCAGGGACCGTTTCCGACGGAGGTGGCGCGGGTGGCGAGGCCGCCCACAGCCTCCATGTCGTCGATGGCGCGGGTATCGGCAATGCCCGAGGCGCCCGCAATGGCGGCGAGGTCGGCCACAACCGAATGGCTCGCCTGGCCGCCGGTCTCGCCATAGAGGCCGTTGTCCAGCACGACCACGGTGAGGTTCTTCGGCGCCTGCATGGCGATGGTGGCGAAGGAGCCGATGCCCATCAGCATCTCGCCGTCGCCGGTGATGGCGATGACCGGCGTGTCCGGCCGGGCGAGGGCCAGACCCAGCGCCATCACGGCGCAGCCGCCCATGGCGCCCCAGAGATAGACGTTGCGGTCATGATCGCCGCAGGCGGCGACGTCATAGGTGGGCGATCCGAGGCCGGTGACGACGATGGCATCGCCCCGCTCGGCGATGAGGCGGGCAACGACGGCGCGGCGGTCGAGACGGTTCACGGTCCTGCTCATTTCACGAAGACCTTGGCGCCGATGAGCTGCTGGGCGAGGAGAACGGCGACGGCGCTGCCGCCCTCATAGGCCATGCGGATGCCGGCGGCGGTCGCGGGACCGACCTCCTCCGGCCTGTCAGCGCGCAGCACATGCACGCCCATCAGGCGGAAGGCGTCCGGCGTGCCGGTGCCCATCGGCACCTGCCAGGGATTGAACTCGCCCCACTCGCCGCGCATCGTCACGAAGGAAAGGAAGGGACCGCCCATGTTGCGGACCAGCGACAGCATGTTGACGCAGTTGCCGACGCCGGAGGACTGCATGAGCAGGCAGGCGCGGTCGCCGCCGAGCCAGGCGCCGGAGACGAGCGCCACGCCCTCCTCCTCCGTGGTCAGCGGAATGCCGATCATGGCGGGATCGGCATGCACCGCCCGGATCAGGTCGGCGTGGCCGCCGTCGGGCACATAGGCGACCTGTCTGACACCCGCCGCTTTCAGCGCGGTGAAGATATCGCCCGGCCATCCGGCGGGCGAGGCATGCAAAGCTTGAGGGTGCAAGGCGTTCATCCGCTGGCTAGGCTCCGCGTCCTTCGCGAGGGGCGGACCATGACGCCGCGCCCGCATCGGCACAAGATGGACAATCGGGAGGACAGACATGACGGTCGGATTCATCGGCCTTGGCAAGATGGGCCGGGGCATGGCCTCGAACCTGCAGACCAAGGGCTTTTCCCTCATGGTCTTCGACGTGGTGGAGGCGCCGGTCAAGGCGCTGGAGTCGCTCGGCGCCAGGCGCGGCACCATCCAGGAGATCGCGGCGGCCTGCGACATCGTCGTCACGGTGCTGCCGACCGGCAAGGAGGTCAACGAGGTGATCCTCGCGCCCGGCGGCGTGCTGGATCACGCCAGGCCCGGCACGCTCGTCCTCGATCTCTCCACCATCGACCCCGACACCACGGACCGCCTGCACGAGGAGGCGCGGCGCCGCGGCATGACCGCCGTCGACGCGCCCATCGGCCGCCTCGCCTGGCATGCCGACCGCGGCCAGAGCCTGTTCATGGTCGGTGCCGACGACGCCGACTACCAGCGCGTCCTGCCGCTGCTCAACGCCATGGGCACGACCATCCACCATTCGGGCGGCCCCGGCGCCGGCACCCGCATGAAGCTCGTCAACAACTACCTCGCCATCATCCTCTGCCAGCTCAACGCCGAAGCGCTCGCCCTGTCGCAGCGCTTTGGCCTGGAGCTCACCAAGACGCTCGACGTGCTCTACGGCACGACGGCCACCAACGGGCAGCTCAAGGTGAACTGGCCGAACAAGGTGCTGGCGGGCGACACCGAGCCGGGCTTCTCCATCGACCTCGCCCACAAGGACCTGACCCTCATCGTCCAGGCGGCGAACGCCGCCCGCGTGCCGGTTCCGGTGGCTGCTGCCGCGCGCGAGGCCTTCTCGCAGGCCCGCGCCCGCGGCTACGGACAGAACGACTTTTCCGCGATGGTCGACGTCGCTTGCGACATCGCCCAGATCGAGCGCGCCCGCCTGCCGAAGGGCTACACGCCGCCGGCGTGACGCCTGCTGCCATGCACGCCCTTGTGGAAAAGGCACCGACGCGGCACCACTAGGCCATGCCGAGCCGCCCGCGCGTCCTGACGATTCCCGCCTCGCGCCCGCATCTGCGGACGCTGGCCGAGGCGATCCTCGCCGGACGCGTCATTCCGGGCTGGCCGGATGCGGCCGATCCGCTGTCGCTGGCGGCGGGCACGATCCTGCTGCCGAATCGGCGTGCCTGCCGCACCATGCGCGACATCTTCGCCGAGCTGACGCCGGCGGGCGCGGTGCTGTTGCCGCGCATCACCCCCATCGGCGACGTCGACGAGGAGGAGTGGGCCTTCGCCGATCCCATGCCGCTCGATGCGCTGGGACTGGACGCCATCGGACCGCCGATCGCCTCGCTCGACCGCCGGCTGACGCTGGCCGGGCTGGTGCGGCGCTGGGCCGAGAGCGTCGACCGGGCGGTGATGCGCCTGAGGGGCGACGATCCGCTCGTCGTCTCCACCGCGACGGCCGATGCGCTGTCGCTTGCCGCCGATCTCATGCGGCTGATGGACCAGGTGGCGACGGAGCGCGTACCCTGGACGAACCTCGACGGGATCGTCGATTCCGGCCTCGACGAGTTCTGGCAGATCACCCGCGCCTTCCTGACGATCGCCCGCGAACATTGGCCCGCCCATCTCGCCGAACTCGGGCTGGAGGAACCGGCGATCCGTCGCGATCGGCTCATCGCTGCGGAAGCCGTCCGCCTGAAGGCGAGCCCGGGGCCGCTCATCGCCGCGGGCTCGACGGGCTCCATTCCCGCCACCCGCGACCTCCTCGCCATGGTCGCCCACCACCCGCTGGGCGCCCTCGTCCTGCCCGGTCTCGACACCGATCTCGACGAGGCCTCTTGGCGCGCCATCGGCGGAGCGGGAGGAGGCGCCGCGCACGCCCATCCGCAATATGGCCTCAAGCGGCTCATCGACCATGTCGGCATCGATCGCGAGACGGTCGAGAGCCTGACGCCTCCGGCGGCCCATGGCCGGGAAGCCCTGGTTTCCGACGCCATGCGGCCCGCTGCCACCACGGATCTGTGGGCGGCGGGACGCGCCATGCAAGGCCCGGAGGCGCTCGCGGAACTGGCCGTGATCGAGGCCGCCAATGAGCGGGAGGAGGCCCTGGCAGTCGCCGTCGTCCTGCGCGAGGTCGCGGAGGACCCTGCCCGCGATGCCGCTCTCGTCACACCGGACCGGGCACTGGCGCACCGGGTCATGGCCGAGCTGGCGCGCTGGAACGTCGCGGTCGACGATTCCGGCGGTCAGCCCCTGTCCGGCACGCCCGCCGCCACCGTCGCCCGCCTGGCGGCGGCTCTCGCCCTCGACGAACCCTCGCCCTCCGACCTTCTGGCCCTGCTCGCCCATGACGCGGTTGCCGGCGGAACGGCGGCTGCGGAGCGGGACGCCGCCATCGCGGCGATCGAGTTGAAGGCCCTCAGGGGGCTGCGTCCGGCCGGCGGGCTTGGCGGCATGCTGGCGATCCTCGACACGGCGAAGGCGAGCGAAAGACCGCGTCCGGACGACGCGGCGAGCCGTGTCACCGAGGCCGCGCTGGTCGCAGGGCGCGCGCTCCTCAGCCGCACCATCGAGGCGCTCACGCCCTTGTCCACGCTGCCCGCCGAGGCGCCGCTGGCGACCTTCGCGACGGCCCACGCCGAGGTGCTGCATCGGCTCGGCCTCGATCCCCTCGCCATCGGGCGCGATGCCGTGGTCGGGCTGCTCGTCGACGTCACGGCCTCCGATCCGGCCGCCGGCTTCGCCATCTCGCGGCGCGACTACCCCTCCGCGCTCGACAGCCTGATGCAGACGGAAACCGTGCGGCGGCCGGCCAATCCCGGCGCCCGCATCCGCATTCTCGGCCTGCCAGAGGCGCGCCTCCTGGAGGCCGACTGCGTCGTTCTGGCCGGCCTCGTCGAAGGCTCCTGGCCGGGCGACACCCGGCTCGATCCCTGGCTGAGCCGGGCCATGCGCGCGAGCTTCGGCATCGATCCGCCCGAGCGGCGCATCGGCCTTGCCGCGCATGACTTCTGCCAGCTTCTCGGGCAGCGCCAGGTGGTGCTGAGCCGCGCCACCAAGGCCGGCGGCGTTCCGACGGTGCCCTCGCGCTGGATGCAGCGGCTCGCCGCCGTTCTCGGCGCACCGGTCTGGGCCGGGCTCGTCGCCCGCGGCGAGCGGATCCCCCGGGGGCAGGTGGATCAGCGCGAAGGT
>CAZPMD010000158.1:0-7593 GCA_964587395.1 uncultured Hyphomicrobiales bacterium
GACGTGGCGACGCCCGACCGCGTCCGCGCGCTCGCCCGCTTCGACGCCGAGGCGATTGAGGCGGCGACCGCCGCCGGTCGCGATGATCCGGCGGCGCTTCTCGGCACCGGGCAACTGGTCATGACCATCGACCAGGGCGGCGACATGCAGCGCTACCAGGGCATTGTGTCGCTCGACGGCCAGGGGCTCGAACAGGCCGCCGACCAGTATTTCCGCCAGTCCGAGCAGATCGAGACGCGCGTGCGCCTGGCTGCAGCGGAAGAGTACATCGCCGGCGAGGCGGGCATGCAGCGCACCTGGCGGGCCGGCGGCCTGCTCGTGCAGCACCTGCCGAAGGCGGGAACGGAGGGGAGTCGCGATCTCGCCCCGGGCGACGCACCTGACGGAACGGTCCTTCCCGAGCCGCATGAGGCCTGGGCCGAGGCGCGGGCGCTGACCGACACGATCGGCGACGACGAACTCGTCGACCGCATGCTGTCGCCGGAGCGCCTGCTGTTTCGCCTGTTCCATGAGCGGGGCGTTCGTGTGTTCGATGCCCAGGACGTGCGCGAGCATTGCACCTGCTCGCGCGCGCGCATCGAGGGCATCGTCAAGAGCTTCACGATGGAAGAGCGCCGCGACATGGTCGAGGACGGGCACATCACCGTGACGTGCGAATACTGCTCGACCAGCTACCGCTTCGCGCCGGTGGAGTTCGATCCGGCCGAATGAGGATCAGACGGCGCCGGTGAACCGCCGAAAGGTGCCGACGCCGTCAGCGATGGTATTGCCGTCGCTGTCATCGACCCGGATGGACACGAAGGCGATGCTGCGCCCGCCGCCGGTACGTGTCGCCGTGACGGTCAGCACGCCGTCCCGCGCCGTACCCAGATAGTTGACCGTGAGCGACAGGGTGACACCTCGCCGGTCAATCTGGTTGGCGTCCTTCGGCGGTCCGCCGAGTGCGGCATAGCCTCCGGCCGAATCCATGAGCGTGGCGACGAGCCCCCCGTGCAGGGCGCCGCCGCGATTCATGTAGTCCTCACGGACCGGGCATTTCAGCACCGCGCGGCCATCGGTCCATTCGACCACCTCCCAGCCGATGAGACGGTGAAAGGGGCTGTGGCGGTCGGATGGACGGACCTCGATCGGCTGGTCCTGTTCGCTCATCCGCCCATTTCCCTTCACGGCTCGCCTGGAACACCGGCGGAGCTTGTGACGTCATCGGGAGGCGTTGACAAGACTGTCCCTCGCGTGGGCGCGGCCCTCGCCCGGCGTGCTTTCAGCCACGCATCTCACGCGACTCGATGTCGAATCCGTAGCGCTCGAGCACTGCCAACAGGCTCTCCGGCGCGCCGACCGCCCGCATGCGGTGGCAGTGCCGACGCAAGGCTGCGGCCACTTCGCGAGGCTGGTGCCGCCCGCTGGCGATGAGGTCCTCGGAGAGGGCAATGATGCGGGCGACGGCATCGGTCGGCATGTCCCGGCCTCCGGCAGGCACCGCCGTCGCAGTCGGCCAGTGCGCCGCACCGTGCTCTGTCTTCTGCCAGTGGAACGGCCGTCGCCAGAGATCGAGCACCGCCTTCAACGCCGCAAGGCCCATGGCGATCCAGGCGAGCGGCAGAAGCAGGAGCCATGGCGCGAGCCGCAACCGGCCGGCGCGGGCCAGCCCCGCCGTCTTGTAGGCCATGCTGCCGCCATAGCCGAGACCGAAGACGACGGCCGCGAAGCCCGCCCATGACGGCATTCCATGCAGCAGGCATGTCACCAGGAGTGCGGCGAGGCAGACGAGATGGACGAGGGCAGACCCGAGCGAGCCGGCGAGCGTGGCGGCCAGGGCGGCAAGCCCCCGCAAACCCAGTTCCTTCGCCAGCCGCCGCGGATCGCGCGCCAGCACGGCGAGGGTCTGCAGCCAGCCCTTGAACCACCGGCTGCGCTGGCCGAACCAGCCGCGGAACGTCGGCGGAGCCTCCTCCCGTGTCGGCGCGACGATCGTACCGGTCCGCCAGCCGTTGCGGGCGAGGCGAAAGCCCAGGTCGGCGTCCTCGGCAACATTGTAGGGGTCCCAGCCGAGCGACTGATCGAGAGCGGCGCGGCGGAAATGATTGGAGGTTCCGCCGAGCGGCATGGGAAGCCCGAAGCGGGCGAAAGCCGGGAGCAGGACGCGGAACAGTGCGTCATATTCCGCCGCGAAGAAGCGGGCGAGCCAGCTGTCGCGTTCATTGACGATCGACAGGGGCGCCTGCAGGCAGCCGAGGCGCGCGTCACCCGCCGCAAAGGTCTCGGCGGCCTCCCTCAGCTGTCCGGTCTCGGGCCTGTCCTCGGCATCATAGACGACGACGAGATCGCCACGGGCGAAGGGCAACGCCATGGCGAGCGCCTTGGGCTTGGTGCGCGGCCCGTCTGGCGGAACGATGATCACCTCCACCGCCGGATCGTGGGAAGCCCCCCGCACCGCGGCGAGCGTCTCGGGATCGTCGGCCTCCAGGATCAGTTTGATCTCGAGGCGCGCGCGCGGGTAGTCGAGGCCTCTGAGAGCCGCGAGCAGGGCATCGACCACGGCCGCCTCGCGGTAGAGCGCGCAAAGGATGGTGTAGCGGGGAAGCTCGTCGTCCCGCAGCCTGCGGCGCGGCAGCGGTTCCGGCCGCGCGACAGCGGCGGCCAGACGCAGGGCCACCCACACCGAGACACCGAAGCCGACCGCCCCACCGGCGACCGCGGCGAGCCAGCCGCTCCCCGCTGCAAGCGCCGCGAAGAGCGCTGCAAGAAGCACCAAGACGGTGCCTGCCGTGCGGGCCATCAGGTCGCGATCGGAGGCACTCATGGCCGGCTGCTGCCGTTCCAGCCTTGGCACCGTCGCATCGACCCAGGCGTCCCCGGCCCAGGCTCGGATCAGCCGGGCGAAGGCCTGTGGTGTGGTGACGAGAACAGGCAGGAAACCGGATGAGGGGCGCAGGCCGTCGGCGGCAAGGCGCTCGGCCTCGTCGGGACCCGGCGCGATCACAATGGCTTTCCCCATCACCGGATGGACGATGCCTACCGCACCGCGCGCCAGGACCGCTGGCCAGGAGGCGGGATCGGCCGCGACAACGGGCATCGCTCCTTCGAGATGGATGACGATGCCGCCGATTCGACGCGACAGGGCGGCGGCGATCGCCTCCGCCGTCACCAGTCCCATGGCCAGCGCGGCCTCCAGCGGCGCGACGCCCCACAAGGAAGCGGCAGCCTCTGCCCTGAAACGTTCGGGCGGCCCGACGAGGTCATCGACCAACCGACCTGGCGCAACCATGTCACGATGGCCGCCCGGGCGCGCTCTGCGCTCCGTCGGAATCCGGGCCGCCGTGATCCGCTCCGCGAGCCGCCCGCGAAAATCCTCTGATCGCATCGCGAGACCGCCGTGTCTCGCGCTCGCCCCCTCGCGAACGCCCCGGTACAGTCTATAAGGGAGCCGCGTGCCGGCATCAGTCGGACGAACCCGGATGACGTGTCTTGATCGCCAGAGCCTTATCGCTGGTTGCAATCGCCCTCGTGGGTGCCTGCCCCCCGGCCGGCGCCCAGATCGCTCAGGCCGACCGCCCTGCCTCGGCCGCGACCGTTACGATCCCCGGCTACTGGGATCCGCGCCGCCGCAGCGAGAGGGTCGACCTCACGCGCGTCCCGCAGATCCGCTTCCTCACCGAGGACGACTTCCCGCCCTTCAACTTCGCCGGCCCCGATGGCCGGCCGACGGGTTTCAATGTGGAACTCGCCCGCGCCATCTGCCAGGAGCTGGGCGTTCCCTGCACCATCCAGGTCCGTCGCTTCGACGTGCTGACCGAGGGCCTCGACCGCAACGCCGGCGACGCGATCATCGCCTCCATGGCCATCACACCGGACGTCCGTCGCCGCTACGAGGTGTCCGACCGCTATCTTGAGACCCCCGCCCGCTTCATCATGCGCAAGGATACCCGGCTTGAGGACGCGACGCCGGAGTCGCTGGCCGGACGTTCGATCGCCGTGGTCCAGGGGACCGCGCACGAGGCCTATGTCACCCAGTTCTTCCGCCTCTCGGCCATTCGCCGCTATCCCGACATCGAGGCCGCCCGGCGCGCCGTGCTGGAGCGCGACGTCGATGTGCTGTTCGCCGACGGGATCGCCTCGGGGTTCTGGATTTCCGGCGAGAGTTCCGCCGACTGCTGCCGCTTCCTCGGCGGCGCCTACACCGAGAACCGCTTCTTCGGAGAGGGCCTCGCCATCGTCATGCGACGCGGCAACGAGCCGCTGCGGCGCGCGGTGAACCACGCGCTGCAGCGGCTCTGGGAGAAGGGTGTCTACGCCGAGCTGGTGCTCAAGGCCTTTCCCATGGGAGTCTACTGACCGCCCGGCCAGGGCTGCGCTCAGCCCGTGAACACTGCCTCGAGATTGTTGTTGTCGGCATCGATCACGAAGGCGGCATAGTAGGTCGGCGAATAGTCCGGCCTGAGGCCCGGTGCGCCATTGTCCTTCCCTCCGGCCTTGATCGCCGCGGCGTGGAAGGCGTCCACCTCCGCCCGGCTCTTCGCCCTGAAGCAGATGTGGACGCCGGTGGCTCCGGCATTGGTGGTCGGGTGGAGCCAGAGCGGCGTCGAATCCGGCCCCGGGCCGAAGCCGGCATAGCCCTCGCCCCGCGCCCCCGGCCGGTGACCGAGCGGCGCCAGCGCCGCGGTGTAGAAGGCCACCGCCTTGTCCATGTCTTTCACGCGCAGTCCGATGTGGTCGTACATGACGTCCTCCTGTTGATCGGGACGTCAGGCTAGGCGAGGCGCTGGAGCCGCTCTTGGCAGAAATTGCGCTCCGCGCGCGACGCGTTGCGAAAGGCCCTCGGCGACAGGCCAGCAGCACGACGGAAGGAGCGGACGAAGTTGGACAGGTCGCCGAAACCGACGTCGTAGGCGACGTCTGTGATGGATTGACCCGGCTCGGCCAGCAGCCGGGCCGCCCGCCTCAGCCGGCATTGCACCAGATACTGGTGCGGTGTCACCCCGGTCACGCGCCGGAACAGGCGCAGGAAATGATAGGGGCTGAAGCCCGCGAAGGCGGCGACATCCTCCAGCGTCACCGGCTCGGCGCTGTGGGCCTCGATCCAGCCTGCCGCGTCTACGCAAAGCTGCCGGTCGACACTGCGCGCCGGCGCACCACGGCGGTCGCGCCCGGTGGCGACGGCGATGAAGCGGCCCGCAAGAGCAAGGCCCACCTCGTCCAGGCCGACGTTGCTCCGTCCCTCGACTGCCGCCTGTCCCAGTTCGCCCCACACTGCCAGTTCGGCCAGCGGCGGCACAGCCCGGGTCTCCCAGACCGCCCCGGCCGGGCCGATGTCGTCGATCGCCCCGGCCGTGAACTGGAACGACAGGCACTCGTCGCCCGCCGCATGGTGTTCATGAGTGCAGCAGTATTCGTCCCCGGGACGGCCGACGAGGATGGCGCCGGCCACGAGGTCGTGGGTCGCGCCCCGGCTCGTGAGGCCGAAGCTGCCGCGTCGGACATAGGACAGCGACAGGCAATCATGCATCTCGACGAAGGGCCGGTCGTCGGGTCCGGCCTCGCAGCGATAGTCCATAACGCGCAGCGAGGCGCAGGCGCAGAGCTGGACCGCGGTCATCGCCGGCCGGTCCCGGGCCGCGCGGCGAGGCCGAAGGCGGGATCATCGTCGAACAGAGTCGGAGCCCCGGCCGTGCGGGCCCGCTCGATGGTGAGCAGCCTCAGCTTGGTATCGATTCCGCCATTGGCCGAGAAGCCGCCCGTACGCCCGCCGGCCGCCAGCACCCGATGGCAGGGCACGATGATCGGCCAGGGGTTCTTGCCCAGCGCCTGCCCCACCGCCTGCGCCGCGCCGGGCTCGCCGATGCGCCTCGCCACCTCGCCATAGGTCAGCGTCTCCCCGGGCCGGATCGACAGCGCCACGTCATAGACGCGGGCGTGAAAATCGGCGAGCACTGCAGCCGAATCGCGCCCGAACTGCTGCTGCATGCGCGAGAGCACGCGCGGCGCGATGGCGGGCGCCATTGCAGGTGGGATTGGAATCGTGGGACAGATCGGCGCTTCCATTATCAATGCCGCCGTCATGCAAAATCCTGAATTTCAGATCAACCGCGTGCTGGGTCTCCCGCCAGTCGAGCCTGGCACCATGTGGGCAGTGCAACTTGGCATGGCCTTTTGTGTTGGTTTGCTGAATGTCGGTCTGACGGCTGGTCTGGGCGCGGGCGGCGGAGCCATTTGGAAAGGCACCGCGGGAAAGACCCAACCCCAGCCTCCTGCTCCCACCACGCCAACTGTCTGATGTGTGCCGCGCGGTCAGACAGTGAATGGTGACTGACCATTGAACACTGCTGACTGCCTGCACTGTGCCGCAATCGTCCCGGTGTTCTTCGGGAGGCACATGTAAAAACTGATCACTGATGACTGGTCACTGAAAACTGTGTTAACCGGCCTCTTCTGGTTCATTCTCTCTCTCGTGCCGCTGGTATTTCTCCAGCGGCTTTTGCACCGTGAGATTCAGGCTGTGTTTCTCATCACCACCCGTCATCCGGGTTTGACGGTTGGCCTGTTTTCGATGCTCTTTTTCCCCGGCGTGCTCCTGCACGAACTCAGCCATTTTCTCGTGGCGCGCCTGCTTGGCGTGCGGACAGGGGGATTCTCCCTCCTGCCGCAGGTTTTACCCGATGGACGTCTCATCCTCGGCTACGTGGAGACCGCCCGCACGGATGTGGTGCGTGATTCGCTCATTGGCATTGCGCCTCTCATCGCAGGCGGACTGTTCGTAGCCTACGCCTCCATCTATAAACTAAACCTGCTTCTGCTCTGGCAGACTTTTCAGAACGGACAAACTGAATTATTTTTCCCTGCATTGAATGCCCTGCCATCCGTGGACGATTTTCCGCTGTGGTTCTATCTCACTTTCGCGGTCAGCAGTACCATGCTTCCCTCCGCCTCCGACCGCCACGCGTGGACTCCGCTCGCGGTGTGGGTCGTGGGCATCCTCGCGCTGGCGCTGATCGCGGGCGCAGGCCCGTGGATGCTGGCGTATGTCACGCCGCCGCTGAATAATTTTCTCCAATCTGTCGCGATGCTCTTTGGACTGAGCGCGGCTGTTCACGCCCTGCTTGTTCTGCCAACATTTCTTCTCCACAAATTCTTCGCCCGCCTGTTGAAAGTGGATATTGCTTGATTTTGGTAACCATCCACGAATGATGACCACGAATTCGCGAATGGGCGCGTCTCATATTCGAGTATTCGTGAAAAATTCGTGGATGGTCACTTTCCCCATTGACATTTCCACATCCCGTGCCATAATAATTTGCATGAAGCAAATTTTCTTTCTTGCCATTCTGCTGATCACCGCCTGCGCGCCTGCGCCGACACAGACTTCTGAAATCTCCAAGACTTCGGAGGTCTTGCCTGCCTTCACTCCCTTGCCAACCTCCACCCCCGCGCCGACCGCGACCATCACGCCTACTCCCACCCCCAATCTTCCTCCCTCTGTTTCCTCAATCTTGGCAGGCCAGGAATACCAGATTTTAGAAAATGACAAAATCATCTCCGCTACCGGCGAGACATTATTTAAATATGTTCCCGAAGCCGAGCGGTATGATCCTTCGG